>NZ_FYDU01000001.1:135224-615728 GCF_900187575.1 Pseudomonas sp. Irchel 3A5 | reverse complement strand
AAAACCCTTTTACCAACGCTTGGTCGCCAATGGTAAACCCAAGAAAGTGGCCCTCGTGGCCGCTGCTCGTAAACTGGTTACCATGCTCAACGCAAGGATGCGCGAAGCCTTGCAGGCTGGCGCGCATTTGGCTTGAGAACACAGTTGCTACAGAGGTAGTGTGTTCCTCTGGGATCAAGCTAAATCCTGATCAAACAATCCGTGCCGACTCAGCCGCACGCTCCAGTTTGATCGCCACGAACTTCGAGGTTGGCGTGCTGCTGCCATCGCCGACGCTTTCCAGCGGTACCAGTGGGTTGACCTCTGGGTAGTAAGCAGCAGCCTGGCCAGCCGGGATATCGAAAGCCAGCAAGGTGAAGTTCTTCACGCGGCGCTCGCGGCCATCGCCCCAGATCGAAATCAGGTCAACCTTCTGCCCTGGCTGGTAGCCCAGGCGGATGATGTCGGCTTCGTTGACGAATACCACATCACGCTGACCTTTCACGCCGCGATAACGGTCGTCCAGGCCATAAATAGTGGTGTTGTACTGATCGTGGGAGCGCATGGACTGCATGATCAGGTCAGGTTCCTGACCGGTGGAGCGTACGCTGGCGTGCACCAGATCCAGCGGCAGCATGTTGGGTTTGAAGTTGGCGCGCTCGGTTGCAGTGTTCCAGCGACGAGCACCGGCCGCGTTGCCCAGGTAGAAGCCGCCCGGGTGTTCCAGGCGCTGGTTGAAGTCTTTGAAGCCCGGAATGGTGTCGGCAATCAGCTCGCGGATGCGGTTGTAATCTTCCACCAGCCACAGCCAGTCCACCGGTTGCTTGCCCAGTGTCGCGTTGGCAATGCCCGCGAGGATTGCAGGCTCGGAACGCATATGGCGCGACGAGGGCTGCAACTGGCCATTGGAAGCGTGAACCATGCTGAACGAGTCTTCCACGGTCACCGCTTGTGGACCGTTGGCCTGCATGTCGATGTCGGTACGACCGAAGCACGGCAGGATCAACGCTTCTTTACCGTGGCTCAGGTGGCTGCGGTTGAGTTTGGTACTGATCTGCACGGTCAGGTCGCAGTTGCTGAGAGCCGCAACGGTACGGGCGCTGTCTGGCGTCGCCTGGGCGAAGTTACCGCCCAGCGCGATGAAGACTTTGGCGCGACCTTCGGCCATGGCGTGGATGGCTTCAACCACGTTGTGACCGTTTTCACGCGGGACTTTGAACTGGAAGCGACGCTCCAGCGCATCAAGGAAAAACGCCGGTGGACGCTCATTGATGCCCATGGTGCGGTCGCCCTGCACGTTACTGTGACCGCGCACCGGGCACAGGCCAGCGCCTGGGCGGCCGATGTTGCCGCGCAGCAGCATCAGGTTGGCGATTTCCTGAATGGTCGCCACCGAGTGGCGGTGTTGGGTGATACCCATCGCCCAGCACATGATGACGTTCTTGCCCTTGAGGTACATGCGTGCGGATTTTTCGATATCCACCAGCGTCAGGCCAGACTGCTCGACGATCTTGTCCCATGGGGTGTCGTCGATAGTCGCCAGGTAGTCGAGCACGCCATGGGTGTGTTCGTTCAGGAAGGCGTGGTCGAACACCGACGGCTCATTGGCCGCCTGCGCGTCGCGCTCCCATTGCAGCAGGAACTTGGCCATGCCACGCAACAGTGCCATGTCGCCACCCAGTGCCGGGCGGAAATAGGCGGTGTTGGTTGGGCGGTCACCGTTGGTGAGCATCTCGATCGGGTGTTGTGGATGCTGGAAGCGCTCCAGACCACGCTCTTTAAGCGGGTTGACGCACACCACCTGAGCGCCGCGTTGAACCGCTTCACGCAACGGCTCAAGCATGCGCGGGTGGTTGGTGCCAGGGTTCTGGCCCCAAACGAAAATCGCATCGGCGTGTTCGAAGTCGTCGAAGGTCACGGTGCCTTTACCGACGCCAACGCTTTGCGACAATGCAACACCGCTGGCTTCGTGGCACATGTTAGAGCAGTCAGGGAAGTTGTTGGTCCCATAGGCGCGAACGAACAGTTGGTACAAATAAGCGGCTTCGTTGCTGGCCCGGCCCGAAGTGTAGAACTCGGCCATGTTCGGGTTCGGCAATGCTTTGAGGTGCTTGGCGATCAGCGCAAAGGAGTCGTCCCAGCTGATCGGCTTGTAGCGATCGGTTTCGGCGTCATAGACCATGGGCTCGGTCAGGCGGCCTTGGTATTCGAGCCAGTAGTCGCTCTGCTCGCGCAGGGCGCTGACGCTGTAGCGGGCAAAGAAGGACGGGTCGACACGACGCTTGGTCGCTTCCCAGTTCACCGCTTTAGCGCCGTTTTCGCAGAACTTGACCATGCCGCTTTCTGGCGAATCACCCCATGCGCAACCAGGGCAGTCAAAGCCGCCGTTCTGATTGGTCTTGAGCATCATGCGCAGGTTTTTCAGTGCGTTGTCGCTGGTCAGCCATGCATGAGTCACACTGATCAGTGCGCCCCAGCCACCGGCGGCACCTTTGTAGGGCTTGTAGCGCGGGACTGGTTTTTGGTCGGCTTCTTTATGCAGGCTCATGCTTGATTCTCCATCACGGGACTATAAACCCGCGGCGCACTGTGTTGCGGCAGGTGAATTAGGTTCAGGTTATGACGACGTGCCCATTGCAAGGCCAGGCCGGTAGGCGAGGACAAGCTGACCAGCGTCTGAATGCCAGCGCGCAGGACTTTCTGGATCAACTCCAGACTGCAACGACTGGTGACGATGGCAAGGCCGCCGATTATTGGAATTTCCTGGCGCACCAGGGCGCCGATCAACTTATCGAGGGCGTTGTGTCGACCGATATCTTCCCGGCCCAGCAGCAATTGCCCTTGGTTATTCATGAAAACTGCGGCATGCACCGCACCGCAATGGCGACCCAATGGCTGGAATTCACCAATGCGCTGACGCAAGCCTTCAAGCCATTCGATAGGCGGTAGAGGCGCGCCCGGCAAGACATTCAGTTCAGGCAGCGCCTGTTCAACAGCTTCCACTCCGCACAGACCACAACCGCTGGTCCCCGCCATCTGTCGGCGCTGCTGCTTGAGATCCCAGAAGGCGCGGCTGGCGATTTCGACTTCGGCCTGCTGCGCAGAACCGCAGCCGCTGAGCTTGATGTCGTAGATTTCATCGGGCGAAGCGATGATGCCGCTGCCCAGGCTGAAGCCCACGACAAAGTCTTCAAGGTCGTTCGGGGTGACCAGCATGACCGCCTGGCTGATGCCGTTAAAGGCGATGGCCAGCGCGACTTCTTCAGCGAGATCGGCAGGCGCCGACACATCGCGGTCGAGGTTCGAATAGCTGTATGACTGGCTTGCGGCGGGCGCGGGCGATGGTTCTGCGGGCGCCGTACTGGCCGTTCGCTTGGCGTGCATGGGAACGTACCGGCAGAGTGATATCGCACAAGACTAGGCGTCTTGTCAGATATCGTCTAATCGCTAGTTCCAATGCACTGATAGATGACGTCGATCAATGTTTTTCCATGAGCTTCTGATACAGCGCAAAACACGCTTCAGCCAGCACCGAGCGAGGTGCGCTACGCCGCATGATCATGCCCAGACGAGCCATGGTGCGGGCGTCGTCGATGGGCTGCAGACGCAGATCTTCAGTCAGGTTAACCAGCTCGCCTTCCAGCGGCATGATCGCGCAGCAGAAGCCGCCATGCACGGCCTGAAGTAACTGATGAACGGCATCAGTCTGCAGCATCGGAATGAACTGCAGGCCGCGGCTGTGGAAGTTGTGATCGATGGACTGCCGGAAATGCATGCCGCTGGTCAACAAGCCCAGGGGCAGCTCAATCAAATCCGCCCAGGTCAATGGGTGCTCGCCGAAACTGAAGTGGCGATGATCGTAAAGCAGTCCCATGCGGGTTTCGGCCAGGGTCAGGGAGTCGAAACGTTCGCTGTCCAGATGCTCCATGTAGGAAACGCCCAGATCAATGCGATTGCTCGCTAATTGTTCCAGAATCTGCTCGGAGCTGAGGGCCGACAGTTCGAAGCGCAGGTTGGGGTGGCTTTCGTGCAGCAACCGCAATAGCGGCAGCGGATCGAAGCTCGACAACGGCACTACGCCCATCCGCAGCGTACCGACCAGATGGCCGCGACACGCAGCTGCTTCGGCCTGCAAGCCGTCATAAGCCGCCAATACCGTGCGTGCCCAAGCCAGCACGCGCTCGCCCGGGGCGGTAAAACCCTCGAAGCGCTGTCCGCGAACGACCAGTGGCAGCTCAAGCTCTTCTTCCAGATTGCGCAGGCGCATCGACAGGGTCGGCTGGGTGATATTGCAACGTGCGGCAGCCTGGCCGAAGTGCCTCGTCTCATCGAGGGCGATCAGGAATTTGAGTTGTTTGATGTCCATATTCGCTCCATTGGTACTGCAAGCGCGTAATTCTAGCCTGTAGAGGTGTCGGATGGGCGGTCGGCTGCCGGTCGGATGACCGTTTTCCATGACCTGTTACGACTAACCTTGTGTGTTGGGCATGACAATAACAATCAAGGAGAACCGCACATGAGCATTTTCAGTTTCTTGAAAGAAGCCGGGGAGAAGATCCTCGATGCAATTACACCCGGTGATGCCAACGCCTCGAATGAAGCGCTCAAAAAGCACATATCAGAAGTAGGGCTCGGCAATCCCGACATTCAGACCACCGTGGAAGGCAGTACGGTGACGGTCACTGGCGAAGCCGCCAGCCAGGAAGAGAAGGAAAAAATCCTGCTGACACTGGGTAATATCAGCGGTGTAGAAAAGGTCGATGACCAGATGACTGTTGCAGCCGGTGCCGCGCCTGTGACTGCCGCGAAGTTCGTGACGGTAGAGAAGGGGGACACGTTGAGCGCCATTTCCAAACGGGTGTACAACGACCCGAACAAGTACCAGAAAATCTTCGACGCCAACAAACCGATGCTCAAGGATGTGAACAAAATCTATCCGGGGCAGGTGTTACGTATTCCGGATTAGCGAAGATCGCTGTAGGAGCTGCCGAAGGCTGCGAATGGATTCGCTGACACGCCCGGATCTCAGTCTTCGGCAGTTCCTACATATTTTTAGAGCCCCTCAATCAACTCCCGATAATCCTTCACCGCCGCGAACTCTTCGGTGTCTTTCGGTCCTTTCTGGCTGTTCGGTTCGCTGACTGCCAGTAGATGGCCGATGCCGAAAGTGCGGGCGCTACGCAGGATGGGCAGGGTGTCGTCGATAAACAGGCTGCGCGATGGATCAAATACGATGTCAGCCTGCAGCGCGTCCCAGAAGTGCGGGCTTTCCTTGGGGAAACCATAGTCATGGGAGCTGATCAGGCGTTCGAAATACGGGGCCAGTTCGATGCGCTCCATTTTCAGTGACAACGAATCCCGGTGCGCATTGGTGATCATGATCACCCGCTTGCCTGCCTGCTTGATCGCGGCGAGGAATGTTTCGGCGTCGGGCCGGAGGGCAATCAGATTGGCGGTTTCCAGCTTTAGGTCACGCACTGACAGCTTCAACTCGGCGCTCCAGTAATCCAGGCAATACCAGTTGAGCGTGCCCGCATTTTTCTCAAACAGCGGCTTCATCTCCAGCAGCGCCATCGCCAGGCTGACGCCATGCAGGTCGGCGTAACGCTGCGGCAAATGTTGCAGCCAGAAGTGCTCGTCGTAATAAAGATCCAGCAGGGTGCCGTCCATATCGAGAAGAACGGTATCGATGTCGCGCCAGGGCATGGAAGGCATTCGGGTCTCGCAAGTCATTGATGGTGACGTCAGCATATCCGAGACAGACAATTGGAAAAGCCACGGTATAGTAACCCGTCTACGCAAAGGAGCCTGTCATGCGCCAGAAACCCACCGTACTTGCCCGAGAAATCGTCGCCAGCAGTCGTCTGTTCCGTGTTGAAGAGCTGCACCTGCGATTTGCCAATGGTGTCGAGCGCACTTATGAACGATTGGTGGGGCGTGGCAATGGCTATGGCGCAGTGATGATCGTCGCAATGCTGGATGCCGATCATGTGGTTTTGATCGAAGAATATTGCGGTGGCACCGACGAATACGAGCTCTCTTTGCCCAAGGGGCTCATTGAGCCAGGCGAAGACGTACTGGCCGCCGCCAATCGCGAACTCAAGGAAGAAGCAGGCTATGGCGCACGACAACTGGAACACCTGACCGAGCTTTCCCTGTCACCTGGCTACATGAGCCAGAAAATCCAGGTGGTGCTCGCTTCCGATCTCTATGAGGAGCGTCTGGAAGGTGACGAGCCTGAGCCGATGCGTGTGGATAAAGTGAATTTGCGCGAGCTATCGAGTTTGATCGAACATCCCCAGTTCAGTGAGGGCCGAGCCTTGGCCGCGTTGTATCTGGCGCGTGACTTATTGACCCAGCGTGGATTGTTTTTGCCATGACCGATGTTTTCAACAACCTGCCACACCCGCTTCTGGAACCGGTTATCAAGCTTGTGCGGCTCGCCGGGGAAGTGATCCTGCCGCATTGGCGCGCCAATGTGACCGTCACTTCCAAGGCTGATGACTCGCCTGTGACGGCGGCGGATCTCGCCGCTCATCAGGTACTCGCTGAAGGCTTGCTGGCGCTGGCGCCTGATATTCATGTCCTGTCTGAAGAAGATGCTGATATCCCGCTGAGCGAACGTGCAAAGTGGGAGCGTTGGTGGCTGGTCGATCCGCTGGACGGCACCAAGGAGTTCATCTCTGGCAGCGAAGAGTTCACCGTAAACGTTGCACTGATCGAACATGGCCGGGTGGTATTTGGCGTTGTTTCCATGCCGACCAACAACCGTTGCTACTTTGGTGGTGCTGGTCTGGGGGCGTGGCGCAGCGATGACGATGACCACGTGACGCCGATCACCGTGCGTCAGGAGCCGGGCGCGGGTCATGACTTCACCGTAGTCGCCAGTCGCCGACATACCAGCCCTGAGCAAGAGCGTCTGCTGGCCGGTTTGTCTGCCGCGGTCGGACATCTGCATTTGACCAATATCGGCAGTTCGCTGAAGTTCTGCCTCTTGGCTGAAGGGGCTGCCGATTGCTATCCAAGGCTCGCACTCACGTCGCAGTGGGACACCGCTGCCGCGCAAGGTGTGCTGGAAGGTGCGGGCGGAGAAGTACTCGAACTGTCTGGCGAACCTTTCAGCTACCCGCCCCGTGAGTCGCTGCTCAATCCGTTCTTTTTGGCGCTGCCTGCCGGGGCGCATTGGCGAGAGAGTTTGCTGGAGTTGGCTCGCAGCTAAGGCTCGTGCTTATGCGCTTAGCTACGGTTGGAGTGCGGCGTCCTGTGGGAGATTCTATGTTTGCCCACAAGCACTACGGCCAATCACCACACCGTAGTACCGGCTAAATCCAGTCCTACGGGATTGCGTAGATCCTGTGGGAGCGAGGCTTGCCCGCGATAGGGACACCGCAGATATCAGCACATCGAGTGCAGCCTCATCGCGGGCAAGCCTCGCTCCCACAGACCGCGTTGCATCTCACTCACCGACGCACTACAAACTGCCCGATAAAACGTACCGCTTCCTGATCACTTCCCTGCGCACAAATCCGCGTTGGCAACATCAACCGCGCTCGGCCACGGCGCTGGTAAGTCGTGACAAATCTTTCCCAGACGGCTTCATCCGGCGCATCGCAAATCGCCACAGCATCTTCGCGTACTGGCAGTGGATAGCTGATCTGCCCGTCCTGAATCACGATGTGCCCGCCTCCGATTCCGGCCTCCTGCAGGCGCAAGTGCAGCCACCCCCAGCCCGCGAGCACTGCGCCGCAGTACAAACTGCCGCCGAACACCGTACTTTTGTGATTGATGTTAGGCGCGAGTGGCAGATGCAGGCGCAACTGGTGATCCTGCCAGCTCAAGACTTTCATACCCATCGCCTGAGTGAGCGGGATGTCGTGATGCAGCACCTGTTGCAGTGCGGCGGCCTTTAGTGACATCTCATTGTCCTCGGGTTTCATTCCTGCTCATCCGCGCCGCCGCCGAAGCTCAGTCCGTGTTTGCGCAGTTTGTCGTGCAGGGTTTTACGCGGCAGGCCCAGCGCCTCGGCCAGGCTGCGCACGGAGCTGTGCGGCCGGGTCAGCTCGGCCGCGATCAAGGCACGTTCAAAACTTTCAACCTGCTCACTAAGGCCACCCGTGATGGTGGGAACCACCGGCACTTCATTGCCCTCCAGTGCGAGCTCCAGGCCCAGGGCGAAACGCTCGGCGGCGTTTTGCAGTTCGCGCACGTTGCCTGGCCAGGTATGGCGCAGCAACAGGGCGCGTTGCGCAGGCTGCAGTTCATGTTTGGGCAAACCGTGGCGCATGCTCGCTGCGTCGGCATAGTGCTGGAACAGCATCAGCGCATCTTCGCCACGCTCGCGTAACGGCGGAATTCGTAACGGCGCGACGTTGAGCCGGTAATACAAGTCCGCGCGGAAGCGGCCTTGGTCGGCGGCCTGACGCAGGTCTTCCTTGGTGGCCGCAATCACCCGAATATCCAGAGGGATTTGCTGGTTGCCGCCCAGTCGCTCGACCATGCGCTCTTGCAGCAAGCGCAGCAGTTTGACCTGCACGTCCATGCTCATGCTTTCGATTTCATCGAGGAACAGCGTGCCGCCGTTGGCGAATTCGAACTTGCCGATTCGGCGCTTCTGGGCTCCGGTGAACGCGCCAGGCTCGTGCCCGAAGAGCTCGCTTTCGACCACGGACTCCGCCAGCGCCCCGGCGTTTATTGCAACAAATGGCCCGGTGCGGCGATTGGACAGATCATGCAGTGCTCGCGCCACGACTTCTTTGCCTGCACCGGTTTCGCCGAGAATCAGTACATCGGCTTTGGTCGCGGCCAATGCGCCGATCTGCTGACGCAAACGCAGCATAGGAGCGGATTGCCCGACCAGACGCGCACTCAGTTGTTGGCGATCGCTCAAGGCCAATCGCAGGCTGCGGTTATCCAGTACCAGGCGTCGCAGGGCCAATGCCCGACGCACGCTGTCGAGCAGTGCATCGCTGGCGAAAGGCTTTTCCAGAAAGTCGTAAGCACCGGCGCGCATCGCCTGCACGGCAAGTGGAACATCGCCATGGCCGGTAATCAGCAGGACCGGTAACTCCGGGTCTCTGCCATGCAGGTCGCTCAACAATTCGAGGCCGTCCATGCCGGGCATGCGAATGTCGCTGACCACAACGCCGGGCCAATCATGTTCAATCCTGGCCGCCAGGCCATTGGCTTCCGGCAAGGTCAGGACTTTCAGGCCGGCAAGGTCCAGAGTCTGGCTCAAGGCCTGACGCAAGTGCGGGTCGTCGTCGATCAGCACTACCTGGATCCGGCTGTCGATGGCGGTCATGCAGATAAGTCCTCTGGCGGTTGAAGGTTGACCCCGGATGCGCCGTCTCTCAGACGCAGCGTCAGTAAGGCGCCTCCGGTCGGGTGGTTGTCGAACAGCAACTCGCCGCCCAAAGCGCGCATCAGGGTATCGCAGATCGCCAGGCCGAGCCCAAGACCCTGAGTCCGGGTCTTGGTGGTAAAGAAGGGCTCTCGGGCACGAGCCAGTGCTTCCTGCGTAAAACCGGGGCCGTTGTCCCGAATGAACAGGTTGACGCCCTCTGGCGTCTGCTCGGCACTGATCCATATTTTGCGCGGCGGTCCTTTTTCGGTCAGGGCGTCCAGCGCATTGGCCAGCAGGTTGCCGAGTACCTGGCGCAGCCTCGTCTCACCGGCCTGGACCCATAGAGTAGCGTCAGGCAAGTCGCGAATCAGCTCGACTTCCATGGCCCTGCGTCGCTTTGCCAGCAGCGCCAGGGTGTCGTCCAGCGCAGGTTGCAGGGCGACGCTTTCCGGCGCATGGCGGTCGCGGCGGGCGAAGGCGCGCAGGTGGGCGATGATGGATGCCATGCGGCCCGTCAATTCGCCGATCTGTTTGAGGTTGCCCCGTGCGTCATCCGTGCGCGAATGGTCCAGCAGGATTTCCGCGTTTTCCGCATAACTGCGAATCGCCGCCAAGGGTTGGTTGAGTTCATGGCTGATGCTGGCGGACATGGTGCCCAGCGCCGACAGCTTGCCTGCCTGTACCAGCTCGTCCTGAGCGCGAACCAGTTCCTGTTGCGCCTGCTCGCGCTCAAGTACTTCCTGCCTCAGACGGCTGTTCAAACCTTCCAGATCGCTGGTGCGCTCCACCACTCGAACTTCCAGTTCGCGCCGGGCCTTGGCTTCGAAAGCGATACGATCCAGATAATGCCGACGCCGCTGGATCAGGATGCCAAGCAGCAGCATGACCACCAGTAACGCTGCGCCACCGACGGCAACGACGGTGCGTACCGGGCGATCAATCAACGCACGAGGGGCCAGAATGTTCACGCTCCAGCCGGTTTCTTCGATCTCCTGGCTTTGGGTCAACCAGGCGTTTTCATCGAGCAACAGCGGACGTGGATCGCGGGTCGGGTAGGGCTGGATCGCTACAATGGCTTGTTTTTCTTCTTCGCTCAGAGCACGGGTCGAGCGAAAGCGCCATTCAGGCCTTGAGGTGAGGACGACAACCCCGTTGTGGTCGGTGAGCAGCAGCTGCTCAGGGGTTTTACCCCACAGGTTTTCGGTGTGGTCCAGATCAATCTTGACCACCAGCACACCAATCACTTTGCCACTGTCACGCACCGCGGAGGCGAAGAAGTAACCGCGTTTTGCCGAGGTGGTGCCAAGGCCGAAAAAGCGCCCCAGGTTACCTGCCATGGCGTCGCTGAAATACGGGCGAAACGCGAAATTGCGGCCGACAAAACTGTCGCGCTTGTCCCAGTTGGACGCGGCAATCGTCGTGCCGTCTGCGTTCATCAGGTACATGACTTCCGCCCCGGTCTGGCGAACGATGGTTTGCAGCAAATGGTTGGCAGCCTCTTGGGGCGCGCTGCCCTGCGGGGCTTTCAGCGCGGCGGGCAGGTCCGGGAGCTGGCTGAGAATCTGTGGCAGGGTTTCATAGCGATGCAGCGTACCCAGCAGGTTGGCGACGTAGAGGTCCAGCGTCTGCCGGTTCTGGCTGACCAGTTCGTTACGGTAATAACGCTCGGCCAGATGCTCCAGCGGCCACAGCAGCGGCGCCAGGCACAGAGCAAGTAGCGCGAGGCTGCGCCAGCGCGGGCGGGGTGGGAGGGTGGCGTTCATGGTCATTGTTGAACTGCGCTAAGGGTCGGCTTTTCTGTAGAAGATATCGCAGTATCACGGACATTAAACCTGTAGGAGTGCACGAGCACCGCGAGGCTGCGATAGCGGTGTATCAGACAGGACGCCATCGCGGCCTCGCGGTGCTCGTGCGCTCCTACAGTTCCGGTAAGGTCCCGAATAATGCAGAACTACTGCTCAGCCAGGCACTCCAGTAACGCGCTGTGCCAGTCCGGCTGTTGCACGCCCCATTCGCGTTGGAGGAGGCTGCAGTCGAGTCGCGAGTTGAGCGGGCGAGCGGCGGGTGTCGGGTAGGCACTGGACGGAATCGCTTCCAGTGCTGCGCACTTTTTACCTTGCACGCTTAGCTGCTCGGCAATGGCCTGAGTGAAACCAAACCATGAAGTTTCGCCGCTGGCGGTCAGGTGATACGTGCCCCAGGCGCCTGGTTTCCCGTCACGCCAGTGTTCGATCAACTGGCGCGTACTTTGCGCAATGGTCCCGGCCCACGTGGGCGCACCCACCTGATCGGACACGACGTTCAGCGAATCACGCTCTTGCAGCAGCCGCTGCATGGTCAGCAGAAAGTTACGTCCCGTGTTGGAGTAAACCCAACTGGTGCGCAAGATCAAATACTGCCCGCCGACATACTCGATAGCCTGTTCCCCGGCCCACTTGCTGGCGCCATAAACGCCTAAAGGTGAGGGCTTGTCCTGCTCGGTCCAGGGTGTGGCTCTGCTGCCGTCGAACACGTAGTCCGTTGAGTAATGAATCAGCGGGATGCCCAGCTCTTTCGCCTGATCGGCAAGCATTCCGACGGCGATTGCGTTAACGGCAAGCGCTGTTTTCTGGTCAGTCTCGGCTTGGTCCACTGCGGTATAGGCCGCAGCGTTGATGATCAGGTCTGGCTTTAGATCCTGTATCTGATCGAAATCGGCCATCTGGTCGCTGAGGTCAAGTTTGTCGCGGCCAAGGACAACCAGCTCGCCCAGCCCCGCCAGGGTCTTCTGCAGCGCTTGGGACACCTGGCCGTTCTGGCCGATGATGACGATTCTCAGTGGCTTGCTCATGGAAACAGATCAGCCTCTTTTAATGCTCTGCCGTTTTGATCTTTGGCCGACAGTTGCGGCGTGCCGTCCAATTGCCAGTCGATAGCCAGATCCGGGTCATCCCAGCGGATGCAGCGTTCTGCGGCTGGCGTGTAGTAGTCCGTCGTTTTGTAGAGAAATTCGGCGTAATCGCTGAGCACTACAAACCCATGGGCAAAGCCCGCCGGGATCCATAGTTGCCGGGCGTTTTCCGCAGATAGCCTGACGCTGACCCAGCGGCCGAACGTAGGCGAGCTTTTGCGAATGTCCACTGCAATGTCCAGAACCTCTCCAGCCGTCACGCGTACCAGTTTGCCCTGGGCATTTTCGATCTGGTAATGCAGGCCGCGCAGTACGCCTTTGGCCGAACGGGAGTGATTATCCTGCACGAAGCTCAAGTCACGCAGCCCGGTAGCATCAGCAAAGGCCTTGGCATTGAAGCTTTCGTAGAAGAATCCTCGTTCGTCACCAAATACGCGTGGCTCAAGAATGAGTACTTCGGGGATCTCACTGGCAATTACATTCAACGGTTTTCCCCCGCAAGTTTGAACAGATACTGGCCGTAGCCGGTTTTGCCAAAATACTGAGCGCGTTCCAGCAGGTGTTCACGATCGATCCATTCGTTCTGATAGGCGATCTCTTCAAGACAGGCGACTTTCAGGCCCTGGCGGTGCTCGATGGTCTGCACGTATTGCGAGGCTTCCAGCAGGCTGTCATGCGTACCGGTATCCAGCCAGGCGAAACCTCGACCGAAACGTTCAACGTGCAGGTCGCCGCGCTGCAAGTAGGCGTTGTTGATGTCAGTGATTTCCAGCTCTCCACGGGGCGAAGGCTTCACGTCCTTGGCAATGCGGATGACTTCGTTGTCGTAAAAATACAACCCTGTCACTGCATAGCTGGATTTGGGTGCCTTGGGCTTCTCTTCGATGGACAGCGCCTTACCGTTCTCATCGAAATCAATGACCCCGAAACGCTCTGGATCCTTGACCCAGTACCCGAAGACGGTGGCACCGTTCTTCTGATCCCTGGCAGTTTTGAGCTGTTCGCCGAAGTGCTGCCCGTGGAAGATGTTATCGCCCAGAATCAGGCATACCGAATCATCGCCAATGAACTCCTCGCCAATCAGGAACGCCTGCGCCAGGCCATCCGGGCTGGGTTGTTCGGCGTACTGGATGCGCACGCCAAACTGGCTGCCGTCACCGAGCAGACTGCGGTATTGAGGCAAATCCAGAGGTGTCGAGATGATCAGGATGTCCTGAATGCCAGCCAGCATCAGCACCGAGATCGGGTAGTAGATCATCGGTTTGTCGTAAATGGGCAGCAGTTGCTTGGAAACCCCGAGTGTAATCGGGTGCAAGCGCGTGCCTGAGCCTCCTGCCAGGACGATACCTTTGGTCATGCGATCAGATCCTTTGAATCGGTAAAGCCCAGTCGTTGGCCTTGATAGCTGCCGTCCTGTACGCGGCGGCACCACTCCAGATTGTTCAGGTACCACTGCACGGTTTTGCGCAAACCGGATTCAAAGGTTTCCTCAGGGGTCCAGCCCAGCTCGCGTTCGATCTTGCTGGCATCGATGGCATAGCGCTGGTCGTGACCCGGACGATCCGCCACGTAGGTGATCAGGTCCGCGTAATGGGCGATGCCCTCAGGGCGCGAAGGTGCCAGCTCTTCCAGCAGCGCACAGATGCCTTTGACTACATCGATATTCGTCTGCTCGTTATGGCCGCCAATGTTGTACGTTTCGCCAACAACGCCTTCAGTGACCACTTTGTACAAAGCGCGGGCATGGTCTTCGACAAACAGCCAGTCACGCACTTGAAGGCCGTTGCCATACACCGGCAATGGCTTGCCCGCCAGGGCGTTGAGAATAACCAGCGGGATCAGTTTCTCCGGGAAGTGAAACGGTCCGTAGTTGTTGGAGCAATTGGTCACGACTACCGGCAGTCCGTAAGTCCGCTGCCAGGCCCGAACCAGGTGATCGGATGCAGCCTTGCTGGCTGAATACGGCGAGCTTGGCGCATACGGCGTGGTTTCAGTGAACAGATCATCGACGCCATGCAGGTCGCCATACACTTCATCAGTAGAAATGTGGTGAAAGCGGAACGCCTCGCGCTCGGCTTCCGGCAGCTTCAGCCAGTAACCGCGCACGGCTTCCAGCAGGCTGTAAGTGCCGACGATGTTGGTCTGGATAAACTCGGACGGACCGTCGATGGAGCGGTCAACGTGGGACTCGGCCGCCAGGTGCATGATGGCGTGCGGCTCGAAACGGGCCAGCACTTCGCTGACTTTGGCCTGATCGCAGATGTCAGCCTGTACAAACTCATAGCGGGTATCAGTCGCGATGCCAGCCAGCGACTCGAGATTGCCCGCGTAGGTCAGTTTGTCGAAATTGAGTACTTCGTGATCGGTATTCTTTATCAGATGACGGACCAGCGCCGAGCCAATGAAGCCCGCGCCGCCAGTAACAAGTATTCGCATGAGTTTGCCTTGTGCCTTTCAGGTCTTTAACACGTATGGAGCATAGCTTGTGGGTGCGAAGCGATGCGTGCAAGCACCATCAATCAATAATCGCTCACGAGTTAATGAAAAGAACTGATCATGTGTGCATGGAACGTCATTAAACCGCCGCTTGGCCTGCCTGTCTTTCATGATTTTGTAGTCGGACTCCGGCACACCTATAGTTGCAGTGTTGTAAATTCATTCGCTTTGTATAACAAGACCGGGGTCACTGAATGCCGCTCGCTACGTTGATTCGTCGTTCCAGTCTGCCTTGTCCTGAAGTCAGCGCCGGGCAGGCCATGCAGTTGCTGGAACAGCACTACGGACTAGGCGGCACGCTGAAAGAACTGGGCAGCCAGCAGGATCGTAACTTTCTACTCGATACCGGTGAGCGTCGTTTTGTACTGAAGATCTGCCATGGGGATTACTCTGCGCTGGAGCTGCACGCACAACATGCAGCGTTGGGGCACCTGGCGGATAACGCCCAGGTCAGAGTTCCTGGAGTAAGACTGACTGATTCGGGCGAGCAACTGCTGTCGCTGGAGGTTGGCGGCCATGCGGTGCATGCCCGGTTGCTGGAGTTCATCGACGGGCAGGCTTTAAGTCATCTGAAGCATCTCCCGCTCGATGTTGTAACAGGGCTTGGCGAGCTTTGCGCACACGTTGATCGCTCCCTTGCCAGCCTTGAACATCCGGGGCTGGAGCGAGTGCTGCAGTGGGATCCGCGTCACGCTCAGGCGGTGATCAAGCATCTGTTACCCGTCATTGATAGCGAAGACGAACGCGCGTGCCTTGCACAAGCTGCTGAACAGGCGCAGCGACGTTTGATCCCGTTGATCCCCAAGTTGCCTGTGCAGCCCGTGCACCTGGATATCACCGAGTACAACGTGGTCTGGACGCGAGATGCTCACGTGCATTGGCAATTGCAGGGTTTGATCGACTTCGGTGATCTGGTCAGTACCTGGCGGGTGGCAGATTTATCGGTGACGTGTGCTGCGTTGCTTCACCACTCAGACGGCGATCCGTTGTACATCTTGCCGGCCATTCGCGCTTATCACGCGATCAATCCACTGCAACATGAAGAGCTTCAGGCGTTATGGCCGTTGATCGTCGCCCGCTCCGCAGTATTGGTGCTCAGTAGTGCGCAGCAGGCCGAAGTCGAGCCGGATAATGCCTACATCCAGGCAAATATCGACAGCGAATGGGCCATTTTTGATGTAGCGACGTCAGTGCCGCTGGCCTTGATGGAGGCGGCGATTCTTGCGGCCGTCAATGTCCGTGTTCAGATCACTCCTGCCGTGGATTATCAGCCACTGCTGCCCAGCCTGAGCGGACGAGAGTTTCGGTTGGTGGATCTGGGTGTGCTCAGCGAACACTTTATTGCAGGTAACTGGACGCAGAACGGCATCGACGAACTGTTACTCAAACAAGCCGCGCAGGTCACAGGGCAGTCTGCAAGCCGGTTTGGGGAATATCGGTTGTCTCGCACGGTGATCGATAGCGCCAAGGCGCCCGAGACCTTCGCGTTGCATGTTGAATTGCACCTGACGACAGCCGCCGCGCTGCATGCGCCGTTCAGCGGTACGCTCAGGCTGACCGCCGATACAGCGTTGTTATTGGTGGGCGATCAAATGAGCCTGAAAATCTGGGGCGCAGCGCTGGAGTTGACGCCAGGGGCCAGTGTTGTCGCCGGTGAGGTGATTGGCCACGGTAACGGCTCACTGCTGCTGCAGCTGTGTTCCGCTCCGGACCTCAGCCCTCCACTGTTCACGACCCCTTCCTGGGCTGATGCATGGCAGGCACTGTGCCCTTCACCCGCCGCGCTGTTGGGGTTTGATTGCGACGCACCTTCACTGCCGGATTCCGCTGAACTGCTGGCGCGTCGCGACGCCAGTTTTGCCCGCTCGCAAAAGCATTATTACCAGGCACCGCCGCAGATCGAACGGGGCTGGCGCAACCACCTGATCGACATGCAGGGCCGCTCGTATCTGGACATGCTCAACAACGTTGCCGTGCTGGGGCACGGTCATCCGCGCATGGCCAATGAGGCGGGGCGGCAATGGTCGCTGCTCAATACCAACTCGCGGTTTCATTACGCGGCAGTTGCCGAGTTCTCCGAACGTCTGCTCAAGCTGGCACCGGAAGGCATGGATCGCGTGTTTCTGGTCAACAGCGGCACCGAGGCCAACGATCTCGCGATTCGCCTTGCCTGGACTTACAGCGGCGGGCGCGACATGCTCAGCGTGCTGGAGGCTTACCACGGCTGGTCGGTGGCGACCGATGCAATTTCTACGTCGATTGCCGACAACCCTCAGGCGCTGAGTACCCGTCCGGACTGGGTGCATCCAGTGACGGCGCCAAACACCTATCGCGGCGAGTTTCGGGGTACGGACAGCGCGCCGCAGTATGTACGAAGCGTCGAGCATGTCCTGCAGCAACTGGCGGCACAACAGCGCCAGGTGGCGGGGTTTATTTGTGAGCCGGTGTACGGCAATGCCGGAGGGATTTCTCTACCGCCGGGTTACTTGTCACAGGTTTATCAGAAGGTCAGGGAGCAGGGCGGTGTATGCATCGCCGACGAAGTGCAGGTTGGGTATGGCCGCCTGGGTCAATATTTCTGGGGCTTCGAAGAGCAAGGCGTCGTGCCGGACATCATTACAATGGCCAAGGGCATGGGTAATGGTCATCCATTGGGTGCCGTGATTACCCGCCGCGAAATTGCCGAGGCGCTGGAGGCCGAGGGGTATTTCTTCTCATCCGCGGGCGGCAGTCCGGTCAGTTGCCGGATCGGCATGGCGGTGCTGGATGTCATGGAGGAAGAAAAGCTCTGGGAGAATGCTGAAACAGTGGGCGGGCATTTCAAGGCCCGGCTGCAAGCGTTGATCGACATTCATCCACTGGTCGGTGCCGTTCATGGCATGGGTTTTTATCTGGGCGTTGAATTGGTGCGTGATCGCCAGAGCCTGGAGCCTGCGACCGAAGAGACGACTTATCTGTGCGACCGGCTGCGGGATCTGGGCATCTTCATGCAGCCAACCGGCGACTATTTGAACATTCTGAAAATCAAACCACCGATGTGCACGACCCGCCAGAGCGTGGACTTTTTTGTGGATAGCGTGTCGAAGGTGTTGGCTGAGCTGGAGTGAATGCTCATATGGCACGGTATCCATGGCGCCGCGGTGTCTCGTATCAAACTCGGTTCCATGTGGGAGCGGTGCTTGCCCGCGATAAGGCTGGATGCAGTTCACTGTAGATCGCGTCCCGCCTTATCGCGGGCAAGCACCGCTCCCACAATGGATCTCATTCAATTCAGCAATTTGGATAGATTGTAATCAGATTTTTATCGGCTAATTTTGTCTTTTTTATTCTCATTCATCATTTATTAGCTTTCAGTACCGATTTTTATCGTCTATAAAGTCGCCAACTATCGATTGTTCGATTCGACGCCTTACTGGAGTCCTGATTACCCATGACCACTCTCAACAGCACGCCACGCGCCGACGGTTTCCATATGCCCGCTGAGTGGGCTCCTCAGACCCAGACGTGGATGGTCTGGCCTGAGCGTCCGGATAACTGGCGTCTGGGTGGCAAGCCGGTCCAGACTGCCCACGTTGCTGTTGCCAAGGCCATCGCGCGCTTCGAGCCAGTGACCGTTGCGGTTTCGGCTGCCCAGTACGACAACGCGCGTGCCCGCCTGGATGTGCCGAACATCCGTGTCGTGGAAATCAGTAACGACGACGCCTGGGTGCGTGATACCGGGCCAACCTTCGTGATCAACAATCAGGGCGAAGTGCGCGGTGTGGACTGGGACTTCAATGCCTGGGGCGGTTTTGATGGTGGCCTGTACGCCCCGTGGAATCTGGACTCGCAGCTGGCAAGCAAGGTGCTGGAAATCGAAAGATGCCCACGCTATGTGACCCCTGGCTTCGTTCTGGAGGGCGGCTCGATTCATGTCGATGGCGAAGGCACGCTGATCACTACTGAAGAATGTCTGCTCAACCGCAATCGTAACCCGCACCTCTCCCGCGAAGAGATCGAGGCGATCCTCAGCGCCAATCTGGCTGTGGATAAAGTGATCTGGCTGCCTGACGGGCTGTTCAACGACGAAACCGACGGGCATGTCGACAACTTCTGCTGCTACGTGCGACCGGGCGAAGTATTGCTGGCCTGGACCGATGATCCCAAAGACCCCAACTACTCACGTTGTCACGCGGCGTTGGGTATTTTGGAAAACACCCGGGATGCCAAGGGCAGGGCATTCGTCGTTCACAAGATGCCAATCCCGGGTCCTTTGTTCGCCACCGAAGAAGAATGCGCGGGTGTCGATCAGGTGCACGGCAGCCAGGAACGCAACCCATCAGTGCGTCTGGCGGGTTCTTATGTGAACTTCCTGATCGTGAATGGCGGGATCATCGCCCCCAGCTTTGACGACCCGATGGACGGAAAAGCCCTGGAAATACTGCAGCAGCTGTTTCCGGAGCACGAAGTGGTCATGGTTCCGGGCCGCGAATTACTGTTGGGTGGCGGCAATATTCACTGCCTGACCCAGCAACAGCCAGCGCCTCATCGGGCCTGAATTGTGAGGCGCGGTTACATTCGCGTTACATAGTTGGCTCCGTTCTTGCTGTGATCAAGCCCATCCCGGTGATGGGCTTTTTTGTGGGTTACGCTTCCGGCGTCTGCCTTTCTGGATGGGGCGACGGCCAATGTCGAAACGTTTTCCACTTAGCCTTTCTGTCACAAAGGGTCAGTAGATTGAGCCCCTCACGACTTAAGAGGTTGTCCTATGAACGCAGGTCTAGAGCATCGCGCTCGTCATTTGTCTGCTAGTAGCGAAGCGCGCCAGATGATGGCTGACTGGTTAAGGACGACCAGTATGCGCACACCTCAACGCCCGGATGTCAGGCAGATGCTTCTGCAACGTTACCCTGCCGGGCTCTTCAACGAGGCCGAGCTTGAAGCGCTCCTGAGCGTACTCAAGGATTAAGGCCTCGCCAAACGTGGCCCTGCGAGACAGTTATAAGCATAGAAAGTTTCGCAAATTGACAGTTTTATGACCGGCGACTAGGATTCGCGTCCTCCGCCTGTGGCCTTAGCGCCATGTACGTGCATCAGTAGTCCACTGCGATGATTTCGTGCGGGCTTCGCGAATATGACATTCGGGAGCCGCAGACACCCTATGGGTTGTCGCCACAGCGCGTGATCAAATCCGCAGAAAAAAGGACAACTAGAAATGCTTAACAAACGCATCAGTTTGCTTGCACTGGGTCTGATCAGTGCAAGCCAGGTCATGGCTGACAGTCAGGCAGATTCCAAGGGCTTCGTTGAAGACAGCCACCTGAATCTTGCACTGCGCAACGCTTATATCAATCGCGATTACAAAAAGCGCGAGCCGAACTCGGATCGTGCGGAGTGGGGCCAGGCGTTCACGGGCGCATTCACTTCCGGTTTCACCCAAGGCACTGTTGGCGTGGGCGTTGATGCATTCGCGCTCTACGGCATTCGTCTGGACGGCGGCAAAGGCCGCAGTGGCGCGCCGGGCATCGACTTCTTCAAGCAAGGCGACAGCGGTGAAGCTGCTCATGACCTCGCTCGTGCGGGTGCCGCAGTCAAGGCGCGTATCTCCAACACTGTCATCAAGTACGGCGATCAAATGCCAGCGCTGCCAGTGCTGAGCTACGACAACGGCCGTCTGTTGCCAGAAAGCTTCACGGGTACATTGATCACTTCCAAAGAGATCGAGGGTCTGGAAGTCAACGTCGGTCGCTTCACTCAGGAAGCTCGCAAGTCAGCCGAAGGGCGTGACAGCGGCGGCCTGAAAAGCATCAACGTTTACGGTGCCAGCTACAAGTTCACCGACGAGTTCACTGCCGCCCTCTACGCCTCTGACAACGAGGACGTATTCAAGAAGCAGTACGTGAACCTGAACTATGTGTTTGCCTTGGCACCTGACCAGTCGTTGACGTTCGACTTCAACGGCTACAAGACCAAGATGGACAAGAACTTCTCGGCGTCCACTCAGGCGGGCGACCGTGACAACAAGATCTGGAGCCTCGCGGCGACCTGGGCGGTGGGCATTCACTCCTTCACCCTGGCTCACCAACGCAGCACCGGCGAAACCGGCTACAACTACAGCGGTTATCAAAACGACGGCGGCTACGGTGATGGCGGTAACACCATCTACCTGGCCAACTCCTACTGGTCTGACTTCAACGGCAAGGACGAACGCTCGTGGCAAGCCGCCTACGGCATTGACCTGTCCGGTCTGGTTGCCCCGGGTCTAAGCTACAAAGCGGCCTATGTGCGCGGTAGCAATATCGATGACGGCACTGACCGTGGCAATGGCACAGAGCGCGAAATCTTCAGCCAACTGACTTACGTGGTACAGAGCGGCCCGGCCAAGGACTTGTCCCTGCGTCTGCGCAACTCGTTCCTGCGTGTGTCTGATAACGCTAGCGAATACAACGTTAACGGCAACGAAACCCGCATCTTCGTTGACTATCCGATCAACGTTTTCTGATGATCGTGTGAAGGGCGCGCACTGCGTTCCCTGTGGGACCGGCTAAAGCCGGTCCCACCACAATCACTCCCGCGTCCTGACCGGCTACTATGTGCCCCATCCTGATCTGATCCGGTCACCCCTCATGGCCCTCGCTGCACCTCCCGACCTGTCTGATACCGCCGTGCCCGTGCAACCGCTGGCGCGCACCTATCCGCGTGGGCTTTTTATCGAGCCTCATGAGCATGTGTGGGGGCAGGTGCTGTATGCCACCTCCGGGGTGATGTGGGTGGAAACGCCACTGGAAGCGTTGGTCGTGCCGCCACAACGTGCGGTGTGGCTGCCGCCTGGCGTGATACATGGCATTCGCGTAGTCACCGATCTGGAGATGCGCAACATCTACCTGCGTCCGGCCATCGCCGACACGCTGGAAAAAACCGTACAGGTCTTTGAAGTTGGCCGCCTGTTACGCGAACTGATCCTGGGGCTGGTCGATCAGGCCAAGGATCAAGAATCAGACTATTACGACGCGCTGGTCAGTCTGGCGCTTCTGGAGCTGCAACGCGCGAAGCGTTCGGTCCTGAAAATCCCCATGCCTGACAACTCGGACCGACGTCTGCTGAGCCTTTGTCAGGCAGTCATGAGCGAACCGTCGCTGGATATACCGTTCGAGCAACATGCCGAAAATGCTGGAGCCAGCGTACGCACCCTGGCGCGCCTGTTTCAGGGCGCATTAGGAATGGGCTTCGCCGAATGGCGTCGACAGGTGCAACTGGCAACCGCAGTAGCTGAAATCATTCAGGGCGTACCGGTCAGTACCATCGCGCGATCCCTGGGCTATTCGCCCAGCAGCTTCAGCGACATGTTCAAACGCGAGTTGGGTGTGGCGCCTTCGCAGTACGCACATACATCATTGAATTGAAATGCATTCCTGTAGGAGTGAGCTTGCTCGCGATAGCGTCAGTTCAGGCGGTCTTTTCGTCGGCCAGGAAAGCGAATCGCGAGCAAGCTCACTCCTACAGGTGCCCTGCTTGATGCGCGACAGCGCGGTGTCAGGGAAAAAATAGTTTGTGCACTCACCCTGACCGATATTCAGAAGTCCTTGGCCGATAGCTTTTCCGGTCCGCCCCTAAACTGCGTGCATGAGCAATTTATGCACGGGGTTCACCATGAGTTACCTCATTTCCATCGTCATTGGCATCGCCGTAGGCCTGCTTTACGGCGCGCTTGATTTTCGCTCCCCCGCACCGCCCGCTGTCGCACTCGTTGGCCTGACCGGCATGTTGCTGGGCGAAAAGCTGTGGCCGATGGGCAGGCAGCTGATTGCCACCTGGATGTCCTGATCATTTATTTCGTACCCAATGGAGGCTTCGATGAAAGCCCTGCAATTCTCCAGAACCGGCGACCTCGCTGCTCTGCAATACGTCGACCTGCCCACGCCTGTGCCCGCTCAGAATGAAGTGCTGATCGAGGTCAAAGCTGCAGGCCTGAACCCCAGTGACGTGAAAAACGTCCTCGGGCGTTTTCCCTACACCACCTTGCCGCGAGTACCGGGCCGGGATTTTTCGGGCGTGGTCATTGAAGGCCCCCAGGAACTGTTGGGTCGGGAAGTGTGGGGCACCGGTAAAGAACCCGGTTTCTTCCGCGACGGTTCTCACGCGCAGTTTTTGACCTTGCCCGCCAAGGGTGTGGCGCTCAAACCCAAGGCGTTGAACTTCAGTCAGGCGGCTAGCCTGGGGGTGCCTTACACCACGGCGTGGGATGCCTTGCAACGCAGTCTGGTCAACGCCGATACGCGCTTGCTGGTCATCGGGGCCAATGGTGCTGTGGGCAGTGCGGCCTTGGCATTGGGCAGGATTCTCGGCGCGCGCGTACTTGGCGCGGTACGTCGCCCGGAACACATCGCTACGCTGCAAGAGCAAGGCTTCGACGGCATTGTGCTGGGCAAGCCAGAAGAGCTGGCGGAGCAGGTCAACGGTGTTTTCCAGAGCGGCGCCGATGTGATTTTCGACACCACCGGCTTCTGGCTTCCAGCTGCGGTGCCTGCACTGGCAACCTTCGGTCGTATCGCAATCATCGCTGCACCCGTGGACGGCCATGTGCAACTGCCCTCGCTGGCGTTGTACCGCAAAGGGGGTTCGGTAGTCGGGATCAACTCGCTGCTTTACGACTGCCAGGCCTGCGCGAAGATGCTCGACCAGTTCGGTCGATTCTTCGACGAAGGCAGCTTGCCGCTCCCGACAGGTCTGGTCGAGTCGCCGTTGAGCGAAGGCCTGGCGCGGTACGAAGAGGTGAATCAAGGCGCCGGGGAGAAAGTGATTTTGCTGCCCTGAGGCGATTTTGATCTGACTTGTAGGAGATCGCTCTATCCCTGTAGGAGCGCACTCGCACCGCGAGGCCGCGATAGCGGTGTATCAGGCAGTACGCCATCGCTGCCTCGCAGTGCTCGTAAGCTCCTACAGAAAAGTATTTCAAATCAGGTGATTGGTGGACTCCTACCGCGAGCCCGCAAGCTAATGACGTGGCATCGGCTTCAGCCACGAAGAGGTCGTCACATCCACTGAATGTGTCAAACCTGATAAGCCGCCTTCCCGGATAGAGCCGACCCCACGGAATGAATTGCGATTTGCGCGAGATTCCGCCCCTTTTTAGTGACCCCCATCACAAAATTTTCCCCTTGTAGGAACTTTCTTCGAATGAGGGGTCTGTTTCAGCATTGATACACCTTGTTAAATTTGCCAACGATTGCTGGCACTTTGCTGCTATCAGCTGGCATCTAGCCGGTATCTAAGCTTCCACTTCGCGGTTGCTGTTTCTTCTTCCTGCTCGGGCACTTCCCATGCCTGAGACATATCGATGGAATGTTTATGTTTGCCTCCCCACGGACGTGGCTGCATTCGTGCGCCTTATTGTTTGCTATCGGCTCGCCTGTTTTTGGCGCGACTGTGCCGACCCCGGGCGATCAGGACCTGATTCGTGATCGACAGAATCGGCTGATTGAAGAACAGCAACGCCGACTCAAGGAACTCAAGGAGCTGCCAGGTTCCAACGCCGAGCCCGCTAAACCTGCGTCGCCCGACGATGCGCGCTGTTTCCCGATCAAAACCATTGAGCTTCAGGGGGCCGAGCGCCTGAGTGGAGTCGATCGTGATCGGCTGCTCAAGCCTTACATGGACCGCTGCCTGGCCGTGGCTGATTTGAATGAGCTTCTTAAAGCCATTACCAATTACTACCTCGATCAAGGGCTGGTCACCAGTCGTGCGTATCTGCCACAACAGGACCTGTCCAAAGGGCACCTGACTGTATTGGTGGTGGAAGGCAAGCTTGAAAGCCTGAAAGGCGCGCCAGGCAGCACGGTATCCGAGCGCGAACTGGCGATGGCGTTTCCGGGGGCCACAGGTGAGGTCCTGAACTTGCGCGAAATCGAGCAACTGGTGGACCAGCTCAATCGGTTGCCCTCCAAGCAGGCCCAGATGGAGCTGGCGCCAGGTAACGAGGTCGGTGGCAGCGACGTACTGGTGCGCAACGAGCCACAGAAGCCTTGGCGTGCGAGTCTGTCACGCAACAACGACGGGCAGAAAAGTACCGGCGAACAGCAGGTCAATGCCGGGCTTGAGTGGGACAGCCCGCTGGGTATTGCCGACCAGTTGATCGTGCGTGGTGGGCATGATGTGGTCAGTGATCACAAGTCCACCTCCAAAAACGCCATGCTCTATTACAACGTTCCGTATGGCTGGTGGAACTTCAGTTACACCTACAGCCAGAGCGACTATCGCTCACAGGCGCAAGGTGATGGTTTCAGCTTCAAACAGAACGGTGACAGCCAGAACCACCAATTTCTCGCCGAGCGTCTGATCCACCGCGATGCCGTCAGCAAAACCTCAGTCAGTGCCGGGCTGGCTCATTTGCGCACCAACAACTACATCGACGACGCCCGACTTGAGGGCAGCAGCAACCGGATTACGGAAGCGCAATTCGGTATCAACCACGGTCGGCGGATCGGCAACTCGTTCGTCAACCTGGACCTGGGCATGCAGCAGGGCATCGGCGCACTGGATGCACAACAGGATGCTCAGCAACGAGACGAATTGGGCAACCTCACTGCCACTCCGCGCTATCGCAAATACACCGCTACCGCGAGTTATCTGCTGCCGTTCAATTGGTTGGGCGAGTCCTTCAGTTTCAGCAGCCTCGCCACGGGGCAGCGTAGCGAAGACGTGCTGTTCAGCTCGCAGCGCATCAGCGTAGGCGGCAGCTCTTCCGTGCGCGGCTACAAGGATCAATTCCTGTCCGGCTCCAGTGGCGGCTACTGGCGTAACGAGCTGCGCTGGACACGGCCGGTGACGCTGGACTGGCTGCGCCCCGCCTTTAGTCAGTACGGCACCAGCGTCGGTTACGACCAGGGTGTGGTCAGCAACGATCGGTACAGCGGTGGTTTCAACGGCCGCGTATCGAGTAACTCCCTGCAGCTGTTCGCCAGAGGCGAGCACGTCAGCGCCAGCGTGACGTTCGCCCATTCGCTGGAGCGCCCAAGCGTGCTCACCGAGCGCGAAGCGCCGATCTACTTCCAGGTCGACCTGTTTCTCTAATTAATCAAATTTGTTGCCGCGAGACTTCGAAAATGGACGTTCATCAATTTGCACTTCTGGCCCGCCAACCTTCTGCTGAGTTGAAGCCACGCAAGCGCTTTTTAGGCGTGTCCAAACGTGCGTTGGCGTTGCTGATGGTCAACGTCATGTTCTGGCAGCCGATCTGGGCGCAGGCGGGCGGAGTTGCAGTCAGCGGCGGCACCAACACCAGCGTGGGGCAGGCCGCCAATGGCGTCCCGGTGATCAATATTGCGGCGCCCAATGCGGCTGGGCTGTCTCATAACCAGTTCAAGGATTACAACGTCGGCAAGGAAGGCGTGATCCTCAACAACTCCACCAGTGCTGCACAGAAGACTCAGTTGGCGGGCTATATCAACGGCAACAGCCAGTTGGGCGGCAAAGCAGCAGGCGTCATCCTTAACGAAGTCAACGGCGGCAGCGTCAGCCAGCTCAATGGTTACACCGAGGTCGCAGGCAAGTCGGCGCGGGTCATTATTGCCAACCCTTACGGCGTGACCTGTAACGGTTGCGGATTCATCAACACGCCTCGTGTGACCCTCAGCACCGGTAAGCCAGTGCTGGACGGCAACGGCAAGCTTGATCGTTTCGAAGTCGATGGCGGCAGTGTCAACATCGAAGGCGACGGCCTCAACGCCGACAATGTCGATCAGTTCGATATCATCACCCGTTCGGCAAAAATCAACGCCAACATTTACGCGAAACAGCTGAACGTCGTCGCGGGCGCCAACGACGTTAATGCTGACACGCTGGCCACCACTGCACGCGCGGGCAACGACGCCGAAAAACCGGCGTTGGCGATTGACTCGTCGGCACTGGGCGGCATGTACGCCAACACCATCAAACTGGTCGGCACCGAGAAAGGTGTCGGGGTAAAACTGGCTGGCGATATGGCTGCCAGCGGCGGCGACATGCAAATCGACGCCAACGGCCATTTGACCATGGCCAAGGCGGCCGCCAGCGGTGCAGTCAACGTCAATGCTGCCAGCCTTGATGCCCAGGACTCAATCTACGCCGGTACTTCGGCAAACGTGCAGACCCGTGGCAGCCTCAAGAACCAGAAGGTCCTGGCCGCCCGTGACAGCATCACACTGAGCAGTGGCGGTCAGCTCACCAACAGCGGCACGGTCCAGGCGGGCATCAACCCTGACAATACCCGCAACGCCACCGGTGACGTCAGCCTGAAAGGCAAAACGATCAACAACACCGGCAACGTCGTCGCCAGCCGCAACCTCAGCGCCACCGCGGAACAATCGCTGACTAACAGTGGCGCGATCCAGGCCACCACCTCTGCCAACAGCGCCGCCGATTCGGGCAATGTCAGCCTCGCCGGTGCATCCATCACCAATACGGGCAATGTGGTTGCCAGCCGCAACCTCACGGCCACGGCCTCGCAGGTCGTGGACAACAGCGGCACCTTACAGACGGGCATTAACGCGGATAACTCCCGCAATGCCAATGGCGACGTCAGCCTCAATGGCCAAACCGTCACCAACACCGGCAGTGTGATTGCCAGCCGCAATCTGTCGGCCACGGCCGGTCAATCACTGGCCAACAATGGCGGCATCTTCGCTGCCGGTCAGACGTTGATCGCCACCACCTCGATACTGGATAACCAGAACCAAGGCCAACTGCTCAGCGATGGCGACATGACGCTGACGGCCGATAATCTGCTCAACGGTTCAGACGGTTACATCAGCAGCGGTGGCGGGATGACCGTGCGTGCGGGTGCAATCAACAACCGCGCAGGCCTCATCGAAAGTGGCTCAACCCTGGATATCAGCGCGTCCAGTCTGGACAACACCAACGGGCAAATTCGCGCCCTTGGGCTTACAGGTAACAGCCGCTTCGCCATTACTGGCTTGCTGGATAACACCGGTGGCGCACTTGAGTCGGCCAACACTGACCTGAGCCTGGCCGCGGGCAGTTTCCAGAACCTAAACGGCAGCGTTCTGCACGTCGGCACCGGCGCACTGGATGTCTCCGGGCTGGCCCTCGACAACGTGGGTGGCAGCCTGGTCACGCGGGGTGGTTTGACGTTCAACAAAGCCGCCTGGACCAACAGCAGCGTGATTCAGGCTGCCAACCTGACGCTTGATGTCGGCAACTTTCAGCAAACCGCAACGGGTCAACTTCTGGGGACCAACAGTTTCGTCGGCAGAGGCGCTAACTGGTCAACCAATGGCGTCATTGCCAGCGATGGCCGGGTGGATCTGACCCTCACCGATCAGTTGACCAACAGCGGTCGCATCACCTCGGCAACCAGCGTGGGTGTGAACGCACCACGGGTCAGCAACCTCGGCACCCTGGCTGCAGGCCAAGTACTGACGGTCAGCACGGGCAGCCTGCTCAACGACCACGCGCTGATTTTCAGCGGCGGCAATATCAGCCTGCAGGTTGATGAACTGAATAACGTTGCATCCGACATCTACGCGATGGGCAACTTGCTTGTCGATCGTGACGGTCTGGGTGGGTTGGCCACCAGCATCACCAATAGCTCCTCGAACATCCAGGCCGACGGCACTTTGAGCCTGGCGGCGAGCACCATCAAGAACATCCGGACCATTCTGACGGTCGAGTCGGGAATCTACAGTGCCTCGATTACCCCCACCGCGTGTATCGAAGGGCAGACGGCTGGCGACTGTGAGGGGGGCAAGCAGAACCGGCCTTTCCTGATCAGCCAACGTGATCATCTGGCCGTTACTGAAGCCAGCGCCGCGTCAAGCATCACCTCCGGCGGCAGCATGCTGCTCACTGGCGGGAGTCTGCTCAACAGCAGCAGTAGCATCGCTGCCGGGGGCAACCTCACGGCAATCTTTGATGATCTCACCAACACCGCGATTGAAACCCACGACACCCAGACCGACCGTGTTTTTGTAACAGAGCGAACCCGTAGCCCTGGTTTCATGCGTCGACTGGCCAGTGCCTTTACCCAGAAATACTCAATCGACAGCCCCGGTTACAACAAAAATGATTTGGGCGGTCTTGAAGCCGCGCTTGCCACCTTCATCGGTCGCACTGAAGGCGAAAAGCCCGACTTCGCGAAAACTACCCAACTGGCAGCACCTGACCAAAGCTACTCGGCCATCATTCAGGCGGGCGGCGCAGTCAACGTTCAGGCCAAAAACGGCATCGACAACTCCGTCGTGCGCGGTGGCTACACCTACGTGGGCAGCGGCGCAAAAACCGACACCAGCGAGCCGGGTTACTCCACCGTCGTCGCGCTTAATCCTCAACTGACACCGGACCTGGGTCAGCAAGCGGTCAACCCGATAAACCTGCCCGGCTTCCAGCTGCCCACCAGCCAGTTCGCCTCCAACCCGCAAAAGTACCTGATCGAAAGCGATCCGGCGTTCACCAATCTGGGCCGCTTCCTGAGCTCGGATTACATGCTCGACAAGCTGGGCTACAACCCGGACGAAGCCCAGAAGCGTCTGGGTGATGGTTACTACGAGCAGAAGCTGATCCAGCAAGCCGTCATCGCCCGCACCGGCCAGCGTTTCATCGACGGCCAGACCAGCGATGCAGGCCTGTTCAAATACCTGATGGACAACGCCATCGCCAGCAAGGACGCCCTCAATCTGTCGGTGGGCGTAAGCCTGACGGGCGAGCAAGTCGCAGCGCTGACCCACGACATCGTGTGGATGGAACAGCACGAAGTCTCGGGTCAAAAAGTACTCGTGCCTGTCCTGTACATGGCCCAGGCCAATAACCGTCTGGCCCCCAACGGCGCATTGATCACCGGCAACGACGTCTCCCTGATCAGCGGCCAGAACCTCAACAACAGCGGCACCCTGCGCGCCACCAACAACCTTGGCGTCAGCGCTGGCGGTAACCTGACCAACTCAGGTCTGGTCGAGGCGGGCAACCTGCTGCAAATGCGCGCCAACAACAACCTGACCAACACCGCAGGCGGCGTGATCGCCGGACGCAACGTCGACCTCGTCGCCGTCAATGGCGACCTGCTCAACGAGCGCAGCGTCACGACGCACCAAAGCGACAGCGGTTACCGCTCCGAGCGCACCCAGTTCGTCAACAACGCTGCACGCATCGAAGCCGCCGACACCCTGACGATGCAAGCCAAACGCGACGTCAACAGCATCGGCAGCGCGATCAAGAGTGGCGGCGACACCACCATTCAGGCCGGTCGCGACGTCAACATCGTCTCCGCCCAACAGGAAAACAGCGGCGCCGTCGGCACGCGTTCGACCCGCCAGAACATCACCCAATACGGCTCCGTTGTAGAAGCCGGTCGCGACTTCCAGGTCGTCGCCGCCCGCAACATCAGCGCCGTCGCCAGCCAGATCAGCGCCAAGCGCAACCTGACCCTGGACGCCGCCGAAAACCTCAACATCGCCTCCGCGGCCGATGAGCAGCATTCGTACAGCAAGAGCAAAAAGGTTAAGGCTCAGGAAGATCATGTGAGCCAGGTGTCGAGTGTGCTTAAGGCGGGTCAGAACGTCGCTCTTGGCGCAGGCACTGACCTCGGCATCATTGGCAGTCGTGTCAACGGTGGCGGTAACGTAAGTCTTGATGCCGGGCAGGACGTCGTAATTGCATCGGCTCAAGACGAAGCCTATTCGTACTTCAAGAAAAAGAAGACCGGCTCATTTGGCCGCAGCAGCACCCGTGAAACCGAGAGCTACAACTCGACGAATGTTGACTCCGTCATTGACGCTGGTAACGACCTCACGGTCAACGCCAGCCAGGACGCCAAAGGTGCAGTGAGTATCAATGGTGGTCGCGATGTAGCTATCGTGGGCAGTCAGCTCAAATCGGGTAACGATCTGTTGCTGGGCGCCACTAACGACGTATCGATCACGTCGGGTGTCGAGGAGTCTGGCTCTTACAGCAAGAAAACCAAGTCTGGTTTTCTGGGCCTTTCCAAGAGCGGCAAAACCCAGCTGCAAACCACTGCGACTCAAGCAGGTAGTGAGCTTGAGGCTGGCAACGATTTGATCATCGCGACAGGTAATGACCTGAGTCTGCGCGCCAGTAGCGCCACGGCAGGTAACGATGCCGAGTTGCGAGCCGGGTTAGTGAACGATACTGGTGATGTGCTCCTGGATTCTGCCCAAAACACTGCTTACAGCATGACCGAGCAGTACAAGAAAAAGTTTGGTTTGTCGGGGGGCGATGCGTTTGGGCTGATGGTCGGCACCCCTTCGTGGGGCGGCGATATCACCCTCAGCTCTTCTAAAAAGGCAGGTCGCGAAGTCACCAGTTCCACCAGTGCAGGCAGCTATGTTGGCGCTCAACGAGACGTCAACATTGATGCTGCTCGCGATATCAATGTAGTGGGTAGCGATGTGGGGGCTGGCCGTACGGTCAACCTGAACGCTGGCCGTGACACGAATGTGCTGGCCAGCAGCAGTCAGCAGCAGACCTCAAGCTGGGAAACCAAGAAAAGCTTCGGCCTCAAGCAAGATGCTGACCGAAACGGCTATACCACGTTCGTGGGTCAGGAAACGCTCAAGAACAAAAACCGAGAATCGCAGCAAACCGCAGCGGCCAGCCACATTGATGCGGGTCAGGATATCGTCGTCAATTCCGGGCGCGATATCACTCAGCGAGGATCAGACCTCTACGCTGAAAATGACATCGCTCTGCAGGCCGGTCGCGACATAACGATCGATGCAGCCGGTGAGCGCAGCGAAAGTGCCAGCAGCCAAAGTGCCAAGCGCAGCGGTACGACCACTACTGTCAGCTACAACTACGGCAACATGGTTGACGCCGTTAACGGCGCAGGTAAAGGCGAGGACAACACCAGCAAAGCCTCTAGCACCTTGAAGGCCGTAGACGGTGTGAACCAGTTCTTCTCCGGCCCGACCGCTGACGGCAGCATTGGCAACTCCAGCCAGAGTCAGTCGGTAAGCCAGGTTATTAACAGTAACCGAGGCTCAACAATGGTCGCGGGCAATGACATCAGCGTGCTTGCTGGCAATGACGTCACTGTCCGTGGCAGTAATTTCCAGGCAGGGCGTGACATCAACGTCCAGGGTCGGGACGTCACCTTCGACGTCGCCAAAGGCAGCCAGGACAGCGAGGGCGAACAGACCCAAAGCAAAGGTGGGCTCAAAGGCGGCACCACTGGTGGTTTCAAGATCGGCATCGGCGGCAGCACCGGTATTGCTACGCAGGAAGGCATGCAGGGCACGTCGCAGGCTTCGCAACTCAAGGCTGGCCGCGACATTAACCTTGAAGCCCGTCGCGACCTCGCACTGATCGGAACTCAGGCCGCTGCAGTCAGAAACTTTTACCTCAAGGCCGCCAACGACCTCACGATTCGTGCCGCCCAGAATGAGTCCTCCAGCCAGGATGACCGCCACAGCGGCGGCGCTGAGGGTGGTATCGCTGTCGGCCCTAGCGGGATCGGCTTCTATGCCAGCGTAAACATCGGTCGAGGCGAACTGGATCGCGAGGGCAAACAGCAACAGGGGGCTTATCTTCTCGCGGGCAATCAGCTCGGGTTTGAAAGTGGCCGAGACACGACAATCGCTGGCGCCCAGCTAAGCGGTAAAGACGTGACCGGCAACGTGGGCCGCAACCTCAGCGTCTCGTCAGTACCTGACACCGGCAAGGCCAGCGGCAAGCAGTTTGACGTCAGCGCCACTGTCGTTGTCGGCTACGGCGCGTCTGTCAGCGGCTCTGTCGGCTACGGCAAAACCGACGGCAAAACCAACTGGGTTGGTAATCAAACCTCGATCACTGCGCAAGACAAACTCGACATCAAAACAGGTGAACACACCCAGCTCGACGGCGCACTGATTTCGTCCAACACCGGCAACCTGAAACTGGACACCGGCACATTGGGCTTCAGTGACATCGCCGGTCAGGACAAAGAGCGCTCCTACTACCTCAATGTGGGCGGCAGCTACGGCCTCGAAGGAGGCCAGCCACAGCAAGACTCCAGCCAGGTGAGCAAAGGTAATTCAGGCGCGAATGGCTGGAGCGTAGAAGGCTACAACTACGAAAAAGACCGTCAGCAAATGGTCCGGGGCACGATTGGCGCCGGTGATATCGTCGTCCGTCAGGACGCCGTTACTGGCAAGGACTCGACTGCTGGCCTGAATCGGGATGTGAGCAAGGCGTCCGAGATTACGCGGGACGAAGAGCATCGGACTGATTTGTATGTGACGAAGTCTTCTACCGATGCAGTGCTGAGTCCGGTCGATACTGTAAATGGCTGGATCGGCGACGCCAAACAATACGGAGCGCGTCAGGGGCGGGTTCTCGCCGATGGCGTGAACGGAATTCGTGCCTCTACGCTGACGAGCGAAGACATTCCTGCCGAAGCTAAAGGGCTCTTAGGTGTAGAGCAATCCCTCGCGTTCGGTAAGAAACTCGTGGCTGGCGGCATGGCTTTTGGAGCCCTTGACGGCGTATTCACTGCGCTGGACAACATGGCCAAGTCGGCGGCTGAGCTTGATAAATGCGGGGAGCAGTGCATACAGCGGGTTGAAAAAATTAAAGTTACACCTTCGACCAACTCTGCCTTCACCCTTGGCTCTACGATGGAGTTAGATGCTACCCCGGTTAATTGGGGGGAATTTAATAGCCTCATGTATGACGCTGCCAAGTTTTCGCAAACGATACCGGTAGCGCAGATTGAAACCACAATAGCGATGGCGCAGGTCGTGCTGGGGCCGATGAAATTCATCATTAGCACCGCAGCCAACTATGCTGTTAAGCAAGTCGCCGGCGACCAATTTGATGAGTTAAAAGATCAGGCCGCCATCAAGCTGGTTTCTTTCTTCACCTCTGAGAAGGAGGCTCGCGTCGTAGATATCGATGCGCAGGCTAAAAAGGACTACGCAGACAAGGTATATGGCGCGGTGTTCAATGGCAGCACTGATCTCCTTGGCGCAAGGTTCATGGTCGACATGGCCTCGCAGACTGCTATTGGCAGCATCGGCAAGGCGGGTGGTAGGATTGTTGGGGTTGTGGGGGAGAGGGGGGCAAATGGTGCCTCAGGTTCAAATGAGGTTTTGGGTGGAGCGCATCGCGATACCTCAAAACCTGTAAACGACAATTTTGACTCTCATCATTGTCCTGCAAGATCCTGTTATACGGCTGCTCCGATCAGTGATGTTGATGGTCCTGCGATCAAAATGGACCCGAATGACCACAAGTTAACTGCTAGCAATGGAAATTCAGATGCTGCAAAAGCTTATAGAGCGCAGCAAAAGGAACTGCTAGAACAAGGGAAGCTTGATGAAGCTATAAAAATGGATATCGACGATATACGAAGTAAGTTTGGTGATAAATACGATGCAGCTATTGAACAAATGGTGAAATATTCAAAAAGTCTGAATCCTGAAGATTTTAAGCCGAGGTAGATCTAATGAGGTTAAATTACAGCCAGTCTAACGGTCTCGAAAGCTTCTTTTGCGGGCAAGGTAGAGAGGAGGTTAGGAGAGTGATCGGTTTGCCATATAGGGTTTTTCCTAAAACTGAATTTTCAGAAAATTCAATTGACGCGTTTGGCGACGCTGTCATGCAAGTTTGGTACAACTACTCTGATGAGTTGTCGGGGTTGGAGGTATATTTTCCTAATGCTTGTTTTTATTATGATGGTAAGCAAATATTAGGTCTGTCTATTGAGGAGGTTGAGAGTTTTTTTGTCGCTGAGGGTGTGAGTTTTGATGTGGAGAAAGATAAAACTGGCATAAATGTTAATCATAACTCGGTCAGGTTTTATGCTCCTGATATGAGCGATTTAGGGGGGCGAGCCACGGTAGAGGCTGTATATGTTGGCTTTAAGTAGGGAGAAACGGGGTCAGACCACGATTGTTTTCGAGTAAATCGGGGGCAGACCACGATAAAAAGCATTGAAGTCGCATTGCGCCGGGAACAGATTACGGCTAGATAACAAGCTCTTTAATAATTCGGCATTTGTTTTTGTGATTATCCGATGTTCTCCTGGAAAAAAACTGGGTCAGATCCCGGATTTTTCTAAATTGTTAATTTGGTGTTGGAGATTATGATGGATATCAATATAAGAGATGCTGTTGCAGAGCTGAAAAGGGTTCGTATGTCTCTTCCAAATGCGCAGCGACTTCCTGATGATGCCTTAATTTCTGACTATGAGCGTGAGCTCGGTATTTTATTTCCGGATGAATATAAGATTTTTGCCAAGGAGGCAAGTGATAGTATTTTCAATGGTAAGGATGCGCTTCGATTAACCGTGGACAGAAATAGCCCGAGAGAGCTTTTGAACGCAGTTGCAGAGGCGCGAGAGCAAGGTGTTCCAAAATCGTGGCTCCCCATTTGCGAGGATAATGGGAATTACTATTGTCTTCTTGAGGATGGCTCTGTCAGTTACTGGGCGCATGATGGGCCCTCCAATGATACTTGGCCTAGTCTCGCTAGTTGGATAAAGTATGCATGGATAGATGGTGAATGATATTTATAAGCCTATACTGACACCGGCATTGCGCCGGTTTCTTGCAACCCTCCTGAGAAAGTGGAGTCAGGCCACGATTTTCTAGGGTGGGATCTTTTGTTAGTTAGCGGTCTTAACTTTTTAGACTAGGCTTTTTAATAATTCGGCATTTATTTTGAAAGATAATACGATATTTAGTTTCGAAATTTTCGCGATCTAAAACGTTTAACCATAATTTGGCCCTTTTTTACGCAACCTGTCGGTAGGCGTTAGCCTGACCGGCGAGCAAGTCGCAGCGCTGACCCACGACATCGTGTTTAATGGTGGTCTGACCCCGATTCTCCACAAGTTAGTTACAAAAATGGAGAAGAGGCACATTACGGAACATCCGGCAGTGTTCGTCCAGACTGGTGTGTAGGTGACGTATGCAGCGTTGAAGTGAAGAACTACAACATTGCAAAAAATCAAAGCGGGTTAATTAATAATGTTTCCAAACAAGCCATCCAGCGAGCTGAAAATTTACCGAAGGGAATGCAGCAGCAAGTCGTTATTGATGTGCGTGGCCAGATGATAACTGTAGACCAAAAAAGAAATATAATTAAAGGTATTGTTCAGAAGTCGAATGGAGCAATCAAGCCAGAAGCCATTGAATTTAAGAGGAACTGATGAAGAGTGTAGGTTTTCAAGGTGGTAGCTCAATTTTTGAGCTTGGCATGGCTTCGGATATGGTTTGCTTTTTTTCTGTGATTAGAGAAAAAACTGATCTATCAGGAAGTGATCTTCTTATATTAGATCGACTGTTTCGTCGCTATTTGCGCCTTGAGGATTTAAAGGGGGCGACGATGTTTATGTTGAAGTCCAAAGAGTGCTTGTCTGGCATTTCTAACTGCGTTATTGAGTTGGAGAGTTTGGGGTGGGTTTCAAATAATAGTTGCTTAGATACGACATGCTTAAATTATGCGGAAGTATTCATTAAGTATTTCGACGGCTTTGAATATTGCGTTGATTCAGCTAAGGGGTTCTATGAGGACTGGGGAGTATACAAGCCTGTCAGAACGATTGTTTGTGATATGCCTGATTACATGATCGAAAAACTTCGGCCATTACATGAGTATGACAATCTTGGTCCTAATGATTCGCCATTCTGGCTGCGTTAGTTTTTATTTGACCATTTCTATGTGACTGAGGGAACTGGAGGCAGACCACGATTGTTTTCATAGTCGCCACACCCTTGGTTCAGTACATTTGAATGTTTTTGGTGTTTGATGGAGTAAATCGGGGTCAGACCACAATAAAAAGCATTGAAGTCGCATTTCGCCGGGATCAGATTACGGTTAGATAACAAGCTCTTTAATAATTCGGCATTTATTTCTGTGATTATCTAATGACCTACCGCAGCGTCGAGTGCCATGCTCGTGATAAAACGGGGTCAGACCACCATAAAAAAATTGAAGTCGCATTGCGCTGGGGGCAGATTACGGTTAGATAACAAGCTCTTTAATAATTCGGCATTTATTTCTGTGATTATCCGATGTTCTTCCGCAGCGTCGAGTGCCATGTTCGCACCAGGTGCGGATACTAAGCAGTGGCGTCGGCCTTTTTTAATAGTTATCGCTAGCTCTGAATACGGTCCTATGCCAACAAACGCCTGGCCCCCAATATCTCCCCGATCATCGGTCTTGATGTATTTAATGGTGGTCTGACCCCGATTCTCGCGCAGAAAGCGTATAGCGATATAGGGCGGCCCGAATTGTTTGACTCAATCAAGCACCTGATTAAATAGGTATGCAGGCATGACTGATAAACAGATATATGAATTGACTATTGATGATCTTGCTTTTTCTGGCGTCTGGTACTTTCCCATGGATGAGTCTGTAGAGGATGAACTAACAGTTCGCCCTCTCCTTGAGGAGGAAACTTGTGCTAACGCCCAAATAGTCGTTCGGACTAGTTTTATTGGAGTAGACGGCTCTAGCTACTTAGGCTGCCTCTACTGGGGTAATAGTGGGAGCGTTGAGTACTTAAAACCTGTCATTCTTCTTGAAGATGGCACTTATGTAACATTTTGGAATGGCATGGTTAAGCCCTCTTGGGCAGACTACTCCGCAAAAGCTCAAGTGCTAAGGGGGGAGGTACCTTTTTCATATATTTCAGAGCCTCTTCTTGGACTGCCTATAATTTCGGGGAAGCTTGAGGGGCTTTATTATTTAGACGGAGATAAGATTTTCTCGGTAACTTAACAGTGAATACGGGGTCAGACCACGATTTTTCTAGAATGCGACTTGTTGTTAGATGGTGGTATTGGATTTCTAGACTTGGCTCTTTAAAAATTGGGCATTTTTTTGAAGAATGATTAATGGTGGTCTGACCCCAATTATTCCCCTGCCAACGACGCGAGCTTCGATGGTGCAAAAGGCGCAGGTACATCTCTAGAGCGAGGTCTTGCCTACGACAACCCATCTAACCTTATCCAAAGTCGTGTAAGTGAAATTCAGTCACAAATACCTGCGAATTCTCAAGGCCGAATAACTATGGGTGTTGCGGTAGTAGAGGATGCGAACGGTGTTCGCTCTGTTCTGGTCAGTACAAGTGAACCTCGTGGCTATCTTCGTCCTGGAGTGAGTTTGCAAGAAGGCGAGAAAGTAGTTGTTGGAACTGGCCACGCAGAAGCGGATATTGTCAGCTATGCCAACGCTAACGGATTGAAAGTTGTTGATATCGGTGCGACACGTCCTGTCTGTGCATCATGTCAGAACGTAATTGAGCCGACAGGGGCCAATGTGTCAACGCCATTAAAACCACTGCCAAAGGCCAAACAATGATTATGCGTTTAGAAATGGTTGAGAAAGGACTTGTAGAAAAGCTTAAGTTAGTCAGTGAGGAACAACGAAGAATTGCTGTAAAAGTGGCTTGCGAACTTGCTTTTCAGGCTTCTCCAGTAGAAGTGCCTATTGTTGTCGAGTCTCTTAGGCAACTACTATCTGGTAATAGACTCACAACTGATCAGGTTTCTGGGCTAGATGCTTTAGCTGCACAGTTAGATGAGAAATATTTTGACTTGCAAGACAGTCTGGAAGAAGGGCAAAACTTAAATCTAGAAGGCCTTCAGTTGTTTAGCCAAGCTCGTGCTGTATCGGCGCTGTCCTTAGCTGGTAGAGAGAATTCGCTTATTACAGCGACCGAAGCAATATATGAGGCATCATCAGCCGTTGATGATGGAGCTCATATTTTTAAAGCAGTGCTTTCGGTTTTGCCAGAGTCTTAATCAGCAGGTGTTTTGCTTCGGCTGAGATCCGGCGCGCTCGCGCCGGTATTTCCAGTTTCTGTTGCTCCCTGATTGCAATCTTTTTGCATCCTATTTGCAACCTTTCTGCACTCAAGGTGCATCCCTTTTGCACCCACCCTGACGACCTACGGTCTATTTGCTCAATACGCCCTTTTTCAGCATGATTTTTCGCTCCTTAACAGGAGCAAAATCTCAATACACAACACGCACCTCTTGCGAGGTGGGTATTTTTTATATGTATCAACTAGTTATCCGGTTTCTGTCTTCTGGGTGCTGCTATACATTTGTAATACAAAACGAGTGTTTCACCCAGCAAGCACTGACGTGAGTTGTATAGCATTTGTTATATACAGTGGCAGCCCCACAGAACTGGTCCTTTTTTCAAGGTTGGCCCGTTTTATTGGCCCGGCAAGCAGTCTCTTTTAGTCGCAGCTTGTGTCCAGCGCTTGGCGTCGTGCATGTGCAATACGCTACTGATCACTGTCTCCAGGGCTTCGCGCTCTTTGTCATCCAGCTTGGAAATGGCCTCAAACTGAAGTTTCAGGCGGTCATCCGGCCCACGTTCTCCCTCATCAAATAGCAGCATATCGGCGCTGACACTCAGAGCCAGAACGGTCCTTCGAAAGACTTCGATGGTCGGTTGTGTTGTGCCTGCTTCATAGCGCCGTAGCTGCGAAATATGCACACCAATGGTGTCAGCCATCTGTTGCTGTGTCAGTCCGCGCTCTTTGCGCAGGGCCGCCAAGCGTTGCGGGAAGCTCATGGGCAGAACCAGCGTTGGGAAATGGACCATGAGTCTATGCCTCGTTTTTTTGCCGCTTGATGGGAGATAGCATATTAGCCAGTGATTTGGTTAGCACCAAGGACATGTCCTTGAGCGGTTCCAATGTCACCATCAGCGCTGGCACTGAAACAGCCAGACAAACCACAGAGGACAGTTCCAAGAGCCTGGCAGTTGGACGCGTTGTGGGCGGCTCGGTGGTCGACACTGCCAGAAGCATGCGCGACGCCAGTAAAGCGGCTCAAGACGCAGATGACCCGCGCCTCAAAGCCGTGAAAATAGCCCAGGCAGCTATGGCCGCCTACAACCTGGGCGGCCAGGCCATGGAGGCCAACGGCCAGAGCACTGGCTTCAAAGACAAGCAAGGTGGCACCGCCAGCAATGGCTCACTGATTAAAATCGGTACTGAGCTGGCTAACACGCGCAGTAAGAGCAGTAGTGAGTACAACGCGGAGACGGCCAGACAGAGCACGTTAAAAACGGGTGGTGACCTGTTAATTGTTGCGACGGGCCAAGCCGCGGATACCCAAGGTGATATCCGGATAACGGGCAGTAGTCTTGAAGCTGCAAATACCTTTTTGCTTGCAAAAAATGATGTGGTTTTGCAAAGCGCGCAGAACACCATGGACCGTAAAAACGACGGTTCTAGCAATAAAACCGCTATTGGTGCCAGTTTTAACATTGGTGAACAAAACGGCTTCACGCTGGACTTGGGGGCTCAGGCCGCCAAAAATATGGGCGACGGGAACTCTATAACGCAGGTCAATACCACGCTCGATACCGGGTCATTGGTTTTGCAGAGCGGTAGAGATACCACATTGGCCGGGGCTCAGGTCCGCGCCGATGCCATCACAGCCACAATTGGCCGTGACCTCAATATTCTTTCCCGCCAGGACATTGAAAGCTCCAGCAGTAAGCAAAGCAGTGGCGGTTTCGGTGCGAGCATCTGTGTCCCACCGTTCTGCTACGGTTCGACAGTCGCTGGCTCGGCCAATATTGCCGCTGGCAACATGAATAGTGACTATCAGGCAGTTACCGACCAGAGCGGACTCTTCGCCGGTAAAGGCGGCTACGACATCAACGTGGGCAAGACCACGACGCTGCAAGGCGCGGTCATCGCCAGTGAAGCCTCTGCCGATAAAAACCGTCTCAGCACTGATCGCCTTAGCGTCAGCGACATAAAAAATACCAGTGATATAAGCGTCAAGTCAGCCGCGCTCAGCATCTCGTCCAGCAGTGCTGGCGGTACTTCTCCGGGGGGAAGTATTCCGCTTGCCCTTTCCGAGGACGCCAGTAGTGACACTCGCAGCGCCGTGAGTGACGGAACGATAATTGTCAGAAATGCCGAGGGAGCAAATGATCTGGTTGGGCTTAATCGTGATACTGCGAACGCCAACCAGCAACTCGACCGACCAGACCAGAAGGCTATCCAAGAGCGGGTTGACCTGGTACAGAGCACAGCACAGCTATCCAGTGATGTGATCAGTGCTGTCGCCAAAGCCAAGGCAGAGGACGCTAAGGAGCAAACCCGAAAAGCTGTAACGATCGAACAGATACAGGCTGCCACTCTGGCACGCGCCGAGGCCGCGCGTTGGCAGGTGGGCGGTGACAAGAAACTCATGGCTGACATCGCCACTGGTTTGCTGGCTGCTGGATTGGGCGGCGTCGGCGGTAGCACGGCTGTCGGTATCGTAGCCAAGACGTCTTCCAGCGATATCTTCAACAAATTGGGTGATTTCGCAGACGCCCAGCGAGATAAGGCAACTGGCGTAGCCAAGGCCGCATGGGCAGACGGTGGCGCTGCGCGGATCATGCTTCATGCGCTGGGTGGCGCTGCCATTGGTTTGTCCAGTGGCAGTGCAGCGAGTGGCGCCGCGGGTGCCGGGGCCTCGGCCGCGTTAGTTCCATCCATTTCCCAAGCGATGCTTAAAAGCGGCATGAGTGAAGCCGACACCGATACGGTTTCGGCCCTGATTGCTGCAGGTGTTGGTACTACGGTGGGATCCGCCAATGGCGTAAGCGGTGCAGCCGTCGCTGGCTCGACGGCCGTCGATGTAGAGAGATTCAACCGTCAACTTCACAAGTCGCAAGAACTTCCAATCCTGAAGAAAAAGGCCGGAGAGCTTGAGGCCACTGTTGGTGAGACTCGATCAGGTGCGCTTTGGCAAGATTTGCTCCTATTGGCCAGTGGCGCTCAGATTGATGCGGCTGATCAGACTCGTTTAAAGCAGATATTAAGCAAGAGCAGTGGCTCCGACCCTGAGTCGCGTGATTTTGCCGAGGATATGAGTGTTGCCTATGGTGTGGTCACTCAACTGGCTGCCCAGAAGGTTCCGCTGACCTGGAGCGACGGTAGCCCGATCATTGCCAATGGTGACGTGGTTTACGCGTTCAATTCCACCGACAAACAATTCAAAGACGCCAGTCTCTTCAACTCCACGCGGACCAATGCTTATGGGTCGATGTCGGACTTTGATCTCTGGATGCAGTTCGGCAAAGATCAGGCTCAAGCGCATGACGCTGAAATCCTCCCGCTATCGACCTCGACCTACAATGTTGGCGAGGCAGTAGATCGTCTATCGGCAGTTGCGGGCAAAGGCATTCTCGAAGTCAGTGCCATCGATGATGCAATCCTGTCGATGACCGGGCTCAAGGGCGGCAAAGTCGCTATCGATCTGGCGCTTGAGATTATCAGCAAGCGGCAGGCTGCGAAGGCTGAGCTTCTTGCTGCCAAGGAAGTGGCAGGTGCAAAAGGGCCTGCGGGCGGTTTGCCGTCTGGTGAAACGAAAGTAGTAGGTGACGGCACGCAAGCGGCTAATGATGCGAGCTTCGCAGGTGCCAAGGGGCCTGCGAGCGATCTACCGTCTGGTGAAACAAAAGTAGTTGGTAATGGTACGCCAGCGGCTAATGATGAGGGTTTCACAGGTGCCAATGGGCCTGCGAGCGATCTACCGTCTGGTGAAACAAAAGTAGTTGCTAATGGTACGCCGGCAGCCAATGATGCTAGCTTTGAAGGTGCAAAAGTAACTGAGCCTGCTGGTACGAGCCCGACATCAGGCGGAAATATAGCCGCAAATAGCAATACTTCAAACGTATTAACCCCTGGAACTGTTGAGCACAAAGCACAGCGCTGGGCTGACTACCAAGCTATAAATACAGGCAATGACAAAGCATGGAGTTATGACCGTTGGAATGGTCAGTATGAAGTAAATATGAAGAATTCGAGCGGGCCCCTTCAGCGAGAAGCTGAATATAGGCTCGCGTTGGGTGGTGAAAATGTTGTCATCAAAACTCCCTATGGGCCAAGACAAATTGATGCATTTGTACCAGATGAAAGTCTTATGGTTCAGATAAAAACGGGTAAGGAGTCATTGACAACCATTGAGTCAAAGCTTGCAAATAAATCGAATGAAATGGCGATAAAAAAAGATGCCTATTTAGTTAAGCAAGGTTATCAGGTGGAGTGGGTTCTTGAGAAAGGTGCAACTAAGCCATTATTGAACGCTCTCGAAAAGGCAGGTGTTAAATATCGTATTGGTCCTCTAATTCAATAGGTGGTAAATGATGTCGTCTCAAAGCGATTACCAGGCAGATATTGATAAATTTCAGAGGTTTGTCTTTGAAATGGACGATGTCATGGAAGTGTTTATTGCCTTTGCGACGGGTAAAGGGTTTAGGCTTGATTATTCGATTGCGAGTCTGGGCGATCTGGAACTGTTTATAGATTGTTTGGGCGATGGCGTTAGGGAGGGGGAGATGTTAAATCGTTGCTCTAGATATGTAGGGGAAGTTTTTCGGAGAAATCTTGGCGGATGTTGGGATTTATGTCTTGATGATCAAAAAAACATCAACTTTAGGCTTCCGGTAATAGATAATTTTAGTGATATTGATCTGGAGTTCTGTCCATTGGCAGTGGTTAGTAATTATGTTGCAAGGAAGAAAAGAGGGTTGTTGAGGGATGCGGTTGAAGCAAACCGGGAATTTCTAAGAACAAGTAAGTAGCTACGCAACAGCGACAGGTGGTGCTGGCGATATTACCGCTGTGCGACCAGCACCGAAAAAAAACGGGGCCAGACCACGATTGTTTTCGTAATCGCCACACCCTTGGTTCAGAGAGGCATCAGTGAAAAAAGTGACACTCTTAATGTTGGTTGTGGCCTTGGCAGGATGCCAATCCAATGTCAGAAGCTCCGCACCAACGCTGCTTAAAGACGGCGTTCAGTTGCAGCAAAAACAGGTAGTCGCGGATGCTGAGCACGCCAAAGTCATCATGAGGTCCACCGGCTTCACTTATCCGGTTCTATTCTCGGTGCGCCGTTCTGCTGACCCTGATCAGCGCCCAGAGGTTCTGGGGCGTGTGGTCGACTCCGGCCGTGGCAAGCTTTTCGGCTGGATAGCCAAGATGAACGAGGTAGCCAACAGCGCCGCAGTCAAGCGCTTCCCTCAACTTGAAGTACAGGCAGATCCCGGGCAATCCATAGAAGTGATTGGTGAGTCCAGAGTCATCCAGGAGAACGGGCTTTTCCCAGACTCTGTGGTGTACGACTGCGGCCCCATGCGTTCGACGTTCAAACCTGAAAAGCAGAAAACCTATCTGGTTGAATTTGTGATCATTGGAAAGGGCTGCGAACAGCATGTTTATGACGTAACTCAGCCCAATACGCGTGTACCTGTCAGCACTGAGAGTGGCGCGGGCCCGGTCTAGCCATCATTAAGCCCCGGCAGTTTAGTCATGGCGTAACGGCGTGTGTGTTGGCCAACCCTGAGTAAATCGGGGTAAGACCACGATAAAAAGCATTGAAGTCGCATTGCGTCGCGAACATATTACGGTGAGATAACAAGCTCCTTAACAATTCGGCATTTAGCTGTGATTATCCGATGTTCTCCCGCAGCGTCGAGTCCCATGTGCGTAACAGGTGCGGATACTAAGCAGGTGGATTCAGCTTATTTAATAGTTATCGCTAGCTCTGAACACGCCCCTATGCCAACAACCGTCTGGCCCTCAATGGCGCCCTGATCAACGGTCGTGATGTATTTAATGGTGGTCTGACCCCGATTCTTGCGAGGCCCAATAGCTACGCCTCTGCCGGAAATCATCCATCAGAAATGGTACAAAGCTTTGCATCCAAACCAGTGAGGCGAATGTATGAACATTAGTGAATTCAAGAAAGGACTGGAGGGCTGCGTACCCGATATTACTGATTTGGCCAAACTAGGGCTTTTAGCAAATGACGTTGATCAGTTTCGGCGATCCTTCTTCATCCTTGAGCGCGAGGAGCGTTTGAACAATCTGGGGCTACCGGGTCAGCTTGGCGAACTTTTCGAAAGGTATGATCCATCTAATGTTGAAATCGGAATGCTGAGATTCGGGTTAGAGCCGCAGAAGAAAAACTCCAATTGGGTAATAGGCAAAGTCGAAGCCGATTTGCTGGTAGTTGATATGGTTTCTGGCGAGGTTTGCGTCGAGGACTTCACCTCTGTGCCGAAGCATATGCTTTGGAGGTGTGCGAAGAACGGAGAAAGCTTATTGGCGGCTTTGCTTCCTGCTGCGTGCTTTTTGGGGCGGTGTCTGCATGATGAAGAATTAGCGGGTGACGAACACAGGAGGAAGTCCTGTGTAGATGCCTGTGTAATCGAGGCTGGTGGTGAAGTATATATAGACCGTTCTATCAGATGCTAGTTGGCTTCTGATAGAACGGTGCTAACGGTGCAAAAAAATGCAGCAGCTGGGGAAACGGGGGCTTGTGCTCTAAATAGAACCCGTAATAGTAATCTGACCCCGGCAAAAACGGGGTCAGACCACGATTGTTTTCGTAATCACCACACCCTTGGTTCAGTACATTTAAATAATTTTTGTATTTGATGGAGAGGCAGCAGTGAAAAAAGTGACACTCTTAATGTTGGTTGTGGCCTTGGCAGAGTAAATCGGGGTCAGACCACGATAAAAAGCATTGCGTCCTGACTGGTGTGTCGGTAGCGTGTGCAGTGTCGAAGTGAAAAACTATAATATTGCTAAGAATCGGTACGGCTTAATCAGTAATGTTTCCAAGCAAGCCCTCCAGCGAGCTGAACATTTAACGCCGGGAATGCAGCAGCAGGTCGTTATTGATGTTAGAGGTCAGGCAGTTTCTGCTCAATAAGAGCTGGCCATTAAACAAACTATTGTAGAAAGAAATGGCATAATAAATCCAGGCAATATTAACTTTAAGCGGTAATTTATTGTGAAAGTTATAGGGTTTTCTGGTGGTGGATCTATCTGTGAGCTCGGATCGGTTTCGGATGTGGTTCTGTTTTTTGATTGTTTGGAAATGTTCTCTAAGTGGCGATATCCTTCTGAAGGTTGGAGTTTGTTGACAGATAGACTTTATCGTAGATACCTGAGGCTTGAAGAGTTAGACGCCGCGAGCGAGCTTATGGGTCGGGCAAAAATATTGTTTTCAGAGCTGCCAGTATCTGCAGTTGAATGGAATGATAATTTTTCGAGGGATGCAGAGAAGACCAGACTCTCCCCTTCAAGTGCAACGACATTACTGGACGTGTTTGACAAATACTTTTCCCTTTTTTTTCATTGTGCTGAGTCTGCCAAAATTAGCTATGACAGCTTCAAATCATATCCAGGATATCAGTATCAGCCGGTGCGAGTGATACCGACAGACAACCCAGGGGCTATGCTGGAACATCAGCGGTCATTAAATGAGTATGATGAGCTTGGTCCTAATGACTTGCCATTTTGGAGGCGCTGACTATCTGATATTTGGACACCGGCCCCGTGCCGGTGTTGTTTTAACTGCTTACTCCAAAACCTCAATTGCTTTGCTGCTCGCTTTGTTTGCTTTGGCGGAATCCGGCATACTCTTGCGCCGTTATTTCCTGACAGTGCAAAATGGGGTCAGACCAAGATTTTTCTGAAGAGAGATTTTGTTGTTGTTTGGTGGTGTTAGATTTCTATACTCGGCTCTTTAATAATTTGGCATTTATTTTTTCGAAAAATAATACGATTTTTTAAGTTTCCGAAGTCTGGCTATTTAAATAAAACCCGTAATCGTAATCTGCCCCCTATTTACGCAACCTGTCGGTGGGCGTAAGCCTGACAGGCGAGCAAGTCGCAGCGCTGACCCACGACATCGTGTGGATGGAACAGCACGAAGTCTCGGGTCAAAAAGTACTCGTACCTGTCCTGTACATGGCCCAGGCTAACAACCGACTCGCTCCTAACGGTGCACTGATCACTGGCAACGACGTCTCCCTGTTCAGCGGTCGTGACCTCAACAACAGCGGCACCCTGCGCGCCACCAACAACCTTGGCGTCAGCGCTGGCGGCAACCTGACCAACTCAGGCCTGGTCGAAGCGGGCAACCTGCTGCAAATGCGCGCCAACAACAACCTGACCAACACCGCAGGCGGTGTGATCGCCGGGCGCAACGTCGACCTCGTCGCCGTCAATGGCGACCTGCTCAACGAGCGCAGCGTCACCACGCACCAAAGCGACAGCGGCTACCGTTCCGAGCGCACCCAGTTCGTCAACAACGCTGCACGCATCGAAGCCGCCGACACCCTGACGATGCAAGCCAAACGCGACGTCAACAGCATCGGCAGCGCGATCAAGAGTGGCGGCGACACGACCATTCAGGCCGGACGCGACGTCAACATCGTCTCCGCCCAACAAGAAAACAGCGGCGCCGTCGGCACGCGTTCGACCCGCCAGAACATCACCCAATACGGCTCTGTGGTAGAAGCCGGTCGCGACTTCCAGGTCGTCGCCGCGCGCAACATCAGCGCCGTCGCCAGCCAGATCAGCGCCAAGCGCAACCTGACCCTGGACGCCGCCGAAAACCTCAACATCGCCTCCGCGGCGGATGAGCAGCATTCGTACAGCAAGAGCAAAAAGGTTAAGGCTCAGGAAGATCATGTGAGCCAGGTGTCGAGTGTGCTTAAGGCGGGTGGCGACGTAGCGCTGCGTGCCGGGCAGGACATGGCGCTAGTTTCGAGCAAGATCACGGCCGGTAACCAGGCATATGTTTACGCTGGCAACTCCCTGAACCTGCAGGCCGCCCAAGACAGCGACTATTCGCTGTACGACATGAAAAAGAAGGGCAGCTTCGGGTCGAAGAAAACCCAGCGTGACGAAGTCACCAAGGTCAACTACGTCGGCACCGAAATAACCACAGGCGGCAATCTCCTGCTAGCCAGTGGAGGCGATCAGCTTTATCAGGTTGCCAAGCTCAACAGCGGCAAGGACCTGACGCTGGAGAGCGGTGGAGCGATCACCTTTGAGGGTGTGAAAGATCTGCATCAGGAGAGTCACGAGAAGAGCAGCAGCAGTCTCGTCTGGAACTCCATGAAGGGCAAAGGCCATACCGACGAAACCCTGCGTCAGAGCCAGTTGATTGCCCAAGGTACGTTGGCTATCAAAGCCGTTGATGGCTTGAAGATCGATGTAAAGCAAGTTGATCGGCAAACGGTAACCCAGACCATTGATGCAATGGTCAAAGCCGACCCGCAACTGGCGTGGCTCAAAGACGCCGAAAAACGCGGTGATGTGGACTGGAGGCAAATTAAGGAGGTCCACGACTCCTTCAAGTACAGCAACTCCAGTTTGGGCCAGGGCGCAATGCTGGCGATCGTTATCATCGTGACTGCGGTGACGGCTGGCGCTGGTACGTTCGCTTCAGCGGGTTTTGCGGCAGGTTCAGCTGCCAGCGGCGCTGCTGCATCAGCAGGTATATCTGCTACCACCGCACTGACGATAGGTAGCGCTGCCCAAGCCGCAACGGTGGCGACTTTGACGTCGCTGACTTCCCAAACGGTTGTCAGCACGATCAACAACAAAGGCAATCTCGGTGGCGTTTTCAAAGATACGTTTAGCAGCGACAACCTGAAGGGGCTTGCTATCACCGGCGCTACCGCTGGTTTTACCGCGGGTGTAATCGATCCTAACTTTGGCGGTACGACCAAGCCCTACAACAGCCTCACCAAGGGGTTTGATTTATCCTCAATTGAAGAAGTGGGAGGTTTCGCCCTCCACGCAGGCGTACAAGGCGTCGCTTCCGGAACCATCAAGACAGCCATTAACGGCGGTAGCTTGGGAGACAACGTTCTTGATGACCTTGTCTATCAGGCGGGCAATGTCGCCGGGGCAATCGGTTTTAACTATGTCGGCACCTACGCCCAGAATGAATATCTGGCCGCCGCGAAAGCCAATGACGCTGTAGGTAAAGCGCTCTGGGAAGAAGGTGGTGCAGCGCGCACGGCGATGCATGCCTTTATGGGCGGCGCCATGTCCTCGGCCACTGGCGGTGACTTCACTACAGGTGCGGTTGCTGCGGGTGCAAGTCAGGCGATGGCCAAGGTCTTGAATGAGACTTTTCAGTCACATCCTGAATTTCGAGAAGGCGCGTCACAAATTGTCGGCTTGACCGCTGCGGGCCTAGCCGGTGGTGATGTTAATACCGCCTCGAGAGTTGCGCAGATCGCGGACCAGTACAACCGCCAACTGCACAACAACGAAAGTGCTGTGCTCACGAAGCTCCGTGAGGAAAACCCTGCAAACGCTGATCGCCTGGACGCCGCAGCCTGTGCGTTGGTGAAATGCAGTGCCTCTGTTCCAGTTGGGGGGGATGGATACGACAAACTTCTGAAAATGGAAACCGATGGCGCTGGCTATACGGCTGAATTGAATCAACTGAAAGCCACAGGAGTGTTCGGCGAATACTCGACGTGGGATAAGTCTAACGACGCACTGCTGAAGAATGACGAGTCTATCAGGCGTAGTGGCAATGCCGGTGCTGCCATCGCTGGTGCGGCTGCAGCTGTGGGTGGTTATGCAGGCGCCGTAATAACAGCGCCTGCCTGTATTACTGTCATCGGTTGCACAGTCCCGGCACTTTCCCTGGCGGGTGGTACTTATTCAGCCATGGAAAGCCTGGAGGCAACCCGACAGGTCTTCGCGCCTTATAAGGGCACGCAGGGTGCCACTGTCCTGGCGTCGATGGATATCAATACCTATCCCGGCGACGTCAGTCCGATGATTGACTACGGGACTACGGCTGCTAAAGTCGCAGCGGGGATCGCGCTCGGGAGGTTGGGTGGCAAGCTCGCGTCGGGCGAGTACAGCCTGCTGAAGGTCGAGGGGAAAGGTGCGGGCAGTGCGGTAGATGATGTTGCGGGTGGTGCAAAAGAAGTAGTCGGAACTAGTAAGAATAATTTGCCTGTTCTTTTTGATGGGGAATTCGCTACTAAGCAGTTGCTTGGTACCGCTATGACACCTGGTGGTAAGCAAATTAACTTTCATGCTGCGGATCGTATGGTAAATCCGCCTAAAGGCAGAGAGTCGATGACCATTCTGGAAGTAGAGGATTTTATTGATACCGCAGATAAAATTAAAAAAATAAAAATAGATGATCGTGGTACCTCAGTTACGCTCATGAACTCTAAATATCCTAAAGCTCAAATTGCTGTGGATGGGGGTCGTATTATCACGGTTGTTAATCCGGTAAAGAAAAAATGACGATAAATAATTTGATTGAGCATCTGGATAGATTTGTGAGTGGTTCTAATATTTCGGTTCAATGGGCAAAAGATACGGAAACTCTTCTGGATGAAATTGAAGGAAATGAAGGTTTTGGTAAGTTTGAAAACCTCTTTGATGAGCTGCAGGAAAAGCTCTCGCTTTATCGGCCTGGAGGCGGCGAGCATCTTATAGATGAGTTCGAAATGAAACTCTTTTGTGTAAGGGTTGTTTCAGCACTTTTAGAAGAGAGGTAGGCAATAGGGTCAGTCCGATATTCTTCTGCTGTAAAATGGTGCAAAAGGTGGCGGTTCTAGTGGATTCAGTGGCGGTAAGCCAACTATCGTTGATGATCCATACAGCCCGAATGCTGTTACTGAAAGGTGTAGCGAAAAAAAACGGGGTCAGACCACGATTGTTTCGTAATCGCCACACCCTTGGTTCAGTACATTTAAATATTTTTTGTATTTGACGGAGAGGCAGCAGTGAAAAAAGTGACACTCCTAATGTTGGTTGCGGCCTTGGCAGGATGCCAATCCAATGTCAGAAGCTCCGCACCAACGCTGCTCAAAGACGGCGTTCAGCTGCAGCAAAAACAGGTGGTCGCGGATGCTGAGCACGCCAAAGTCATCATGAGGTCCACCGGCTTCACTTATCCGGTTCTATTCTCGGTGCGCCGTTCTGCTGACCCTGATCAGCGCCCAGAGGTTCTGGGGCGTGTGGTCGATTCCGGTCGTGGCAAGGTTTTTGGCTGGATTGCCAAGATGAGCGAGGTGGCCAACAGCGCCGCAGTAAAACGCTTCCCTCAACTCGAAGTACAGGCAGATCCCGGTCAATCCATAGAGGTGATTGGTGAGTCCAGAGTCATCCAGGAGAACGGGCTTTTCCCAGACTCTGTTGTGTACGACTGCGGCCCCATGCGTTCGATGTTCAAACCTGAAAAGCAGAAAACCTATCTGGTTGAATTTGTGATTGTCGGGAAGGCCTGCGAACAGCATGTTTATGACGTGACTCAGCCCAATACGCGTGTACCTGTCAGCACTGAGAATGGCAAGGGCCCGGTCTAGCCATCATTAAGCTCCGGCAGTTTAGTCATGGCGTAACGACGTATGAGTAAATTTGGGTCAGACCACGATAAAAAGCATTGAAGTCGCATTGCGCCGGGAACAGATTACGGCGAGATAACAAGCTCTTTAATAATTCGGCATTTATTTTTGCGATCATCCGCTGTTCTCCCGCAGCGTCGAGTTCCATGCGCGTTACAGGTGCGGATACTAATCAGGTGGCTTCAGTTTTTTAATAGTTATCACTAGTTCTGAATACGCCCCTATGCCAACAACCGCCTAGCCCCCCATGGCGCCCTGATCACCGGTCGTGATGTATTTAATAGCGGTCTGACCCCGATTCTCCACAAAGCCTTTGAAGCCGATCCAGAATTGGGGAGTTTAGGGCGCGGCTTTGAGGTTTTGACGAACGGTAGGCCAGTTGTTGAAATTAAAAATTCCATGCCCAAAGTTAATTTGGTTTTAATGCCAGACGGTAAGGGCGGTTACTTGATCCATACCGCGCATCCATTGTAGTGGAGGTGTATGTGAGTGTTTTTAACTGGAAAGAAAATCTCAATGATTTATTTGCGGCGACTGTAAATCAGCAAACTATTGAAGAAGCAGCGGAAATTATGGCTTCTGTTGGTGTAAGTGATGAAGAGTATCATCGAGCATGCGTTTTTACGCTAGATGAGGCTATGCGAGCAATAAAGGCTGGTGATAATTATGTAATTGATTGCATAAATAAAAGTGGATGCCAAGTTAAGGATGTCTGCAGTGCGTTGGTTCTGCTTGGTGATTTTAAGGAGGCGTATTTAAAAGAGTTTTCAAAGGAGGACTAAAAAAACGGGGTCAGACCACAGTCTTTCGCGTGAGAGAGTCATCCGTGTGAACCTAAATAAGCAGGCATAAATTTTCATCGGCTTAATAATGGTCTGCTTCCTATTCTCTTCTCTGTCAATCCCCCGCTAGGGTATTGTGGTGAATTGCCCCCTTCACACTGGTAAATGAGTAGAGGATACAAATGAAGTATCAGACCGGAGAATATGAAGCTGTTCACCAGACGCCTGTTTGGCGTGATCGTGCCAATTTCATATTTGTTGCTCATCTTGGAGTTACGGATGGACGTAACGAATGGGAGCAATTATGGGGTCAAAAAACAGCTGCTCACAGATTTATCCTGTGCTGCATCACATTCTTTGCTCAAGACATCGCTCTAGGCGACGAAGTGGAAACGGATGTTGACTTTGTACTCCAACGAGTAGTTAAACATGCTGGGCAAACTACTTTCAGGGCATGGTTTAGTGGCCACGATAATGCAACACGCGAAGCATTGATGCTCGAGATTGAGGCGATGAACCCATTAATGGAATGGTCTTCAGAGAATTTTCTTGCGCTTAGCGTTTTGATGGAGCCGAGGCGTAGCGCATGACCAATTATTTGCAGTCGCGTGAGGAGCAAGTTTTGCTTAAATACGAAACTGGACGGCGCTGACATATGGGAGAGGCTTATAGCGCTTACCGAACCACCTTATCCGATAGAGCCTGGGGTCCGTGCCGGTGGGCTTGCGATAATGCTAATCAATGATTTAGGGCGGGCTAGTGATACGCATAAGATTTTCTAATGTAAAAGCGATCAACAAAAAAGAGATATGCGATTTCTCGCGAGCTTTTGGTTGTTTACTACCGGATCAAGTGGTTGATTTTTTTCTAGAATTCAACGGTTCGAAGCCTGAAACGAATACTTTTTCGGTCAGTGACGGTAATGAGTCAGGTGTTAATAAACTGATTTGTCTAGCTCAAGTCTTAGATGAGCGTAAGTTTTTGGATTGTATCGGAAGCAAAGCTTTTCCGGTTGCTATCGCGGAAGGTGGTAATTATGTTGTGATTGATCTCAATCAAGGGCAGGGTGTTTTCTTTTGGGATCACGAAAAACCGGCAGAAATGACTTTTTTGGCAAGCGATATTCAAAAGTTTTTAGACGGGTTGGTACCGTTTGATCCCGATAGTATAGAGCTTAAAGAAGGGCAAGTTGAGTCTGTTTGGATTGATCCCGATTTTCTTAAAAGTTTGAAGTGAATAGTGAGGGATGAGATTGGTTTGACTCGGAAGAGAGGGAGAGACGGGGTCAGACCACGATAAAAAGAATTGAAGTCGCATTGCGCCGGTCAGATTACGGTTAGATAGCAAGCTCTTTAATAATTCGGCATTTATTTCTGTGATTATTCGATATTCTCCCGTAGCGTCGAGTGCCATGTTCGTAACAGGTGCGGATACTAAGCAGGTGGCTTCAGCTTTTTTACTAGTTATCGTTAGCTTTAAATACGTCCCTGTGCCAACAACCGCCTGGCCCTCAATGGCGTCCTGATCACCGGCCGTGATGTATTTAATGGTGGTCTGACCCCGATTCTCCCCCAATATGTCAACTCAGACAGGAAGTTGGATGCAAACAAATGCGCGCTTCAAAGTTGAGGGCGGACAGATGACGACGCAGCTTGGGCAAGGCAAGGCTATCGATATCCTCAATCAGAACATTGTGGACTTTGCGTGGATCCCTAAAGGAGGTCATTGATGTTGTTGTGCTTAGAAAAGGCGAGCGGGCCGCTGAAGTTGGTATATAAGCACTCCGAAAAGCTAAAGGCTGACCCGGAGCGGGTTGCAGCGGCACAAGCGCTTACAGTCAATCAATCTAAACCCGCACTAGGACTTAAAGGCACATATGGGCTATATGGGTCGCCAGAGTGGTGGGTAAATATCCAGCAGCGAAAAATGCCGTTATTGTTCGTTTCTGGTATCGTTCAGCGTGCGTATGTCGCAGGCCAGGACGGCGGCAACGAAAACAATGGTATCGATTTACTTTTGGATGATGGCTCAGTTCGTGCTGAAGGTATTCATGTCAACGATAAGACGGATATTTCACTCTTCCGAGTTGGATGCCGAGTGCAGATTGTTTTTGCTCTAGATGAATTAAAAAAACAGCCTGCACCGGACGGCGGCATAAACTATTTGGAAGTTCCGTTAGAAATGGCGGTTTCATTGGAGCCTGTCACCACATCTGTCTAGAGTAAAAGGCAAAGGGAACTGGGGTCAGACCACAATAAAAAGCATTGAAGTCGCATTGCGCCGGGAACAGATTACGGCGAGATAACAAGCTCTTTAATAATTCGGCATTTATTTTTGCGATCATCCGCTGTTCTCCCGCAGCGTCGAGTGCCATGCGCGTAACAGGTGCGGATACTAATCAGGTGGCTTCAGTTTTTTTAATAGTTATCGCTAGCTCTGAATACGCCCCTATGCCAACAACCGCCGGGCTCCCAATGGCGTCCTGATCACCGGTCGTGATGTATTTAATGGTGGTCTGCCCCCGATTCTTCAACCCCGACTCTCCACTCCTGATTGTTCAAGGCAGGGAGTGTTTAAGGAATTTAAGACTATTAAGTCAGAATGAAAAACTTTTATGAACTGTGAGCGATGTGGAAGTGAGTTGAAAACCTTCAAAGAGGGTAGCGCTCAAGGATTCAGGTGCGCTGATTGTGGCTGGTCTATAGTGACAACAAACCTCTCGGGTATTAGGCTTGATGAGGCAACGTATGAAGTCAGTTGCAGTGGTAACTATCACGATGAGGCTCATGTAAGGGCTGTGTCTGAAGTGACAGGCTATAATTTTATAATGTCCAGAAAAACGCTTCAGAAAGGTCGTTTTACAGTGTTTAATGGACAGGCGGTGGAGGTTTTGCGCATACGAAACATTCTTAGTTTTGCTGGACTTGAATGTATCATTGAGCCGGATTTCAAATGGAACTGATGTGCCTGGAAGAATGTTGCTTTAAAAGCCAGAGGTCATGCAAAACTGATGCAGTTGGAGGCAGCTGACTTATTCAGTATTTTTATTGAGCGTTGAGTGGTTTTGGCTTTTTATTGACGGAGTATTTGGCTCGGATCTCCGTATATAGACGATACGCTCACAGTGGTGGTGATGGATGCAAGTCTTCTGTGAAGGGCGTGATTGAGGCGTTGGGAAGCCCGCGGCGAGATTGAGAAGTGGTTAGATAAACCCAATCCGATCCTGAGTTGGCTGAAGCCCTGGGATCCGCACTGCAAAACGGTGTAGTCAAAGTCCAAGGCGTTACCGTTAAAATTGGTTTGCCAGCACCCGGTAAAACAGGTCAAGCAGAAATCAAGGTGGAACCATGGCCCAAAAAATAAATCAATGTGAACGCTTGGGTGTGAACCCAAGGTGGCCCTCCTACAAGAGCGTATGTGCTCGCGTCGCTAGAGGGCCGCATGTTGAGGACGCGTTTTATGTCAACGCGATACGCGAATACATCACCAGGGAGGATGCAACGCCCACTGCTCCGATGATGGTTCCAAATAAAAATAATGCGACAGATAGCATCTCAGAAGAAATGGCGCGGGTAAGACTTTATAAAGTACTTGCCACTGCCCCAGACAACCCGCAATGGTTGCAAGAATTGGCTCGCTGGATGCGCTACTACCAGGTAGGTGTTTGGCAATTATTCTTTTGGGCGGGGCAGTTTGACGTTTTGGCTAAAGCCTTAGGTAATGACAGACGCCAACAAAACTACAGCATCCAAACCGGTGCCAACATGATGGCCGCGATGGCGATCCTGGGTTGGAAGGATGCCGTCATCCATCAGGGCTATCTCACTCATGCGGCGCTTAATCGCGAACATCAGTTGGTGATCCAGTACGAAGAGCAGCACCGCCGCGCCCAGGCTTTTATGCTTCGCGTGTTTGCCGATTGGGTGGGGGTTGTATCGCACCTGTGGCCAGCCTATGCATATGATGAACCTGTCTACGAAGCTCTACTGGCCAACTGGCGCACCGCCAACCCCGACGACTTGTTGCCCTGCCTGCTGGCCGCATGTGACCGCCACACCTGGCAAACCGGCAGAGACAGCCAAAAGAACTCTTACGATTTCGATCAGGATTGCCACACGGAGCGCGTGCCGTTGGAAATCCTCTACATACTGCGTCTACGCCAATGGGAAGGCTTGCCCAATCCTCAGCAGATTGATCATCCGCTGATGGCCGCGCCCTTTGACCAATTGCCGCCCGAGCAGCCCGTGCCTGAGTTCGACGAGTTAATGCAAGGTGTGCTCAAACGCGCAAGGGAAGACTGGCCACAGTACGATGAAGTGCTGTCTTTGCCAGCATTGAAGGGTTGAAAAGGGAAAAAGCACCAGGGCTGGTTATTCCTGATGCAATCAACCCTCCCAAGGTCAGTCGGGTTGAAGACCTGTTTGGGCAGACATGTGAAAGTATCCCGTTGTCGCACCTCCCAATTGGAAGACCGGTTCGCTTGTAAATGATGGAGTGTTGGGCGAGCAACTGGCCCTTCAGACCCTTAACGGAAAAACCGGCCTCAATTTCAAGCCATTGCAACGGTAGTAACCATGGCTGTGATGGCTCAGCGGTGGCGATCAATGGCGATACGATTACCGTTGTGGTGATGGATGCGAAGTCTTCGGTGGATGGCGTGAGTAAGGCCGGTACGCCGCATGGGGACCCGAGGACGCGGTTGGAGGGGGGCTGGGTAATAAATCAATTGCCGACTTTGATCCTGCTTTACGCGATGCTTTGCAAGCGGCGTTGGATTCAGGAAAAGCCAAGGTTCAAGGTGTAACAGTCAAAGTCGGTGTTCCCGCCCCCAGTAAAACAGGTGTAGCAGAAGTTAAGGTGGAACCATGGACCAGGAAGTAATTCAGTGCGAGCGCTCGGACGTAAACCCGAAATGGCCCTCCTACAAAAGTGTGCTGGGGCGCATAGCCAAGGGGCCACACGTCTCAGATGAATACGAGTTGAACGGCATCCGTGAATATGTTGAGCGCGGCGATGCATTTGCGAAGCCATCAATGCCTGTACCGAATAGTGACAACGTTACGCGTAGCAGCTCCGAATGGATGGCCGTCACACGAGCCCACAAGGTATTGGCGGCCGCACCAGATAATCCGCAATGGCTTCTGGAATTGGCCCATTGGCTGCGTTATTACCAAGTAGGAATTTGGCAGTTGTTCTTCTGGGCGGGCCAGTTCGACATTATTGCCAAAGCGGCAGGCAATGATCGACGCCGCCAAAACTACAGCATCCAAACCGCCACCAATATGATGGCCGCCATGGCGATCCTGGGCTGGAAGGATGCCGTCATCCATCAGGGCTATCTCACCCATGCGGCGCTCAACCGTGGTCATCAACTGGTCATCGAGTATGAAGAGGAGCACCGCCGCGCCCAAGCCTTTATGCTGCGTGTGTTTGCCGATTGGGTGGGCGATGTCTCGCATCAATGGCCTGCTTATGCTTACGACGAACCCATCTACGAAGCCTTGTTGATCAAGTGGCGCACTCCCAGCCCCGACGACCTGATGCCCTGTCTGTTGGCCGCGTGTGACCGCCACACTTGGCAAACCGGCAAAGAAAGCCAGAAGAATTCTTACGACTTCAATCAGGACTGGCACTTGGAGCGCGTGCCGGTGGAAATTCTCTATATCCTGCGCCTGCGCCAGTGGGAAGGTTTAGCCAACCCGCAGCAGATTGATCATCCGCTGATGGCCGCGCCCTATGACCAATTGCCGCCCGAGCAGCCCGTGCCTGAGTTGGACGAGTTGATGCAAGGTGTGCTCAAACGCGCAAGGGAAGACTGGCCACAGTACGATGAAGTCCTGTCTTTGCCAGCATTGAAGGGTTGAACAGGTGCAAAAGCGACGCTGGCTTGGGATAACGCAAATTTTATAGTTGGCGGAGACTTCGGGTGTCTGCCCCCTGTCCGGTAAATTATGTTAGGGCCAAGCAGCCGTTCAGCTAGAAAATACGTTTGGAAGTACGTTGGAACGGGTAAAGCCTACCTTAGGACAAAAAAATCCTGACTTTGTATTTACCGATGGGCCATATTCTGGGAAAACGGTTGACTTTATGTGAACTGACTCAAGTCGATCCTCGCAAATTAATAAATTTTTTTCAAATAATGCATCGCAAAATCAAAGGCAGCTCATCGATCACTTAAATAAAGCTGATATAGTTCCTATCGACTATAGAAATCTTACGCCCGGTAACCAAGTGATGGTCAACAGCTGGATTAAGTTGCTGCCACAAGAGCAACAAAATAAAAAAAATATTAATTTTGCGGTGATTTCTATGGGTATGTATATATCAATAAATGAGTCTTCAGGCTGGGGGACTTCAGGGGGGGTGTTTGATTGTATTGTCGAAGGTACAAGAGCACTCTTTACTCATGATCAATATAGCTGTATGAGAAAGATATACGAGGCTCTAGATGAGCAAGCGCAGAGCTTCATCGTTCTAGATAATATTGCAGGCGATTGCTTCAATTTGTTCTATAGCCATTGCGAATCGGCAATGAAGATTTTTCCTGAAAGTGAGCGCGGAAAGATGGTGCCTGAGAATCACATTCCAGGGATACTATGGAATTGGTCTGAGGTTTTACGGCTTATGCAAGAGGATATTCGCTATAAAGATAAATAATTTGGTGCAAAGGGAACTGAGAGCGGTTTGCCGTCTGGAGAAAAAAAGTAGTAGGTGACGGTACGTTAGCTGCTAATGATGAGAGTTTTACAGGTGCCAAGGGGCCTGAAAAAAACGGGGTCAGACCACGATATTCTTACGAAACAGGCTAAAGAGTCAACTCTTATTAGTCGAATTATTGGAAGCTGCGGGCTCGGACGGGGAGTAATTAGGTGTGGATTATTCAAGAATAATTGATCTTGTTAAAGAGTCGGATTTCGTTGAGTTTGCTGATTATGGAGACGGTATTGCTGATGAGTGGATTGATAAAGCTGAAACTCGCCTCGGGTTGAGATTGCCTGATAGCTATAAATGGTGGTTGAAGTGTTATTCTGGCGGGGAAATATCTGGGGAGGAGATTTATAGTATTTACGAAATGGATTTTGATAGTGTAGGTGGTGGTGATATCGTTTATATGTCAATCGTTAACGGTCGAAATGGGTTATGTGGGAGGGAGAGGCTATTTATCTGTGAGCCGGCGGGTGCAGGGGAATCATTTTATTTTGCCACGGACGATGGTCCCAACGATGGGGAGTATCCTGTTTATAGGCTTGATCTTTCTAATCAAACTTCTAGTTTGTATGCGCAAGATTTTATCGATTTCTTAGAGAAAAGAATAATTTCATTCAATTGAAAAAATGATATGGAGAAAAAACGGGGTCAGGCCACGATTTCTCGTGTGAGAGAGTCAATGGTGGTGAGCCCAAGTAAGCAGGCATAGAATTTTTATCGGCTTAATAAAGTCAGGCCCCAATTCTCTTTTAATCGGCGCTGAAAAATATGAATTCGATGGTACCGTCTGAAGCAAGTGGCTTTCTTCGATGGCTCACGGGTAAACAGGTAATTAAACTGGTTAGGTATAGTTGGTGGCCAGCGGTTGAGGTTGCTGCTCAATGTGGTGTTGAGGATCAGATGGCTTTTTCACTGACGGCAGGACCGTTAGCCATCTATTTTGAGGACGGTGAAATTGTCGGCCTTTCGAGTGACCCCTCTCTGAACAGCATTATAATTTGGGATGAGGCTGCAAGGGGCGAGAGTCAAGTTAACACCTTATTGGAGGGCGACGACGAACTGTTTCCTATCCCCGAGTCTGGAAAATTTTCTACTGTCTTTTGGGCGCAAATTGTGGGTTGTCGCTTAATAGGCGTGACAATACTTAAGCGCACACACATGACTGCGAAGGAACACCAACTGCCTAGTGAAGTAGGCTTGCGTTTTACTTTTTCCAGAGGAAAAAGCTTTGTCGTGTCGCACGGGCTTCATGATAATTCTGATGATTTTGCAGTCTTGGAAGAGTCGCAACTCGTTGTCGTTGAACTGGAGGAGTTTCCGATAAAATAACGCTGAATCAAATTTGTAGCTTGATAATAAGATTAGCTATCTCTGAAATCGCGACCAGCCCCAAGACGTATAAAGCGAATAAGATATCGAAATTTCTAAAATAACCAATAAGTAGAAGCTATGAAAAACTTTGAATTATTTTTAAAGCAAAAGAAAAACGAGCACTTTCTTGATGGTCTTTGTGTGGCGGGAACACAGAGTTTAAAAGCCTTTCTTGAACTTAATCATGACGTACCAAGGGACTATATACATTTTACGAAAGATTATGGTGTCGGCGAAATAAAAGCTGTAGGTTTCATGCTTTACGAGGGTTTTCTTGATCCCTGCGATATTTTTGACGCAGAGACAGCTGAACTATTTAAAAATATCATTTTTTTCGGAGACGACATGCAGGGACACACTGTCGGTTTTGATAGGTGTGATGGTTGGGCCGTCGTGGAGGTTGATTCTTCTGATATGAGCCTTCGGAAGGTTTGTGATAATTTTTCTTCGTTTCTATATCGACTTTTAAGCTAACACTTTGTTTTGGAGTTCCATTTTGGCGCGGACTAGTTTGCTTTTTGTATTAGGAGATGAATGTCAAAGCAAAAACGGATCATGCCACAATCTTTATTTGAGTTTTTATTTTTTAATAACAGTTTGAATCCAATCCTTTAATATTTTTAGGATAAATGATGCTCTTTGACCCCATCAAAACCCGATTTAATGGTTTCAGTGAGGGAATGCTTAAGTGGCAATTAGAGGCGCAGTATGATCCACGGCGGCCAATGGGGAATGTTGCCAGTTCTGATTTGTCCGATGTGATTTCAGCATGGCTTGTAGGGCTCCACGGCGAGATTGCCCCCGTACTTCCCCGCTCTCTGCAATGGATAGACAAGGCCATAGTAATCGACGAGGAGTTTGGGCCAGACATCAATGCTCACAGGGCAACGTTAGATTGGGCTAAAGCTTTGGGTGAGTGGATGGACACGGGCTGGGATTCTGAAGGCGAGTGGGACCTGGCACGTGTGTATGAGAAAGCGCGCTGGCGTTATGAGCCTCGGCCATGGTCCGCGCACGAGATCGTCAAAAGTGGTTTGGACGACTATATGGCTTTTGCCTACCAAGGCGGGGAGCATGACGAAGGCTTTGAGGCGGGCATCGAGATGTATCAGCGTTGGACGGGTAAGACAGAGGTCTCGCTATCAAAAGCGTTGAAACCCAGAGACTTCGGCTATGCGTTATGTCTTCACCGGACAGCCACTCAGCAGTTTGATGAAGATGATTTGCTGAAGGCTGGCAGGAAAATGCTTCAAGCGAACCTACAAGAAACGTGGTTAGGAGGCGGGCAATATATTCGTGCCGCTACGTGGTTGAAAATCGTTCACTGGCATTACGATCAAACACTGACCCCCTTGCAAACTGTCTTAAAGGCTTACGACGATATGCCGAAGGTGTCACGTCCCGATTTCTTGCCGTAAGGGTCGACCCTTTGGGCAAAGAGGGAAAACGGGTCAGACCACGATTTTCTAGGTACGGAAAGAGTAATGCATGAACTACTATCGCCTAACAGATGACGTTCAGTACACAGGTAGATGGCTGCTTGGAGACGTCTTGGATGTTGATAACTGGATGCTCGTTAGCCAGGGTGGTATCGCGGGACCCAAGGAGATCGAGCTATGTCACTATGGTGTGGAGCTAGACTTTACTTTTTCCGAAGTGTATGGAGTTCCCATAGTTAGCGATAAGGTGAAGAATATTCTGATTGGTTTGCCTGGATTGGAATTCATCTCGGTATCAATAATGTCTCCGATAAGCAGCAAAGATTTTTACATTGCCGTGGTTTCGAAACTGGTAGATTGTGTAGACGAAACCAAATCGGAGTTTAGAAAGTTTGAAGTTAATGATCCGATAAGACCAGACAAGGCAGGGCAGTACCGGGGTTTTATGCATTTGACGCTAGATCCATCAAAAATAGCGGGTGTGGATATATTTAGGGTGGCTAAATTTCAAGTCGCGATTGTTGTGAGTGAGACGATAAAAAAATCCTTTGAGTCGGTCGGCGTAACTGGGTTAGGCTTTGAACAGGTTGTTTGAGCCTCGGTGGGTGTTGACGCAGTTGTAGAGGTGGCATTGACGATTGTGGGCGACGTTTTATTCCTACGGTCGTCAGATGGTATTGTAAAGCGCTTGGACTAAACTTGCAGGCGATGTTAGGGGCGCAATGAAAGCGAATTTAAACGAGGCGGATTGCTACAGTGACGAATTGATAGCGTTTGTGATTACCTGTCTTTTCTGTGGCGCCATAACAAAAGAAGAATTTAATACTTGGTGTGCTCAAGCAGTTTTACTGCTCGATGCGCCTGAGTATCTATATGACTTAATGACATATGAAGACGAAATTTTCAAAGTGTATAAAGTAATAGGTCATGTGCCGCACTGGGAGCACTCGGACGATGATGAGCATGCATTGTATGGTATTGCAATTTTGCGAGGGTTTAAGCCTTATGATATGCCACTGACTGCTAACGAGGCTCTTAGTCAACTGGAAGCGTCATCAGGTATAAAAAAATTATTTAAGCAGGTCTTTGATTTTATTAGGCTCTGATCAGGCAAACGCTAAGATGTAAGGGGAAAACTGCGGCCTCGCGGTGCTCGTGTGCTCCTACAGGCCCAATGTTTGCTGCGCGACAGCGCGGTATCAGGAACACAGGGCTGTCTCTCATAAAAGAGGGTCAGGTTTTTCAGATATCGGAAGGGAACAAAAATGAACATGATCTCAGATCCCGATTTCGGCGAGCTTTGTCTAGGCAGTGACGAAATCTGGAAAGGCCAGTGCGAGGTTTTATTCTTTGCCGCGGCATTCAACGTAGAACTGGTTGTTCAGACGTTCGCTGATGATCCGATCTCACCGGCCCAACGGGCAGCCTTCAGAGAGTTTGAGTCAAATAAAGAGCTGATCTGCCAGAGGGTGGAGCAGGCCCTTTTTGCGTTCTACACCGAAAATATCGAGCGCTATCGTGAGTGTTTCAGTCCCGACGAGGCCAACGTCAAAACTCCAGAAATCGAAACAGTCGGTGGTCTTCGGGATTTGCTTGTGCTGAGGTGCGTTAAGGTGATGTTCAATTTTGACGGTGACGAGCGCGACATCGGTTTTGTATTTGACGCCACGTTCGACCCCGAATTGGGTATCGGTGTTTTGGTGACTAATAGCTTAGTGAGCACTGTGGACGTCCAGGATTTTTTGCTCGGTTAAAGCGCGGCGAGAAATACTTTCTGCTCACGGATATATCCCGCGTTTCTAAACTCTATTTTGCCCGCTCGGATTGTTCTGTATTTCCCATGGAGGTGAATATTCATGTTTCCTGAGTCTGGAATTAATCCGGGAAAGCTGTACATGAAAAGCATCTTGAGTCAGACAGGCCGGATACAGCAGATCAGGTCATTTGCTGGCAATCATGATCAAGGCAAAAGGTGATGCACAAGCCCCGACAATTCACCCATGGCGCAACGACGTATGTCTTAGCCAGCCCTTGGCGTCGACTCTTCGCGCAGACTATCGACGTACTCGCCGCCAGCTTGATCGTTGCTGTATGCGCCGTACCGCTTCTGCTTATCTCGCCAGCTTTGGGCGTTATTCTGGCGCCGCTGGCCTACGCATATCTTCTTTTTGCCGATGCCATATGGAACGGCCAAAGTGTCGGAAAAAAGGTGATGAAAATCGTCGTGATGGACGAGCAGAACCTCGTCCCTTGCGGCTACCTTCAGTCTTTCGTGCGCAACCTGATGAAGCTGCTTTTATTATTCATCGATTGGGTGTTCATATTCTTTGATTCGCAAAAGCGGATCGGCGACATGGCCGCGTCCACCATCGTCGTAAACCAGATACCGGTTGGTAATAATGCGCCAGCCAAGGCAACGTCCCCAACCAGGCGCATAGACACGAGCAGCGAGGTATATCAGACCTTGCATGGTGTGCCAGCCAGTGCTGATTACGCTGTGGATGCCACGGATCTTGATCTGGAGGACATCCCGAAAGAACGCATTGAGAAGGTCAACGCGCTATTGAACAGCGCCGATGAGAATGTCCGTTACGAGGCTGCGAAACTGCTCGTCAATTGGGGTTTTCAACATGCGTTGCCGCATCTCGCGGTTTTTATCGATGAGCTGAAGGGGGGCTTCATTGATCACCAGCTTCATGGTTTTGATAACACTCAAAAACATAACCTCGCCGCGTTAACCCGGTATTGGGCGATTCAGTCTGACGAGGGGAAGGGGGAGCAAGCCAGGAAGGATATCTATCCTCTGGTTTCAAAAATAATTGCGCTGTCCAACACTCAGCCTTTTCAAATAGCCGGTATGTTCTGGCTGGTCAAAGAACGTGGAATGACGGAGTACCTGTCTGCGTTGAGAACTCATCTGGTGAGCATCATTGATCATCCCGAGGACTATCACTGGAAGATTCGTGATGTGGTTACGCTTCTGCATGCAGTGGACGCGGAATTTTTGAATGATTTTTTAAGGCAGAAGAATATTGCTCTTGAGCAGTACCTGATCGAAGAGCCAGATCGGTGAGTACGGCTGAGCAGCGCCCCTCACGAACTTGTTCCCAATTCCCCAGTCAGATCAGCGCCCGATTTCGATCATCAGAGCAGCCCGTCCCATGCGCCTGATTTCTCGCTTCACCTCGCTCTGCTTCATCGCCTTAATCCCACTGCTCGCCAGCCACGTTCATGCAGGCGAGACGCAGCAACTGGTCTCGATTATCAACGACTATCGCGCACAGCCTTCACGTTGTGAGGGGCGGGCGGTGCGTGGGTTATCGCCGCTGGAGTTGAGGCAGGATCTGGCGCTGCCCATCGGTTTTGCGGGCGACATGCGCAACACCTTGAAGGCTTCCGGTTATCGGGCCGTGGCGGTGCGCAGCATTCGGTTGGTCGGCGCTCAGGATGCCAAAGGCGCGTTTGCCATGCTGCAGAGTCGCTACTGTGGCGCTTTGCTGGACAGCCAATACGCCGACATCGGCATCACTCAGTCGGGTCGGGAGTGGCGACTGGTATTGGCCAAGCCGTTGCTCGATGGTCATCTGGGCGATCAGCAATCGGCGGGCAGAGCGCTATTGGCTCAGGTCAACGCGGCGCGCGCAAAGCCGCGCATGTGTGGTCGCCAACCCTACGCCGCTGCGCGGCCTCTGACATGGAATGCCACGTTGGAAAACGCCGCGCTGAGGCACAGCCAGTCGATGGCCAGCGGCGGTTACTTCTCCCATCAAGACCCCAATGGCGATGTCGCCAAAGACCGCGCCCGCGCGGCGGGCTACAACGGGCGTCAGGTCGGTGAAAACATCGCCAGCAGTCAAGGGGCGGCCGATAAGGCCATGCAAGGCTGGCTGGCCAGCCCGGGCCACTGCGCCAACCTGATGAACCCGATGTTCACCGAGGTCGGCGCGGCGTATGCCACCAACCCGAACAGCCAGGCCGGGGTGTACTGGACCATGATGTTTGGGGCGCCTTGATGCACCATCCGTGGGAATGGCTTTAGCCGGGAAGAGGCCGGAGCATGCGCTGAAGATCAATCGCCAGGAATGCCGCTTTCTCGACTAACCTCAGCCTTGGAAAGACAAATGACAGACTCCCTCCATTACTTCAGCAAATCCTGAACTAAATATTTGCTACCACAGATTTAACTCCGCCTCGCCTTTGAACACTCTCTACTCGTTCTGCCCTTGGTTCGTCCGGGCAGAGCGCGGCCACGCCTGTATTCCAATAAGAAGGCTGGCCATGTTCAAGGTAGATTTTGCACTGCCCACACATCCTGCGAGCCCGACAGGAAAAACAAATGAAACGGCCCGAGCAGGCGTTTCGATAAAAACCGTGACAGGCATTGAGAGGCGGCAACATGAGCGAATCCCACCCAACCCGGATCGAGAGTTTCGGCGTCGAACAGATTCCTGACAGCGAACGCACGGCGACGCCTTTTGACCTGTTCCGCATGATCTTCGGCGGCAGCAATACGTTCTCTACGGCGGTACTGGGTAGCTTTCCGGTGCTGTTTGGTTTGTCCTTTGAAGCCAGCGTCTACGCCATCGTGCTCGGCGTGTTGCTGGGGGCGATGATCCTTGCGCCCATGGGCCTGTTCGGGCCGCTCAATGGCACCAACAACGCTGTTTCTTCCGGGGCGCATTTCGGCGTACACGGACGTGTCGTCGGCTCATTCCTTTCCTTGCTGACCGCCATCGCTTTCTTCTCGCTGTCAGTGTGGAGCTCAGGCGACGCACTGATCGGTGGTGCCAAGCGCCTGTTCGACCTGCCCGAAAACAACTTCAGTCTCGGCATCGCTTACGGCTTGTTCGCGCTGCTGGTTCTGATCGTCTGCATCTACGGCATTCGCCAACTATTGGCGGTGAACAAAGTGGCGGTGACCGCTTCCAGCCTGTTGTTCCTGCTGGGCATCTTCGCTTTCGCTGGGCCGTTCGATGGCAGCTACGCGGGCAGCGTCAGCCATGGGCAACCGGGCTTCTGGGCAGCCTTCATTGGCTCGGCTCTGGTCGCTATGAGCAACCCGGTGTCGTTCGGTGCTTTCCTCGGTGACTGGGCGCGCTACATCCCCCGTGAAACACCAAAGCTGCGCATCATGGCCGCCGTGATGTTCGCGCAGATCGCGACCTTCATTCCTTTCTTCTTTGGCCTCGTCACCGCCACCATCGTCGCTGTGCAAGCGCCGGACTACATCGCCCAGAACAACTATGTCGGCGGCCTGCTGGCGATTTCGCCGGGCTGGTTCTTCCTGCCGGTTTGCCTGATCGCCATCATCGGTGGGCTGTCCACCGGTGGTACTTCGCTGTATGGCACCGGCCTCGACATGTCGAGCCTCGCACCACGCCTGCTCAGCCGCGCACAAGCCACCGTGCTGATTGGCGTGCTGTCGATCATCTTTATTTTTGTCGGACGCTTCAGCTTCAACCTGGTGCAGAGCATGTCCACCTTCGCCGTGCTGATCATCACCTGCACCAGCCCGTGGATCATCATCATGATCATCGGCCTGATAAAACGCCGTGGCTGGTACGACCCTGCGGACCTGCAAGTCTTCACCCGTGGGGAGCGCGGCGGCCGCTACTGGTTTCATCACGGCTGGAACTGGCGCGGCCTCGGCGCCTGGATTCCCAGCGCGCTGATTGGCCTCGCCTTCGTCAACCTGCCGGGGCAGTTCGTTGGCACTTTTGGTGAGCTGGCGGGCGGTATCGACATAAGCCTGCCGATCACCCTCGGCCTCGCCGCCGTGCTCTACCTCGGCCTGCTACAGTTGTTCCCCGAGCCCGCGGCCGTTTACGGGCCGCACCGCACCACTTCGCCAAGCGCCGAGCGCGCAATACCGGGCAACCTGAGCGTAGAACCGTGAAAATCGTCACCCGCGACCAGTGGTTTGAAGTACAGAAGCGCGCCGATGGCATCAGCCTGATCCACGAGCCGTGGGTGCGCCCGTATTACCGCTGCAACCTTTGGCACATACAGGGCCGTGACCGTGATGTGCTGGTCGACACCGGCTCTGGCGTGGTCAGCCTGCGCGAGCAACTGCCCTGGCTCACCGACCGGCCGCTGCTCGCCGTGGCCAGCCACACCCACTTCGACCACATCGCCGGGCACCACGAATTTGCCGAGCGCCTGGTGCACCCAGCCGAAGCCGACATCCTCGCTGATCCCACGCGAGCATCGACCCTGGCCGATGCCTATGTCGGCGACGACATGTTCGAAGCCCACCCCGACTGCCCGCTGTGCTACGCCGAATACCAGGTCAAAGCCGCACCCGCTACACGCCTCATCGACGAAGGCGACGTGCTTGACCTGGGCGACCGCGTACTCAAAGTCCTCCACACCCCAGGCCACTCGCCCGGCGGCATCAGCCTGTGGGAAGCCAAGACCCAAACCCTGTTCAGCGGCGACATCATCTACGACGGGCCCCTGATCGAAGATGCCTACCACTCGGACCTGAATGACTACGCCGCCAGCCTGGAGCGGTTACGCAAACTGCCGGTGCGCACGGTACATGGCGGCCACTTCGCGAGTTTTTCGGGGGAGGTGTTGCGGGGGATGATTGATGGGTGGTTTCTGGGACATGGGTTAAGCAAACGCTGAAACCCAACGGCGAACAACTCCCCGGTAGGAGCGAACTTGTTCGCGAAAGCGATGGTTCTGACAGAGCATTGAGTCGAAAACTGGCGTGCGGTGTCTATTTCGCCAACCCCATACTGGTTCCAATCTGCAGTCTGATTACTTAACACGGAAGCCGACTACAAATAGCAGAAAATTTGTCGGCGGAGCTGCGAAGACCCAAGTCCAATCGGGTCACATGAAGGGAAGTCGTCGGTGTACAGGTTGTTCTGCTTCAGTGCAGGAGGCTTGCTGACAAGGCTGTCCTTGTAGTCAACAATTCTTATATTGGTCCCGGCTTACGCTTGCTGATCTGAAGCCAGCCGAAATAAGCCTCCTTGCACTGGCTCCAGCTTACTTATTCAATTTCAGATCCAACGCCATATCGCGCGCGGCCTTACCGGCAAGTACACCCATGAGTTGGCTCATTTCATCCTGCCGCCCCATGGAGCCTTGCTGACTGCCTCCCATCATGACGCTTGGTACAGCGGCTTGAGCTGCGGCTTGAGCCCACGCTTTGTTTATCTCGATAAGTGCGTCCAGTTTGGACTGCAGCGCGCCATCGGCTTTCAGGGTTGCCTCACGAGCATGCGCCTCAGCGTTTGCGGTGATCTTGGTGGCCTCTGCATTGGTCGTCGCTTTGTCGCGTAGTAACTCTGCTGTCTGCTTTTCAATCTCGGCCCGACGACGCTCCCGTTCTGCGTTGATTACCGTTAGCTGCTTGTCAGTCTCAGCCTGGGTAGTTCGCTCAATCTGATCACGGAGTGTTTCCTGCCGTTTGGCTTCCACTTCTTTCTCGCCCCGTGCTGTCACAAGACGCTTTTCTTCTTCCTCCTTCAAACGATTTTGTCGCGCAACGGCCAGTTCGGCCAAGGCCTGTTGCACCTTGAGCATGCGCTGCTTGTATTGAGGGTTAGGATCAATGTTCATGATTCGGGCCTCAACAACTTCAACGCCGAAGCGACGAAATTGTTGCTGCTTACGAATCGGGATGTTTTTGCTATCTGTGACCTTTTCAGTGATGTACTGGCTGCCGCTGTTATGCCCGAAGTTACCCTGATCCGTACCTGCCTGCAGGATTGCGGTCTGCTGCGGAAGGTCTCCTTTTGGAGAGCGAATCTCCCTACGTTTTATCAGATAGAGACCGTCATTCAGTTGGTTCTCGAACTCGGCAGCAAATTCACTTCTGGCACCTGCGTAGTAATCGTCTGCGGTCATTAACGATGCCGTTGCCTGCAATGTTTCCTTGAGCGCTGGCAGTAGTGCGCTACGGATAAAGTTGTCCGGGTTTCTGTATTCCTGCGCAATGGTCAGAAATGAATCTCCACCGGGTAAACGAAATCTGGCGGCCGACTCCACCTTGGCGTCGACGTTACCCAGGAACACGATAGGAAACGTTTCAATCGTTGCACCCAAGGCATCGTTTTCAGGGTTGCTATCGTCCTTGTCGACTACCAGTACAGACTGGACGCTGATGGCTTTTTTCCAGGTAGTTGCCCGACCAAACCATTTCGTGGCGTAACCGACCTCGTCGACGACTTTCTCGTCCCCGAAGATCGTCCGCACATGCGTCATGAAGCCAGCTTCGTTGTAGAAGAACATCGTGTTGAACAGAAGGGGGATAGCGGCCACCAGCAGTAAAGAGGGCGCGGCGATCTTCAAAAGGTTTTTGCCAGGAATCGGCAGTTTCGGATTCTGAATCAGCATTTCAATGTCCTTGTGAGTCAAGGGCATATGGTTTCAATGATGCTGGATCGAGTCTGTCGGATAATTCCGAATATTTCGTGAGGGCAGGCTACTTCTTTCGAAGTGGTAGGCGGATGACTGGACGGCAGAGCGTCCGCAACGGAGTTGCTTTCCGTTGACTCACTAGATTCAGAACGGTCTTACAAGCTATGGTCGAGAAGGATGACGGTTATTTTCGAACGTTTCTGTATCCTTACGGCAACACACTGAGGTCAGGCATCCCGGCAGTTTTTGCAGAGGTGCTCGAATTTGCATGCAGTGCAGTACTGCGCGATACTGCGCGCAACAACTAACCCTCACGACCGGCGTGGCTCGACCATCTGGTTGGAGGGGGAAAAAGCCGGCGAAAGCCGGTTTTTTCGTATCTGGAGTATGGAATATGCAGGGACTGCTTGAGCCGGGGCAGCTGCGCACTCGCATCTATATTGATGGCTACAACTTTTACTACGGCTGCTTGAAGGGGACGCCCTATAAATGGCTAGACCTGCTGCCCCTTTTCGAAAAGCACATCCTGCCGTCAGCACTGGTCAGAGATGATGAGGGCCGAATTGCGCAGTCCTCACTTTTACCCTTCCACACCATCAAGCTATTCACCGCGAAAATCGTTGAGTCCGTTGCGCGGGCGCCTGATTCTGTGTCTTCTCAAGCTCGATACCATACGGCGTTACGAAAGCTTTATGCTGGCCGAATTGAGTTGATCGAGGGGTATTATGCCGTCAACAAAATGAAGGTAAGGGTAGTCGACTCTGAGCATCCCTTTCGTCTTCCTCGTGAATGTCATGACATCCTTGCCTGGAAGGTCGAAGAGAAGCAAAGTGACGTTAACCTTGCGTTGCATGCTTACCATGACGCTATCACGGGGCAAATAGATCACGCCGTTATTGTCACGAACGATACGGATATCGCACCAGCGCTCAGCATGATCAGAGCTCACACGTGCGTAAGGATCGGTGTAGTTGTTCCTACGACAGATCACACTCGACTACCCAACACTGACCTTGTGAAGCTTGCACACTGGACTCGACGGCACATCACTCTCAATGAGCTTGCCGCCTGCCAGTTGCCACGCGTGATACCAGGCAAGCGCCCTACGACCAAGCCTGAATCCTGGTATGCACAACCACACTTAATGAAAGAAATTTTAGAACTTGCAATCCCGATCCGAGGCAATAGAGCTGCTGCGCACAAATGGATGGAGCAACCGAATCCATATCTGGAGGGCAAGCGGCCCATAGACTTAGCCAACACCGCAGAGGGTGCGAGCCAGGTTCTTGCCTACATCCGTGACTGGATTACCCATAATGAGAGCGGCTTCCATTCATAACGCCAGTCGGATAGTCTCAACTCGGAATGGCACGGAGCCATTAGCTAGCGAGGCGGGCAGTAATGGATCTACATAGCGAATTCGAAAACAGTAAGTTTTTCCACCGCGCGCGTATTGACCGGCGCGCTGCCGATGCATTGGTGGGGCTGGCCGCGGGTCTCACGGCTGACGGGGTTATCACCACCAGCGAGGCGCAGTTTCTTCAGAATTGGCTACGAACTAACGTCGCTCATCTTGAGGATCCGGTGATCAACCTTCTCTACTCTCGGCTTTCACACATGCTTCAGGATCAAGTCCTGGATGCCGATGAGTCGTTTGAACTTCTCAGTATTCTTCACAGCTTTGCTGGCCTGTCGCTTGATGCTCCCAAGCAAGCAACATCAGGTTTTGTCGCGCCCAACGATCTACCATTCAATGCCCCTGTGCCGGATCTGGAATGGGCAGGCAAGATGTTTGTGTTTACCGGTGTCATGGCTTACGGACCACGCAAAGAGTGCGAGGCACTGATTGAAGCGCGTGGCGCTCTGATCGGCTCTGGGGTCAGCAAGAAGGTGCACTATCTTGTAGTTGGCAGTATTGGCAATGAGCAATGGCGGCACAGTACCTACGGAACCAAGATCATGAGGGCTGTTGAGTTGCGAGAGGCCGGTGTGCCAATTGCGATTGTGGGGGAAGATCATTGGCAGCGCGGTTTGTTTGGCTGATCGCCAATAAGTTGTGCGCCGTTTCCATTAACACTACGCCCCGACTTCAGGCAATTGCAAGGGCTAAACAGGATAAGGATGCTTATGGTTAATGTATCAGCGCGGCCAGAATTCATGACGCAACGAGAGCGTTTGATGACCGATAGACTTAAGTTCCTCATGCGTGTCCATGCCCTGAACTATAGTGCCCGTGTGCTTTTTAATACGCCGGAAATAGATGAGACTGGTTACGATATAAATATCGAACACAGGTTTTCATATTTGCCTCTTCAGTTAAAGACCAAGGGCACGCACGCAAAAACTTCTAGCTGGAAAATACAGGCAGGTTTGTTTCAACCTAAATTGGCCATGCAGAATGAGTTTGACTTGAAGGTTCACGGGCATCTCTGTGGCCTCGAGGGTGGAGGTGGCGGGGTCCTGCTTCAAGTATTTGATGATACAGCGCCGTTCAGTGAAGGTATGGAAATCAACTATTACTACTCAGATTATTTTTATGTTTTTGCGGTTTTCAAAGGTTACTGGAAAGTCCAAGGATTCAGCGCCCAGCAAGCTGAAAAAATCCTCGTGAAAATAATGAATCTTGACGTTAATGAAAAATTCAATCTGCCAATGGCTGCTTTTTTTCCAATCAAGTCCCCGGCTTCGGTATTGGAGTTGCTGCTTCATATTGGTCAAATGAGTAACTATGTCTCTGTCCATAATCATATGAGAGGTTCCAGCGTGCCTGCGCTACTTCTTCGGCCCTTCTGGAAAAGTATCTCAGCGCAAATACCTCTCGAATTCTCCAGCCAATTTCCAAACTACATACCTTGATCAATGGCGATTTTGGAATGCTGAACTGTAAAGGGATAATTAAATGCTGACCGCTATCCTTCATGGAAAGGCTGCACAGGTAGAAATGGATGGACTGCCCATTACCTGGCGTGAACTGTTTCGCAAGCGTGAGGATTTGCTGACCTCGGTATTTTTCGGGCGACTGCCGTACCTTTCCGATGAGGCCTGTAACGCCATATGGAGCCTCCTGGTTGGGAGCACGCTGGCGGCAGCATTTGGACCGCTCCGGGAAGTACAGTTTTGGCCAAAGCTGGACGGGCCTACTGGCCGTAAGTACGTCGAGCCTGATGTCGTCATTGAGTTCGATGAACATCTGTTATTGGTAGAAGTGAAACCACCATTCGGCGGCGAACAATCTATTCAGCAGTGGCGCCAAGAAGTTGAGGCTCTTCGTAAAAGCAACGATGACGGCAAGGCCATCGTGCTACTGGCGCTTGGTCGCAACATGCTGGAGTGGCGAAGCACCAAGAAGACGCTGGAAAATGAATTTGAGCGACTGCGACTGCAGGTTTTCTGCTGTGAATGGGAGCAGTTGTTGGAGGGTATCAATCAACCCGTCCACCAGATGGACGGGCGTGATGCCCGTATTTTCAGTGACTGGCTGGATGCTTTTCAGCTGTTCGGGATGGCACCTCCTAAGGCCCCATTCAGCGATTTGCTGCCGCTGTGCGGCTCACCTTACGAACTGGACGATAGCTTTGCCTCGCTAGGACGATGGGTGATCAGGTGAAAGTCTGGTTGCTATAGCATTTTTACTGATTCAGAAATTCGCACTTACGATGCAAGTAAAAGGACAAATTAAATGGATGTAAGTCATGAGCAGGCCACCGTCCTCGTAAATCAGGTGCAGCGTTCGCATCGTCTTCTGGCCGGTTTTTACCAGCGGATTTTGCCGTCGCTGGATGATATCAGCGCGAACTTCGGCGCTCACTTCTGGTATTGGTCACCCATCGCATTCGACCGGCCGTGCATGGGATCAACCAAGCCATCACGAAAATGGGGCTGGGATTATCTCCCGCTGGTCGCCTCACAATTTCTTTACGTTCGCAGCGATACTACTGACCCGGTTTTCATTGAGTTACGACTTCATACGGACCCCGCAATATTGCCTGGCCAGCGTTCACCTAAAGGCGAGCCTGCTCCCGCTAACCTACCCGATGCTGAACCCGCTTTGCGCATCTATCTTTACTGGTTGGTACCGGGTTCATCCGTTGATATTAAAAGTGAGTGGGAGGAAGTTGAGCATCCCGGTGGAGAGGCCGACAGTGTCTCCAGGCTCAGCGAGAACCTTTGGGGGACGTGGATGGACATACCACTGGCCAATCACATCGTGGCCCCGCAAGAGACAATTGCCAGGATCTCAAAACATATCAGCTTGCCAACCAGTGTTAGCTGATGGTCGATTACGTCAGTCGCAATAGGGCGTACGCACCCGTAACTGACGCAACGCGTGTCCAATCAGCCGATGAGACACGCGCATCCACAGAAACTCATGAGCGCTGGGCTACTTTGCTTTCCGCGTCTCCTCCAACCCCGCCACCGAAGCCTCAACCAACGCTCGAGCCGCCTCGATCTGATGCACAACCGATCTCGCCAACGGACGAAATTCCAGCGTGCTGTTGTCTGCTGTTTCATACGCCGTAGCGGCGGCGCAGCTTAGGTATTCCGATGCCAGAACCAGCGCGTCTTCGATCTTGATGTCTGGCTTTACAGTGAACAGGCTGAGGTTGCCCAGGTTGCTGTTACTGACGAGATTTTGCTTGATGGGCGTAGCAGGGGGATGTGGCGTGGATCTGATCATGGTGACTCTCCCGACATAGTTGAGCCCTCACTCTTTGCGACTAAACAAAGGGTGGCGGCTGTGCGCGGGTTAGTCGACCGGGAGTCGGGCAGCCCGGCGCACCCGAAGGTGCCCCTTGCACAGCCACCATATAGCGCCATCATCCGTGTCGTGGGACACGGGCAATGAAGGTGGACCGCACTGCGACCAGACATTAGGCGGGCGACTAAACCCGATCGTTGAAATCAACGACAGGCAGGAAGGTAGTCGCCCCGTCAGGCATCTACAAGCGGACGCAGAGCATATCCTGAATTTTCAGAAAGGTCCTACACAGCTAGGGATTTGGGGCTGAAGGTTGTTTCTGATTGTTGGGTGGTATCGGGGATTTGACTGGCGGTAGGCGGCGAGTCGAGGAGAGCGCTGCAACGCCTACCTATCCTCGGACTACATCCTTTAGCTTTAGTCTTCCAATGCTCAGGAAAGCCCACGCGCTGAACTGCGCGGAGCCGACGGGGGATGCACGTTGTCTTACGAAGCCTTAAAGTGATTAACTGCATCGCGGGCAAGGCATCTAAAAGCGGGAGCAGAGCATATCCTTAATTTTCAGAAACATCCCACAGATCACGGGTTTTGGAGGCGTAGGTTGTTTCTGAAAGTTTTGACATGAGCCAAGCCTACGCGCCAGCTTCTGCATTTAGCCGAGTACGCGTTTTCCGATGCGCGTAATTCAACGCTGGCTTTTCTATGAGTAGCCACGACAGGGTGGCCAGAGCGGTAACCACTACAACAGTTGCCAGCATTGAGGCGTAGAAACTTAATGTCGTCTTATTAATCATAAGCTGCTGAATAGGGTAGGCGTAAAGGTACATACCGTAAGAGATATCAAATCGGGATTTGATTATTCGATCTTTGTAAAGCGTCCCGACGGACAACGCCAGAAGACTGACACCTATACTCGCAAGTATCATCACTAACGGGGTGTTCAGCGACGCCAGTATCAGTGCTGCTGATAACATCGCGATCACTATTTTTACCTTCGTGCCACTGAACGCTTCCCGATAGAAAAACAGCGAAGACCCCACGAAGAAAGCGATACCTGTCGTTGAGTACGCTAAAAACTTTGGCGCCAGAGGGTGTGTTGACTCAGAGCAAAGGTAGGTGGTTATGCAGAAAATAAACGTCATAATCAGAGGCACGGCAGCTTTGCGTAACACCATCAGCGCCAGCGCTAGCGCGATGTAAAAGGCGAACTCAATTTTCAGTGTCCATAAACTTCCGTTAAATGAATCCTTGAGGATAAAGTCGTCGGTTATATCCCCTATGTTTGCACGGCCAAACATCGATACCTTCAGAAAGTCCAAAAGTGCTTCCAGGCTAAATGTAAAGCCAAAACCTTTCTGGCTGAAGGCTGTGCCCAGGATGTAAACCATCACAAAAGCGCACGCAATCAACGCGGGGAAAATCCTCGCTGTTCGTTTAATCATGTAATTGTAAAAGCTAGGAGTGTTAAAAAAACTTTGCGTAATCAGCAGGCCCGAGATGGCGAAGAATATTAATACCGCAATCGCTCCCATTGAGGTATAGCCCTTCAACATAGGTTCCGGTAAGCCTGAAAGAGCGTGATGATGGCTGAACAATACGGTCAGTGCCGCTAGATGTCTAATTAAGTCAAATGAGTTGTCGCGATTAACCACGTACGGCCCCGTTAGTCATCTGGAAATTCATTGGAAAATTTGCATGAGCTACCGCAGCGCTCAGCGACTTTTCGTAGGCGCGCATTTTCCATCAGTACTTCAGCAAAGCAAAGGCATTTGTGGTCTCAGCCCAAGATTCCAGTACGGCTGATGATCGTGCCATTATGACTAATGGCGAATTGTTGAAATCGAACTGCATAGGCCGATCATCATGAGGCGCACTCGCTGGTCGAGCGGCTGAATGTCAAATTGGACCGCACTGAATGAACGTAATTGGCTCCTGCCCGTCTCGGCGTACCGGGGTCGCTGTCATTACGTTGATAAAGTGCGCGTTAACACTGACGTAGCAGAAATCCGCCATTCCTCATGACGTCGTCAAACCCGCCGAAGCACGATTTCACAGGACTGCTCTGCGGTTAGCACGGCGTTGATCTCTGTCTCGCTTTGCCAAAGGCGATCAATGAGCGCAGCCAGCCTGCCGACTTCCTTTCAACTATTCTTGTTACTTTCATCATCACCTTGTGGCGCCGCCACTACAGCGTCACTGTCTTTATTGCCTCCCCTATGAAGATGGCCCCGTGTTTGGAAAAATCCTTGCAAGGCTATAGATGGCATTCACGCGCGCAGAGGAAGGTGATCCTGTTGCCCAGTATAACCTTGGCATCATTCATTTCTACGGGCGTGGTGTAGCATTGATCGAGCCAAAGGCCTGCAGTGGGTAGCCAGCAAAATCAACTACAGGCCTTTCTCTCGCTTCTCCAACTCAGGTGTCGGATTTTTCGGCGTGAATACAAGCGGTGCGATAATTTGCAACTCGCCGGAATCATCAGTTATCGGCCCAGAGTCACCCATATTGAACCGCGACATGGCCTCCATGATCGACGTGTCTAACGTTGCATCGCCCGAGCTTTTGGTCATTGTGACTTGAGGCACACCGCCGTCGGCCTTGAAGCGATAGGACAGAGTCGGTTTCCTGACTTCGCCCGCCGCATCGACTTTGTCTAACACTTTCCGAACAGCCAGAAGATTGTTTTGCCGCGTGATGAAGCCGCTCAACCAGATTTGTTGATAGCGCTGAGCCTGTAGTTGATTAAGCGGTTGACCCTGTTTGCGCATGCGACTCACCGCCTTCCAGGCATCGTCGCTATATCTATCGACTGACTCCAGATAAAGCGCGAAGGCACCCGGCAAATCCTGTGGCCCTCCTTTACCTTCCTCCATTAGTCGACCCAGTTGCACTACCGCAGTCTTGCCTGCAAGACGGTAAAACTCGCGCGCCTTTGCATAATCTACCGGCTCACCTTCACCGCGCTCGGCCATCCGTCCCAGCAGGATGTTGTTACTTGGGTCAAGTTTGGCAGACTCAACAAACAGTTTCCGGGCCTGCCTGTAATCTTGATCGACGCCGTGCCCACCTTCCTGATACATCTTGCCCAGAATTACTTTGCAGGTGGCATCTCCATTATCAGCGCTACGCTCGATGTAACGAAGATTATCCAGCACAAAGGGCTTTTCTCCGGCGATCATTGAGCATCGCAAACCAATGAACATCGGATCAATATTGGGGAACTGGTCCACGGGCTGGTCCGGGCTCTTGCAGCCTGTAGTTGCAGCCAAAAGTAACAGGAGGGATAACGCTCTGAACATGGCTTCCATGCATCCATTACAAAAGGGAGACATTATGCCCCTCCTTAGGATCAAGCGTAAGACATGGAAGAACCTGTGTATCAATGACCCGCAACCTTAAGAAAAATGGGGTCTGACCGCTATTCCTCCCAGATGTACGGGCACTCACACGGCTACACCTGAACGTTAGAGGAGACGTATGCCTTTGAACGGGTTCCAGCCTTGCTCGCCTTTCACTTCCTTGAGGTAGTACGCGTAGTTTACGGTCAGGCCATACATCAGGGCGTAGGGCGCAGCCAGCCCTCCGCCGAGCGCATAAGGCACATCGGTTTCCAAAAGAGTACATACCAGAAGAATCAACGCGTTGGTCGCGAGCATGATTCCAAGGAGTGCAAGGCCCTTTTTCCACAGTCCCAGCACGAAGAAATAGATCGGACCAAAGAAGCACGCAATTATATTGATGTTGATCCGCATTTTCTTTCTGACGCCAGGAAGTGATTTGAGACCGGCATTGAACCGTGGATCGTTCGGCGCACCGTATGTCTCAAAGAAATTGAAGCGTTCCTGCCACTTGGCGCTGTACTTCGAGGTGCTTTGGGGGTGATCTGCTGTGCTCATGGTGCTACTCCTTATGTTCCGTGGAATGACCTATTCCTTCCGGAAAGTCCTGGGCTTCTGGCGCTTTGAAGAGATGACGGGGGATTGTATGGAGTTTCCAGGTGGCGTAGTACCACTCAACCGTATCGGTGTGCCAATCGTTGCAATTCCTGGCATGAATTGGCGCTCCTGTTCCTGCACTGACTGTTGTTGGCCGGTTCGTCCTTCGGGTTTAAGTGATTGGGCGGGGTACTTGGGCTGGCTATCGCGAGCAAGCTCGGCTCCTACAAGAGAGAGTTATCGCTGGCGTTTGTCGTTGTATTGGATGACGCCTTCGCAGCCTTCGGCAGCTCCTATCAAACAAAATATAAATCACTGAATAGATGCGGTTTTTTGTGTTAGCGGTGCTTGGTCTGGACGGCATTCCGACGATAAGAACACCGCAATTCCCTTTAAACCGCGTGGCTCTTATCGCGGGCAAGCACCGCTCCCACATTGATATCTGTTTGCTGCGCGACAGCGCGGTGTCAGTGACACCGAAAAAAACACACGCGCACAAAAAAGGCCCACCTTTCGGTGAGCCTCTTTCGATGTAGCGTATGGTGCCGGCACCAGGAGTCGAACCCGGGACCTACTGATTACAAGTCAGTTGCTCTACCAACTGAGCTATACCGGCGTGATGGGCGCTGAGTATATAGAGTTTTTTTTGGCTGTAAACCTTAGCTCACTGATTTCGTTTAAAAATTTCTTGAGCGGTTGGCTCCGCGCTGTGATGGCACGTCAGCGTTGAGGGAGTCAGCCGTTATCGGCGTTCTGGCGTGAAGCTGGAGGGCGGTTCGTCAGGTGGGGCGGGGTTTTGTTTTGGTTTGTGCGCTGGGCTTCAGCTTGGGCCGTGAGGCGGTTGCAGCGATGTAAAGATTGGTAATATGTCGCGTCGCAATGGATAGCAAGCTCAATGCCGAAAACACGCACGTATTACGACGACCTCAATGTCGCTCGGGATGCCTCGCCAGAGGATATCAAGCACGCCTTCCGCAAGCTGGCGCAGCAGCTGCATCCTGATCGTAATCATGCAGCCAATGCGTCTGGTTTGATGGCGGTGGTCAACGCTGCTCATGATGTGTTGGCCGATCCCGAGAAGCGTGCTGCGTACGACGCCAGTCTGGTTCGGGATGCGCAGGTGGCTCGTCAGGCGGCCACTCAGCGTCGTCAGGCCGGGCCGCACGCTGCGCCGCTAAACGCTGCGAGAGCACAGGCTCGCCCCTCAGTAAAACCTCAAGTTAAATCAGCTAAACCAGCAAAGCCTGCGCGGCGTGGCAGTCGTTTGCGTTGGGTGGCGGTGTTTGTGGTGGCTTGTGGGGCGGGTGCCTGGATGGGGTATGACCGGGACGCGGGCAAGGCGTTTATCCCGCCGTCACCGCCGGTGGTGGACGATATGGCGATCCTGGCTGAAGCGCAGGCCAAGGCGGAGGCTGTTGCTGAAGCGGCCAGGGTTGCTGCAGCGGTGCCTGTTAACGCTCCCGTAAAGATCGTCGAGCCTGGGCAGCCGGACTGTGTGCCGCCGCTGGTTGATCCTATGGGTGCGCCTTGGCCGTCTGCGGCAGGCTACATCGCGGGTATGCCGATGACGCGCGACGGTGGCTGGTCTGAGATCACGGTGGATAACACCGCGGGCGAGCAGGCGGTGTACGCGAAGATTTCCGATGCGACGGGCAAGCGGGATTTTCGGCACGCGTATATTCCGGCGCGCAGTCGCTTTACGTTTGGGCGTATGGACGTGGGGTATTACCAGCTCAAGTACAAGATGCTCGATACCGGGTGTGCTTATGCGTCTAGCCGGATTCGGCTGGAGGAGACGCTGGTGGGGGATCGGATCAAGTCGAGTGTTTACAAGCTGACGCTGCGCAAGCTGCAGAATCGGAATTCGCAGTTTTCGAATGTCAGGAGTGAGGAGTTTTAAGAGGAAAGGGTCGAATGCTGCGCTGGTTCCAGGATCTGCTAATGATCTGAGACCTTGTTGACCCTATCGCGGGCAAGCCTCGCTCCCACAGAAGAAATGCGATCTCTGTTGGAACGAGGTGTAACCCACACTCAGCTGATTACATCAGCAAGCGCAGTACGCTCGGCATTTGGGTCATGGTGGCCAGGTTGTTGATGACCAGCATGTCCAGCAGCTTGAGGATCATGAACGCCAGGATCGGCGAGATATCCAGGCCGCCGAGGTTTGGCAGGATCCGGCGCAGCGGGGCCAGCAGCGGTTCGGTGATCTGGTTGACCAGCTGTGCGCCAGGGTTGTGGCTGGCGGGGGCGACCCACGACAGGATCACGCTGATGATCAGGGCATAGAAGAAGATGTTCAGGAACAGACCGGTCACGCCGATGATTGCCCAGAGCAGCAGGTGCAGCGGATCGCCCGTCGTGCCGTAGGCCAGCAGCAATGTCAGTGCCATCAGGATCATTTGCACGATGATCGCCAGGATCAGCGAAGACATGTCCAGGCCGAACAGGCTTGGGATGATGCGGCGCAGCGGTTTGAGCAGTGGCTGGGTGGCTTTGACCGCGAATTGGCTCAGCGGGTTGTAGAAGTCCGCGCGGACCAGTTGCAGCACGAAGCGCAACAGGATGATCAACAGATACATACTGCCGATGGTTTGCAGCACGTAGATTGCAGCGGTGTTCAGTCCGATCATCGGTCTGCTCCTCAATGGCCTAAAAAGATTACTTGCCCAGCTGTTCGGCCATTTCTGCCGAACGATGTGCGGCGGCAGTCAGCGCGGTGTCTACCAACGCTTCGAAGCCTCCGGCCTGGAATGATTTGATTGCGGCTTCCGTGGTGCCTGATGGCGAGGTCACGCGGCGGCGCAGCTCGGCGGCATCCACATCGCTGCCGGTGGCCATCAGTGCAGCGCCCAGCGCGGTTTGCATCGTCAGTTGCGCGGCTACGTCCTGTGGCAGGCCGAGTTTCACGCCTGCTGCGGTCATGGCTTCGATCAACAGAAAGAAATACGCCGGGCCGCTGCCGGACACGGCGGTCACGGCGTCCAGTTGTTGCTCTTCTTCCAGCCACAGCGCGATACCGACAGCTGACAGCAATTGCTCGGCCTGGGCGCGTTGGGCGTCGTTGACTTGCTCGGTGGCGTACAGGCCGCTGACGCCCTGACGCAATAGCGCCGGGGTGTTGGGCATGCAGCGCACGATGGGTTGCTCGCCCAGCCAGTTTTGCATGCTGGCGCAGGTGATACCGGCGGCGATGGACACCACCAGTTGATTTGGCTTGAGGCTCGGACGCAAGGTTTCGCAAACGGCTTTCATGGCTTGCGGTTTGACGGCGATCAGTACCACGTCTGCGCCATCTGCGGCTTCGGCGTTGTCAGCGAATACTGTGATGCCGTGCTCGGCGGCGATCTTGCCGCGTGTTTCAGCGCCGGGGTCGCTGGCGCAGATCGAGTCGGCTTCCACGCCTTGGGCGCGCAGCCCGCCGATCAGGCTGGCGGCCATGTTGCCAGCGCCGATAAAGGCGATGCGTGTCTTGCTCATGTCGGATTCCTTGGGTCAGAGGTCATGGCTGGCCGTAGTCTCGGGCGCCAAAAAGGGCTGTGCCAATCCGCACCCAGGTGGCGCCTTGTGCGATGGCGGCCTCCAGGTCGTGGCTCATGCCCATGGAAAGGGTGTCCAGCGGCAGGTTCAGTTGCGCTTGCAGCGTACTGACAGCGGCAAATGCAGCGTTTTGCTCGGCGCTGTCGTCAGTGGGTTCCGGAATCGCCATCAAGCCACGCAGTTTCAAGCGAGGCAAGGCGCTGATCGCTTCAGCCAGTGCGGGCAGGTCGGCGGGTGTACAGCCGGACTTGCTGGCTTCGCCACTGACATTGACCTGAATGCAGATGTTCAGCGGTGGCAGGTCTTCAGGACGTTGCTCGGACAGGCGTTGCGCGATTTTCAGGCGATCCACTGAATGTACCCAGGCGAAGTTCTCGGCGATTGCGCGAGTCTTGTTCGACTGAATGGGGCCAATGAAGTGCCAGCACAAGGGCAGGTCGGCCAATTCGAGCTGTTTGCCCAGCGCTTCCTGCAAATAGTTTTCGCCAAAGTCCCGCAAACCTGCCGCATACGCTTCGCGCAGGGCCTCGGCCGGTTTGGTTTTACTCACTGCGAGCAGGCCGATGGACGCCGGGTCACGCTGCGCGGCTTGAGCGGCGGCGCTAATTCGCTCGCGGAGCGTTGAAATGTTCGCTGCTATCATGGACATTGATTTGCGCCAGCAGGGCTAAAGTCTGCGGCATTCTATGTGATTGAGGAGCTGTATGGATATTACCGAGCTGCTGGCATTCAGCGCCAAGCAAGGCGCATCGGACTTGCACCTCTCGGCTGGCCTGCCGCCGATGATTCGTGTGGACGGTGATGTACGCCGTATCAACCTGCCAGCACTGGATGCCAGGGACGTGCAGGCGCTGATCTACGACATCATGAACGACAAGCAGCGTCAGGACTTTGAAGAGTATCTGGAGACGGATTTTTCTTTCGAGGTGCCGGGCATAGCGCGCTTCCGGGTCAACGTGTTCAACCAGAACCGTGGCGCGGGTGCTGTATTCCGGACGATTCCAGCGAAAATCCTGACCCTCGAAGAGCTGGGCATGGGAGAAGTGTTTCGCAAGATTACCGACGTGTCTCGCGGGCTGGTGCTGATCACCGGCCCCACCGGTTCGGGCAAGTCCACGACGCTGGCGGCGATGATCGATTACCTGAACGTCAATCGTCATCACCATATCCTGACCATCGAAGACCCGATTGAATTCGTTCACGAGTCCAAGAAGTGCCTGGTCAACCAGCGTGAAGTCCATCGCGACACGCTGGGCTTTTCAGAAGCCCTGCGTTCGGCACTGCGGGAAGACCCTGATGTGATTCTGGTCGGGGAAATGCGTGACCTGGAAACCATCCGCCTGGCGCTGACCGCTGCGGAAACCGGTCACCTGGTGTTCGGCACCCTGCACACCACGTCTGCGGCGAAAACCATTGACCGGATCGTTGATGTCTTCCCGGCTCAGGAGAAATCCATGATCCGCTCGATGCTGTCCGAGTCGCTGCACGCGGTGGTGTCTCAGGCGTTGCTGAAGAAGGTCGGCGGCGGTCGAGTGGCTGCTCACGAAATCATGATGGGCACACCTGCGATTCGTAACCTGATCCGGGAAGACAAGGTCGCGCAGATGTATTCAGCGATCCAGACCGGTGGCTCGCTGGGCATGCAGACGCTGGATATGTGCCTCAAAGACCTGGTCGCCAAAGGTCTCATCACCCGCGATGCGGCGAAGGAAAAAGCCAAGGTGCCGGATAATTTCTAAGGCAGAACACAATCCCGGTAGGAGCGAACTTGTTCGCGAGACGGCCTACATCCGACGCATTAGTGTTGGATGTACTGGCCCCCTCGCGAACAAGTTCGCTCCTACCGGGGAGGGTGTATCAGCGTTGAACAACCCGCAACGGCGCGCTCTGCTTCGGCAATACGCGCTTGGCAACCATGTAATGGCTGTTCCAGTACGGCTTCTTCAAAGTATCAACGCTGACTTTCTTGCCGCGCCGTGGGGCGTGGACGAAGCGGTCGTTGCCCAGGTAAATCGCAACATGGTTGACCTTGCGGCTTTTGATGTTGAAGAACAGCAAGTCGCCGGGCTTCAAATCCTTGCGATCAACCTTGACCCCGTGGCCTTCAGCCATGGCATTTGACGTGCGCGGCAGATCGACTTCAGCCACGTCGTTGAACGCATATTTCACCAAACCACTGCAGTCGAGGCCTTTACCTGGGGTGTTGCCGCCCCAACGATAAGGAGTACCGACCGCTTGCAAGGCACGGCTCACAACGGCATTGCTCTGTTTGGTGTTCGGCCCCGACAACGTTTGTATGTTGGCGACGGCTTTGGAATTCTTGTTCGGACTACGGTAAATGGTTGTCCGGGAGCTGTGGCCACGTGGAGAGATGACAGGCGCAGGCTCGTTGGTTTGGTTGGCCGCGACGGCTGGCGAAGAATGAGTTTTCGCGGTGTAGCCGGTGAAGCTCGCGGGTAGTTGTTGCTCACGATTGGTGGCGTGGGCGGCCAGTGGCATAAGTAGGCAGATGGTTAGCCATGACTTGAAAAAAGGACGCATTCGGCAGGGCTCTTGTGGGTTAGCGCGCAACTTTATAACAGCTTTTTGCGACTTTCAGACCCCTCATGACAGAACGATTACGGAACGATCGTTTCAGGTTCTGCGACAAACTCTCTCAAAACACGGGTGAATCCCTTGTGTTACAAGGGTTTGTTATAAGCGTCAGAGGTTCCTGCCATACGTCGGACAGCTGTAAAAAAGTCACACGCTTTACACATATTTTTTTCTATCAGCGCAAAAGAGGTCCCAATGAACACCTATCAACATGATGCGCAGCGTCAGGACACCCACAGCAAATTGCTTGGTTACCTGCTGTGGATTGTTGGCTTCACCGGCGCTCATCGCTTCTATTACGGCAAGCCAGTAACCGGCACGATCTGGTTCTTCACGCTGGGCTTGCTGGGCATCGGTTGGCTGATCGACTTGTTCCTGATTCCAGGCATGGATCGCGAAGCTGACCTGCGTTTCACTTCAGGCTCCACCGACTACAACGTGGCTTGGTTGCTGTTGGCGTTTCTCGGTGTGTTTGGTGTGCATCGCATGTACCAGGGCAAGTGGATCACCGGGATCATTTACCTGTTCACGGGCGGGCTGTTTCTGGTGGGCGTGCTGTATGACCTGTGGACGCTGAACGATCAGATTTCGATCAAGAATGCACAGCGCGGTTAACGCGACCTGATTTGGGGGGGGCAGTTGTCGACGTGGGACCGGCTTTAGCCGGGAAGGCGGCATTCCTGACGATGCAGATGCTTTGAATGTGCCGGCCTCTTCCCGGCTAAAGCCGGTCCCACGGGATAATGTTGGGCCTGTGGGAGATCCTGTGTCTGCCTGCGGCGCTGATCCCCGTGGGAGAGAATTCATTTGCGAAAGGGTCGGTACATCCGATAGAGATTCGTCGTTTGTACAACCGTATTCGCGAATGAATTCGCACAGGAATCACTGATGACGTGGGACCGGCTTTAGCCGGGAAGAGGCCGGTACAGACGCTGAATTTTCATCAGTAGAAACACCGCCTTCCCGGCTAAAGCCGGTCCCACGTCGTCAATCAGCTTGCGGACAAGCATAGAATCTCCCACAGGGGGTACCTTCTTTTTTATCCGGTATGGGTAATCCGCCCATCCACCAGCGTGTAACGCACGGCACCCGGCAGGCAGTGGCCGAGGAACGGGCAGTTTTCGCCTTTGGATAGCCACGTCTCACCGGCAACGGTCGAGGCGGATGGATCAAACAGCACGATGTCAGCTGGCGAACCGGCGCTCAGTTGTCCTGCAGGCAAGCGCAATGCTGCCGCCGGGCCGCTGCTCAAACGGGCGAGCAGGGTTGGCACGTCCAGCAAGCCATCTTCAACCAGCGTCATTGCCAGTGGTAGCAGCAATTCGACGCTGCTGATGCCCGGTTCGGTCGCGCCGAAGGGTGCCAGCTTGGCATCGCGTTCGTGCGGTTGGTGATGGCTGGAGATCGCGCTGATCACGCCGGATTTGACCGCTTCGCGCAGGCCGTCACGGTCCGCGCGGGTGCGCAGTGGCGGTTGCACGTGATACAGGCTGGAGAAGTCGATCAGCGCTTCGTCGGTCAGGATCAATTGATACAGCGCCACGTCAGCCGTGACCTTCAAACCACGGGCCTGTGCCTGAGCGATCAGCGCTGCGCCGCGAGCGCTGGTCAGCTGGCTGAAGTGCGCGCGTACGCCGCTTTGCTCAACCAGCAGCAGGTCGCGGGCCAACGCTACGGTTTCAGCGGTTTCAGGAATGCCTGCCAAACCCAGGAAGCTGGCGGTCGGGCCTTCGTGCGCCAGGCCACCTTCGGCCAGATCACGGTCCTGTGAGTTGAAAATCACCGTCAGGTCGAACGTTGCTGCGTATTCCAGCGCCCGGCACAGGGTGCGGGTGTTGCGAAAGCTCTCCAGACCGTTGCCGAAGGCCACGCAGCCCACATCGCGCAACGCGACCAGTTCAGCCAGTTGTTCGCCTTCCAGCCCCTTGCTGAGGGCACCAATCGGGAACACCTTGCTGTGCCCGGCCTCACGAGCGCGGTCCAGGATCAGCTCGGCGACGGCCGAAGTGTCCAGAATCGGTTTGGTGCGCGGCGGGCAGCACAGGCTGGTTACGCCACCGGCTGCGGCGGCGCGGGTTTCGCTGGCGATCGTGCCTTTGCGGCTGTAACCGGGTTCGCGCAGGGCTACGTTGAGGTCAACCAGGCCGGGCGCGGCAATCAGGCCAGTGGCGTCGATGGTTTGTACCGGTTCGAAACCCGCTGGCGCATCGCCGATTGCGAGCACCTTGCAGGCTTCCAGGTGCAGGTCGGTAATTTGGTCCAGACCACTTTTGGGGTCGATGACGCGAGCGCCGAGGATGCTGAGCTTCACTGGGCGTTCTCCTGTTCGAATTGTCGTTGCGCGGTCTGTCCGCTCATGGCCATGGACAACACGGCCATGCGCACGGCGATGCCGTAGGTCACTTGATTGAGGATCACCGAATGCGCGCCGTCGGCCACTGCCGATTCAATTTCAACGCCGCGGTTGATCGGGCCGGGGTGCATGACGATGCAGTCCGGCTTCGCGCCCGCCAAACGTGCGGTGGTCAGGCCGAACAGGCGGTAGAACTCGCCCTCGCTCGGCAGCAGGCCGCCCTGCATGCGTTCGCGTTGCAGGCGCAGCATGATCACCACGTCGACATCTTTCAGGCCTTCGTTCAGGTCGGTGTAAACCTTGACGCCGTATTGCTCGACGCCGACCGGCAGCAAGGTTTTCGGCCCGATCACGCGGATGTCCGGGCAGCCCAGTGCTTTGAGGGCGATCATGTTCGAGCGTGCGACCCGCGAGTGCAGGATGTCGCCGACGATGGCCACAGACAGATTTTCGAAGCCGCCTTTGTGCCGACGAATCGTCAGCATGTCGAGCATGCCTTGGGTCGGGTGCGCATGACGGCCGTCGCCGCCGTTGATGATCGCCACTTCCGGGCACACATGCTCGGCAATGAAGTGCGCCGCGCCGGAGTCACCGTGCCGCACGACGAACATGTCGGCAGCCATGGCTTCCAGGTTGCGCAGGGTGTCGAACAGCGTCTCGCCCTTGCTGGTCGAGGACGTGGACACGTTGAGGGTGATCACGTCCGCCGACAGCCGCTGTGCCGCCAGTTCAAAGGTGGTGCGGGTGCGCGTGGAGTTCTCGAAGAACACGTTGCACACGGTTTTGCCGCGCAGCAGCGGGACTTTTTTCACCGCCCGGGCGCCGACTTCCAGAAAGGAGTCAGCGGTATCGAGAATTTCAGTGAGCAGCTCGCGGGGCAAGCCGTCGAGGGACAGGAAATGGCGCAGCTGACCTTGATGGTTGAGCTGCAGCGGGCGCTTGGCGTCGAGGGGCGTCATCGCAAAGGACTCTTTCAAGGCGGTTAAAGGGCGGAGGCGGTGGACAGGTCTTGGATTTCGAGGGCCAGCGGCGCAGGACCGCTCAGTTTGACCCGCTCATTGGCGGCCAGCGTCAACGTCGCGCCGACCACGTCAGGGCTGATCGGTAGCTCGCCAGCGTCCAGGTCCAGCAGGCACACCAGCGTCACGCTGGCCGGGCGGCCGTAGTCGAACAGTTCGTTGAGGGCGGCGCGAATCGTGCGGCCGCTCATCAGCACGTCATCGATCAGGACCAAGTGCTGGCCTTCGATTTCGAAGGGCAGGTCAGAAGGGCGCACTTGCGGGTGCAGGCCGTTCTGGCTGAAATCGTCCCGATAGAAAGAAACGTCCAGCGTGCCCAGCGGTTCATCGCGCCCCAGGGTCTTGAGCAATTCCTGCGCTACCCATACGCCGCCAGTGCGAATGCCGATGAAGCGAGGTTCGCTGACGCCGCGCTTGTTGAGGTGCGCGTTCAGGTCAGTGGCCATCTGACGAATCAGTTCGGCGGGGTTCGGCAGGTTCATGAAGTTGCTCCTGAAAGTACCCAAGCCGGGACAAGGCCTGGCTCAGGCGGAAACGAAAATTCAGATTGTTAACGCCAAGCCTTGTACAGGCTAAATGTGTCAGGCACTGAACAGCTCGGCGTTCGCATCCATCCAGCCCTGCAACAAGAGCATGGCGGCGATGGCATCGACCGGGTTGTCTTTGTAACTGCTGCCGCGCTGACCGCCGCGGCTCATGCGCTCGCCCTTGGCTTCGAAAGTCGTCAGGCGTTCGTCATGGGTATAAACCGGGATATTGAAGCGGCCGTTGATCCGCCGGGAAAACTTCTCCGCCTTGACGCTCATGTCGCTGGGCGTGCCGTCCATGTTCAGCGGCAGGCCGACGATAATGGCGTCGGGTTTCCATTCGCGGATCAGCGCTTCGATCTGGCTCCAGTCCGGCACGCCTTGCTGGGCCTTGAGGGTGCACAGGTCGCGGGCTTGACCAGTAATCACTTGGCCCACCGCAACGCCGATCTGTTTGGTGCCGTAATCGAAGCCCAGTAGCAAGCGCAGTGCGGGCATCAGGCGTGGCCTGCCTGGCTGGTGAGCAGGTTCAGGTTAACGCCCAGGCGTGCGGCGGCGGCATCCCGACGCTGGTCACTGTCGACGTCAAAGAGAATGGCCGGGTCGAACGGGCAGGTCAGCCAGGCGTTGGCAGCCATTTCAGCTTCCAGTTGGCCCGCATCCCATCCGGCGTAACCGAGGGTGATCACATTTTGATCAGGGCCGTAGCCGTCTGCGATGGAAAACAGCACATCCTGAGACGTTGAAAGCGCCAGGTCGCCGAGTTCGACGGTCGCCTGAAAGACCTGCCCTCGAGGATGCAGTACGAAACCGCGATCGGTCTGAACCGGGCCGCCCGTATGAATCACTATTTCCTGACAGCGCACGGGAGCGGGGAGCTCGGGGCGCAATTGCTCAAGGACATCCGCCAGCGTCAGGCTTTGCGGTCGGTTGATGACCAGCCCCATGGCTCCGTTGGCGTTGTGCTCGACGATGTAAGTCAGCGTCTGCGCAAAGTTCGGGTCCACCATGTGTGGCATGGCGATCAGGAATTGATGCTTGAGATAACTCGCAGATACGTTTTTCATGAGCTCTAGTGTGGCGCTGCGCGGCGGGCCTGACAACTGGCAGTTCTGACAGGTCCGCAGGTTTGTGAAGGAGCCGTCAGTTACTGGAAAGCTTGTCGCCCCGAGCGAATTTCCAGGTGCGGATGATTTCGAGCCGGTCGATGTCAGCCAGATCGCCGGTGAACGGCGCAAATGGCGCCGCAAGACGTACGATTCGCTGCGCAGCCTGATCCAGCAACGGCTGCCCGGAAGACTCCAGCACCAGTATTTCGTACAACGAACCGTCGCGATTGATCGAGACCATCAGACGCAAATTGCCGTAGATCTGCTTGCGGCGGGCTTCTTCCGGGTAATTCAGGTTGCCGACGCGCTCGACTTTCTTGCGCCAGTCGTCTTTGTACCAGGCACCTTTGTCGCGCATGGTCGACGCGGCATTCAGGCGATGGATCTTTGGCCGCTTGGCGTACAGCTGTTGCTCGTTGGAGAGTTCGGCTTCAAGGCTGGCGATTTCGCTGCTCAGTTGCGAGCTGTCGAATTCCGGAGCGGCCTTGGGCGTAGGGTCGGGTTTGACCTCTTCACGTTTGGCGACCGTCTTCTCTGGAGTTTTAGCCTTGGTGGCGACCACCGTTTTCGTCGACTCCTGCTTTTGCACGGGTTTGGCAGCCGCAGGCGGGGTCACTTTATTGATCTTGGTGTCCTGAAACGGCGCAAGCTCGGTGGTCTTGGGGATTTCCGCCTTGTCCAGGGTGCCGCTGCCTTCCTGATTGTCTTGAGCCAGAAAGTCGGCCTGTTTGGGCTTGGTGTCACTTTTGAAGGTGGCGAGGGTGATTTCCAGCGTCTGGCTGATCTGTTCCGGTTTGACGTAGGTGAAGCCCACGCCAAGGATGATTGCCACGTGAATCAACGCCGCAATCAACAAGGTAAAGCCCAGACGATCAGCCGGGCGCACGCCTGATTGGGTAAGTTCGTATGGGAGATCGACAGCAGTCATCAGCGGGTTAGCGTCTCTTGGGGTATTTCAAAATCATAGGCTGCGCATGATAGCCCAGATTGAAATGCGATCTCCTGTGGGAGCGGAGCTTGCCCGCGATAAGGCTGGACGCGATTTACTTTAGATCGCGGTGTTCTTATCGCGGGCAAGCACCGCTCCCACAAGGGGGAATGAATTCCAGCAGGGCTATTCGGCCTGCAGCTTCTTCTCGATCACGTCCATCAGCATTCCGCCAATGTTAGTGCCGAATGCATTATCGATCTCGCGGATGCAGGTCGGGCTGGTGACGTTGATTTCGGTCAAATGCTCACCGATCACATCCAGACCGACGAAGATCAGGCCTTTTTCGCGCAAGGTCGGACCAATCTGCTCTGCAATATAGCGATCCTTGTCCGTCAGCGGACGCGCTTCGCCACGACCACCTGCTGCCAGGTTGCCACGGGTTTCCCCGGCCGCCGGGATACGTGCCAGGCAATACGGGACAGGTTCGCCGTCGACCATCAGGATGCGTTTGTCGCCGTCCTTGATGGCAGGCAGATAACCCTGCGCCATGATTTGCTGGGTGCCATGTGCCGTCAGAGTTTCGAGAATCACCGACAGGTTCGGGTCGCCCACACGATGGCGGAAGATCGACGCGCCGCCCATGCCGTCCAGCGGTTTGAGGATCACGTCGCCGTGCTCTGCGGCAAACTCACGCAGGATGTCGGCACGACGGCTGACCAGCGTCGGCGGCGTCAGGTGCGGGAACTGGGTCGCGAACAGCTTTTCGTTACAGTCGCGCAGGCTCTGCGGCTTGTTGACGATCAATACGCCAGCGCGCTCGGCTTGTTCCAGCAAGTAAGTGGCGTAGACGAATTCCATGTCGAACGGCGGATCCTTGCGCATCAGGATCACGTCCAGATCATCCAGACCGCTGTCCACTTCCGTGCCGAATTCGAACCATTTGGCCGGATCGGCAAAGACTTTCAGCGGTTTCATGCGAGCGCGGGCCTGGCCAGCGTTCTGATACAGGTCCTGCTGCTCCATGTAAAACAGCGACCAGCCGCGTTCCTGAGCGGCAAGCAGCATGGCCAGTGAGCTGTCCTTTTTATAGGAGATGCGCTCAATCGGGTCCATGACAATCCCTAGGCGAACGCTCATGGGCAAATATCCTCTGATCGATAACGGCCGCGTCGGCCTTGAAATAGGCGTCAGGGTGGCGCTCTGCTTGCTCCGGGTCAAGAGGCAAGCACGTGGCGGCCGGCTTTATGGATTGAGTCTGGAGAGTGTGCTAAAAAGGCTCGGCGCCTGAATTTGGCATTTGGCCTTCAGCCCCTGTAAATCAGGAGCTGGCAGTACATCAGGCTCCCGTGCCGGGCTGAACACGCATAATCACGCCGCGGCGATGGAAGAGCATATATGGAACAGCATTCATCAGCACTGAAAGTCATGGTCATCGATGATTCGAAGACGATTCGTCGCACTGCCGAAACGCTGCTGAGAAATGTCGGTTGTGAGGTCATCACGGCAATTGACGGGTTCGATGCGCTGGCCAAGATCGCCGACAATCATCCGCGAATCATATTCGTCGACATCATGATGCCGCGTCTGGATGGCTATCAGACCTGCGCGTTGATCAAAAACAACCGGGCGTTCAAATCAACGCCGGTGATCATGCTCTCGTCCAAGGATGGCCTGTTCGACAAGGCCAAGGGACGAATCGTCGGCTCCGATCAGTTTTTGACCAAACCGTTTAGCAAGGAAGAGCTGCTCAGCGCGATTAAGGCCCATGTGCCGGGGTTCGTTGCAGTGGAACAACAAGTTTCGTGACGCCTGCTGCCCACAAGGGCAGCGGGCATTCATCCTTATGGGGAACACCATGGCTCGAATTCTGATCGTCGATGATTCGCCGACTGAAATGTACAAATTGACCGGCATGCTCGAAAAGCACGGTCATGAAGTCCTCAAGGCCGAAAACGGTGCCGACGGCGTTGCCCTGGCGCGTCAGGAAAAGCCCGACGCCGTGCTGATGGACATCGTCATGCCCGGCCTCAACGGTTTTCAGGCCACCCGCCAGCTGACCAAGGATGCGGACACCAGCATGATCCCGGTGATCATCATCACCACCAAGGATCAGGAAACCGACAAGGTCTGGGGCAAACGCCAGGGCGCGCGTGATTACCTGACCAAGCCGGTGGACGAAGAGACCCTGATGAAAACCCTGAACGCGGTACTCGCCGGCTGACGCCGGTTCGTCATGGCTGAGTCTCAAACCGCTTTCCAGCTGCTGTTCGACATCGACCAACGCTGTCGAACACTGGCGGCGGGCCTGCCATTTCAGGAAACCCGCCAGCAGGACTGGAGCGGTATCGGCTTTCGCATGGGCGAGCGTTGCTACGTGGCGCCCATGGGGGAAGTCAGCGAAATCCTTCACGAGCCACGCTACGCGGTGCTCCCCGGCGTAAAACCCTGGGTGCGAGGCGTGGCCAATCTGCGTGGCAAGCTGTTACCCATCATGGATCTGTGCAGCTTTTTCGGTCATGAGCTGTCGCCTCTGCGTAAAGAGCGGCGGGTACTGGTCGTGGAACACCATGATGTATTCGCCGGTTTACTGGTTGATGAGGTGCTCGGCTTGCAGCATTTCAGTCAGATCAGCCTGATGCCCCGGCAGGCGGCTGACATGGATGACGACATCACACCGTTCATTCGAGGGCAGTTTCTGCGCGATCAGGCCTGGCTGGTGTTCAGTCCATGGGCGCTTGCGCAGTCACCGGGCTTCATGGACGTAGCGCTGTAAACGTATTGGGCAGGCCAGCAACGCTGGCCTTTTTTGCTTGCGCGATGAACATCGCATTCGGTCCAGGTGGGACATGAGTAAAACAGGCAGATCATTGGAAGGCCTACGCAGCCGCTCGCAAATCGTCGTGCTGTTCGTCGCGCTGATCATTTTCATCGTGTTGCTGTTCGTCAATTTTGCTTACCTCAACACGCAATCGAATTACGACAAGCAATACATCGGTCATGCAGGCGAGCTGCGCGTGTTGTCCCAGCGCATTGCCAAGAACGCCTCCGAGGCTGCTGCGGGTAAACCGCAGGCCTTCAAATTGCTCGCCGACGCCCGCAATGACTTTGACATGCGCTGGGGTTACCTGCGCAAGGGCGACAAAAAAACCGGTTTGCCACCCGCGCCAGAGGACGTCCGCGACGAGTTGCAGACGGTGCAGGCCGACTGGGAAGCCTTGCGCAGAAACACTGACGTGATTCTGGCCAACGAGCAGACCGTGCTGTCGTTGCATCAAGTGGCCGCGACCCTGGCCGAAACCATTCCGCAATTGCAGGTCGAGTACGAAAAAGTCGTCGATATCCTGCTGCAAAACCGCGCACCTGCCAGCCAGGTGGCGGTTGCCCAGCGCCAGTCCCTGTTGGCTGAGCGGATTCTTGGTTCGGTCAACAAAGTGCTGGCAGGGGATGACACCGCGGTTCAGGCCGCCGACGCTTTCGGCCGCGACGCCAGTCAGTTCGGGCAAGTGCTCAGCGGCATGCTCGACGGCAACGTGACCATGCGCATCGCTCAGGTTGACGACCCGGCCGCCCGAGCGCGGTTGGCCGAGATCGCCGAGTTGTTCCAGTTCGTTTCCGGTTCGGTGGATGAGATTCTCGAGACTTCGCCTGAGCTGTTCGAGGTGCGCGAGTCTGCAGGCAACATTTTCAACACGTCACAAACCCTGCTCGACGAAACCTCTGTGCTCGCCAACCGGCTGGAGCATCTGGCCAGTGCACGCTCATCGAACACTATCGGCGGTTACGTGCTGGGTTTGTTGGCCTTGATGTCGATCATCCTGATTGGCCTGGTCATGGTGCGTGAAACCAACCGCCAGCTTCGCGAGACCGCCGAGAAAAGCGAGCGCAACCAGAACGCGATCATGCGGCTGCTCGATGAAATCGAAAACCTGGCAGACGGCGACCTGACCGTGGCTGCGTCGGTGACTGAAGATTTCACCGGGGCAATCGCTGACTCCATCAACTATTCCATCGACCAGTTGCGCGAGCTGGTGGCGACTATCAACCTGACCGCCGAGCAGGTGTTCGGCGCGGTCAAGGACACCCAGGGTACCGCCACGCAACTGGCCGCTGCATCTGAGCACCAGGCATTGCAGATTACGGCGGCTTCCAATGCAATCAACCGCATGACCGGGTCCATCGATCTGGTCTCCGCCAACGCCCATGAATCCTGGTCGGTTGCCGAGCGGTCGGTGGCAATTGCCAACAAAGGCAATGAGGTGGTGCACAACACCATCAACGGTATGGACAACATTCGCGAGCAGATCCAGGACACCTCCAAGCGGATCAAGCGGCTGGGGGAGTCTTCTCAGGAAATTGGCGATATTGTCAGCCTGATTGACGACATTGCCGACCAGACCAATATTCTCGCCTTGAACGCTGCGATTCAGGCGTCCATGGCTGGTGACGCCGGACGCGGTTTTGCGGTGGTGGCTGACGAAGTGCAGCGTCTGGCTGAGCGCTCGTCATCGGCGACCAAGCAGATTGAGACATTGGTGCGGGCGATTCAGAACGACACCAACGAGGCGGTGATCTCCATGGAGCAGACCACCACCGAAGTGGTGCGTGGTGCGCGCCTGGCACAGGATGCCGGGGTGGCGCTGGAAGAGATCGAAGGCGTTTCGAAAATCCTCGCCGCGCTGATCCAGAGCATCACCAACGCGGCCCAGCAGCAGTCAGAGCTGGGGCTGCAGATTTCCCAGACCATGACGGTTATTCAGCAAACCACCTCGCAAACCACCTCAGGCACCGCCGCCACGGCGCGCAGCATGGGCAACCTGGCGAAGATGGCCAGCGCGATGCGCCGCTCGGTTTCAGGCTTCACCTTGCCGTCGTCGAAGGATCGCGGGTGATGGTCAGAAAATTTCCAGTGCTGCTCTCCTGCAGGACAGGTCCGATCGACACAAACATTCAGGTTGGAATGCGATCTCTGTGGGAGCGGTGCTTGCCCGCGATGCATGAGACGCAGTTAGACGACATACCGCGTTATCGTTTATCGCGGGCAAGCACCGCTCCCACAGGGTCCGTTTATCCCTCGGTGAGCGTCTACAGGTTCGGGTTCAACTTCGGTATAAGCAATCAAGCTGGGTATTGGAGTCGTCATGGCTGATCGGCACGACTATGTGGCGCTGGAGTGGGTAAAAGGCGAAATCGCCGAAACCCTCAAGCAGGCCCGCCACGCCCTCGATACATACATTGCCGATCCCGGGCACACGGCGGCGATGGATAAGTGTCTGGATTGCGTGCATCAGGTGCACGGCAGCCTGCAAATGATCGAATTCTACGGTGCAGCGTTGCTGGCCGAAGAAGTCGAACAACTGGCGCTCGCCTTGCAGCAGGATCGCGTTGCGGAGCGTGCCGAGGCCGAGCATTTGCTGACTCAGGCCATGACGCAACTGCCTGCGTATCTGGACCGTATTCATTCTGCCCGGCGCGATCTGCCGTTGGTGGTCTTGCCGCTGCTCAATGACTTGCGCAGTGCCCGGGGTGAAAGCCTGCTCTCGGAAACCAGCCTGTTCGCGCCGCAACTGGTCAGTGTTGCGCCGCTGGATGCGCAAACTCTCGCGCAACGTGACAGCCCCGAGCTGCCCGCGCTGTTGCGCAAATTACGTCAGACCCTGCAAACCGCACTGGTTGGCCTGTTGCGTGAGCAGGACGTAAAAACCCAGCTCGGCTACATGGGCAAGGTCTTCGCACGCCTCGAACAGCTGTGCGACAACGCGCCATTGGGTCCGCTGTGGCAGATTGCGTCGGCATTGGTGGAAACCATGCTCAATGGCAATTTCACCAACAGCCCGGCATTGCGCAGCCTGTTCAAGGATGCCGACAAAGAACTCAAACGCTTGCTGGAGCAGGGCATTGCGGGTATCAACCAGCCTGCGCCGGATGAGCTGCTCAAAAGCCTGTTGTTCTACATCGCCAAGTCAGACAGCCAGGCGCCGCGAATGGTTGATCTGAAGGACCAGTATGGTCTGGACGAAGCGCTGCCCGACACCACGCCGCCCAGCCAGCAACGGACGAGCCTCGGGCCCGACCGCGACGCAATGCGCTCGGTGATCAGTGCCTTGTGCGAAGAGCTGGTGCGGGTCAAAGAGCGGCTGGATGTGTTCGTACGCGGTGATCGAAAATCGGTCAGCGAGCTCAACAGCCTCTTACCGCCGTTGCGGCAGATCGCCGACACCCTGGCCGTGTTGGGCTTCGGTCAGCCACGTAAGGTCATCATCGATCAGTTGGCCGTGGTGCAGGGTTTGGCGCAGGGCCAGCGCGAACCGAGTGACGCCGCACTGATGGACGTGGCCGGGGCGCTGCTCTATGTCGAGGCAACACTGGCCGGAATGGTCGGCCCGGTTGAGCAGGCCGCCAATCGTGAAGACAGCCGTCTGCCCACCACCGACCTGACGCAGATTCATCAACTGGTGATCCGCGAAGCCCGGGTCGTGCTGCAGCAAGCCAAGGATGTGATCATCGATTACATCGACGGCGAATGGGATCGCCAGCGCCTTGAGCCATTATCGGCGCTGCTGGTACAAGTGCGCGGCGCGCTGGCAATGATTCCCCTGGCCCGCGCAGCGAGTTTGCTGGCGGCCTGCAACGACTACATTCTTGAACACCTGCTGATCGACGAAAACCGTCCGGCCTGGACGCAGCTCGACAGCCTCGCGGACACCATTACCGGCATCGAGTATTACCTGGAGCGCATGGGCGAAGACCATGAAGCACCGGGCGAACAGGTGCTCGACATGGCGCAGGAAAGCCTGGCGCGACTGGGCTACACGCCAGCGTCAGATACCCTCGACGTGCCGGTGCTGGACGAGGTCATCAGCCAGGACGAGATTCTCGAGCTGGAAGCCCGGAACGCCTTGGTCAGCCCGACGCAGACCATCGCCGATGTGCTGGCCAGTCCAATGTCCGGCGTAAACCCGCCCGCGCTTCATACCCCCGACAGCCTGTTGCCGCCGCCCGCCGATGAAGAAGCGGTGGACGACGAGTTACTGGAAGTCTTCCTTGAAGAAGCCGAGGAAGTCCTCGCCGCCTTGCGCGAATACCTTCCGCAATGGATTGGCTCTCTCAACGATGCGCGCAGCAACACCACCGCGCTGACCGAAGTGCGCCGTGCGTTCCACACCCTCAAGGGTAGCGGGCGGATGGTTCGAGCATTGATCCTCGGCGAGCTGGCGTGGGCGGTGGAAAACCTGCTCAACCGAATTCTGGAAAACAGCGTCAAACCCGACGAGCACGTTCAGCAACTGCTCAATGAAGTGCTGGAACTGCTGCCAGCCGTCCTCAAGGACTTTGCTCAGGGCGCTCAGCGTCAGCGTAATGATGTGGACCGCCTCGCTGCCCAGGCGCATGCCCTGGCCAGAGGTCAAGGACTGCTGACCTTCGACGTTGTTGCCGGTGACGAAACCGAAACCGAAACCGACGAGCTCGACCCGCAGTTGCTGGAAATCTTCCGCCAGGAAGCCCTGAGTCATCTGGACAGTCTCAAGCGTTTTCTGGAGAGCTGCGCCAATGATCCAGAGCCTGCCATCAGCGACGATCTGCTGCGCGCGCTGCACACCCTCAAAGGCAGCGCCTCCATGGCGGGCGTGCTGCCGATTGCCGAACTGACCAGCCCGCTGGATCAACTGGTGCGCGAGTACAAGGCGCATATGCTGGCGTTGGGGCAGGCCGAGCTCGAGTTATTACGCCAGGCTGAGCCACTGCTTCTGGTCGGCCTGGCGCAGCTGTCGAGTGATCCATTGGGGACGATTCCCGGTGCGGCCGCGCTGATCGATGCTGCCCAGACCGTGCTGCAAGAGCGGCTGGCCGCGGTGTTGAGTGCGTCGAACAATGGTTTACGGGTCAAACGCAATCCGCAACTGATCGAGAGCTTTCTCGCCGAAGGCATGGACATTCTGCTGGACGCGGAAAACCTCTTGCAGCGATGGCGTGAACACCCCGGCGAACGGCAGGAGCTCTCTGCGCTGCTGGATGAGCTGACCACCTTGGGGCACGGCGCGCACCTCGCTGATTTGCCGCAAATGGACGAACTCTGCGAGGCTTTGCTGGACCTGTATGGGGCGGTGGAAGAAAGCAGCCTGGCGGTCAGCGAACGCTTTTTCGATGAGGCCGAGCAGGCCCATGAAACGCTGATCTGCATGCTCGATCAACTGGCCGCCGGGCAGGAAGTTGAGGCTTGCCCGGCGCGTATCCAGGCCTTGCGCGCCTTGCTTGATCAGGCGCTGGACCCTTCGGCCACAGGCCTCATCAAGAGCGACGGCAGCCAGACGCTGAGCATCACCGAGCTGAACGCGGCCACCGAGACGTTGGCCCGTCATGAGCCGATTCACGGCGACCCGTTGACCCTCGATGACGAGATCGTCGAGATATTCCTCGAGGAAGCGGTAGATATCCTCGACAGCGCCGGGCAAGCCCTGCAGCGCTGGTTCGATGACCCGGAAAACCCGCTGCCGCTGTCGGCGTTGCAGCGTGACCTGCACACCCTCAAAGGTGGCGCCCGCATGGCAGAAATCGGCCCTGTCGGCGATCTGGGTCACGAGCTGGAAAGCGTTTACGAAGGTTTGATCGATCGCCGCTACAGCCATTCTCCGGCACTGGCTGACTTGCTGATCAAGAGTCATGACCACCTGGCGTTGATGCTTGAAGAGTTACAAAAGCACCGGGTGCTGAGCGACCCAACGGCGCTGGTCAATGCCATTCGGGCCTTGCGCATGGGCACCCTGCCGGTGTCGATAAGCGAGTCTGGAGCCAGACCGGCACAACCCAAAGTCGAAGCCAATGCTTCGCCTGAGCGCGACACCGAGTTGCTGGACATCTTTCTCGAAGAGGGCTTCGACCTCATCGAAAGCTCCGGAGCGGCGCTGACACGGTGGCAGGCCGACCCCGATAATCTGCTCGAAGTGGAAAACTTGCTGCGCGATTTGCACACCTTGAAAGGTGGCGCGCGCATGGCAGAAATCGCACCTATTGGCGATCTGGCTCACGAGCTGGAAACGCTGTACGAAAGTCTGTCAGCCGGGACAGTGAAGCCCGATCCGATCACCATCAGCCTGCTGCAAAGCGGCCACGACTTGCTCGGCGATATGCTCGACGCAGTGCGTTCCGACAAGCCGTTGCCTGGCGCTGCGTTGCTGATCGAGAGCATTCGCAAGCAAGCCTCTGGTGATGGCTCAACGGGTTTACCCCTCGCGCCAGCGATGCTCGAACCGTTAGCCCCCATACTCATGCCCGATCCAGCCCCGGCTCCTGATACCGAGGGTGAGCGCTCGGCCAGCGAGATGGTCAAGGTGCCGGCACAAGAGCTGGAAACGCTGGTCAATCTGGCGGGCGAGACATCGATCTTTCGCGGCCGCATCGAACAGCAAGTCATCGACGCCGAAGGCACCCTCGCCGAAATGGCCACGACCATTGAGCGGATGCGCGATCAGTTGCGGCGTCTGGACATGGAAACTCAAGGCAGCATCCTCAGCCGGGAGCAAGTGCAGGCCGAGCGGTTGGGCTACGAAGATTTCGACCCGCTGGAAATGGATCGCCATTCCCAGCTGCAACAATTGTCCCGCGCCTTGTTCGAGTCCGCGTCTGACTTGATGGACCTCAAGGAAACCCTCGACGCCCGGGCCAGCGACGCGCAGACCCTTTTGCTGCAACAGGCGCGGGTCAATACCGAACTGCAGGAAGGCCTGATGCGCACGCGCATGGTGCCTTTCGAACGCATGGTGCCGCGCCTCAAACGCATCGTGCGTCAGGTGTCCGCCGAGCTGCACAAAACAGTCCATTTCGAGGTGGGTAACGCTGAAGGCGAGATGGACCGTACGGTGCTCGAACGCATGGTCGCGCCGCTGGAGCACATGCTGCGCAACGCCATCGATCATGGCCTTGAAAGCACCGAGGAACGCCTGGCTCAGGGCAAACCCGAGTTCGGCACCATTCTTCTGGATCTCAAGCACGAAGGTGGCGATATCGTCTTCGAGATGAGCGACGACGGCGCAGGTGTGGACCTGGACGCAGTGCGAAAGAAGGCCATCAAGCGCGGCATGATCCCGGCGTATGCACAGCCGGGTTATCACGAGACGTTGCAGTTCATTCTGGAACCGGGGTTCTCCACCGCAGAAACCGTCACGCAGATTTCCGGGCGCGGCGTCGGGATGGACGTGGTGCATGCCGAGGTCAAGCAACTGGGCGGCACCATGGTGATCGAATCGGTGCAGGGGCAAGGGGCGCTGTTCAGGATTCGCCTGCCGTTCTCGGTGTCGGTCAACCGTGCACTGATGGTGCAATGCGGCGAAGAGCAATACGCCGTGCCGCTCAATACAGTCGAAGGCATTGTGCGGGTCATGCCCGGCGAGCTGGAAAGGTGCTACCAGTCAACGCCGCCGCGTTATCAGTACGGCGAGCGGGTTTACGAACTGCGTTATCTGGGCGAACTGCTCAATTACAGTCAGCCGCCTTCGTTCATCGGCCAGACTCAACCGCTGCCGGTGCTGCTGGTGCATGTTCAGGACCAGTGGGTGGCGGTGCAGGTCGATGCGCTGGCGGGCTCGCGGGAAATCGTCGTTAAAAGCCTTGGCCCGCAGTTTTCCAGGGTGCAGGGTATTTCCGGTGCGACCATTCTGGGCGATGGCCGCGTTGTGCTGATTCTCGATTTGCTGGCGCACATTCGCCGGTTGCATGGCCGCTTGCAGGCCGAGCAAGCTGCAGGGCGCAGCGTGCCGGTTTGGCGCGACGCCGAGCAGGGCCGACCGCTGCTGGTACTGGTGGTGGACGATTCGGTCACGGTTCGCAAAGTCACCAGCCGCCTGCTGGAGCGTCACGGCATGAATGTATTGACGGCCAAAGACGGTGTCGACGCCATGGCGCTGCTCAAGGAGCGCGTACCGGACGTCATGTTGCTGGACATCGAAATGCCACGCATGGACGGTTTCGAAGTCCTTGGCCATGTTCGCGCCGACGAGCAGCTCAAGGAATTGCCGATCATCATGATCACCTCCCGCTCCGGGCAGAAGCACCGCGACCGTGCCATGGGTCTCGGCGTTAATGAGTACCTGAGCAAGCCGTATCAGGAATCAGTGCTGCTCGAAAGCATCGCCTATTGGAGTCAGGTCAATGCCTAACGCTGCCAGTGCCACACAACTGACCGGTTTGATTCTGCCCCTGAGCGACCGCAATTTGCTGTTGCCCAACGTCGCCGTGGCGGAACTCATCGACTATCAGGATTGCAGCGCAGGCAGCGATGCCCCCGAATGGTACCTGGGGCCGATCAGTTGGCGGCAGCGCACTTTGCCCCTGCTCAGTTTCGAAGCCGCATGCGGCGGCCGGACCCTTGTTGGCGGCCGTGCGCGTATCGTCGTGCTCAATGCCCTGGGCGGCCGAGATGAAATGAAATTCATTGCCCTGCTGACTCAAGGCATTCCCCGTTCCTGCAAGGTCGACAACCAGCTCAGCTATGTTGACGTCCCCCTCGATGCGCTTGAACTCGCGGCCGTACAAATCGGCGAAACCGTCGCGAAGATCCCCGATCTGGTGGGGTTGGAGCAATGGTTGGTTGATGCGGGCCTGGCCGAGTCGTCAGAAACGAGCCACCTGTAGGAGTGAACTTGTTCGCGATCTGGCGCGAAGCGGCAGCAATGGCCGCGACTCGGTGCATTTGCTGGAATCGGGCCGTCAGATATACGACTGCTGCGCAGCCGTTCGCGAACAAGTTCGCTCCTACCGAAAAATGCGTACCCAGTTAGATACGTGAGCCGATTAAATCGGCTATTCGGCTCATGTGCAAAACGGCCGTCACAATGAACGTACCCCTGAACTGGATCTGGCAGCATTCTGGCTACCGGGGGAGGACGGAGTACGCGGTATCGGTTGGTCTTGGATTGAGCGTTGTTGTCGATTAGTAGTTACCGCATCTGTAGGAGCTCACGAGCAACGCGAGGCAGCGATAGCGTCCTGCCTGATACACCGCCATCGCGGCCTCGCGTTGCTCGTGCGCTCCTACAGAATTCGCGTTTACATCTTGCGTGCACGCCACTGGTGCGATGAGTTAGATGTTTCTTACCCGCCGAGATATTGAGCCACAACTTCCCCGCTCTACAGCCAGACATCGCCCTTTCCCGTGAGTGAAATTTCCGAGAAAATCCCGGCCTATTGCGCCCTGTGATTGGGGTCTCTAACCTCCTGCCGTCGCTGCAAAATCAGCGATCAGGTTTGGTAGACCTCGAGCTTATTGGCGCAATGCGCCACCTTCGGAAAGGCGCTTTTTTGCGGCTTGCGATTATGGTGGCCGTGCGCATGGCATCTTCGGATGCGCCGGGTGCCAATAACCGGTTCTACCAACTTGTGCACGGCCGCCACCCCTTCGTTTGGTAGCGAAGGATGCGGCTCCTTTGTCTTTTATTGGATGCAATCTAATGCCCGAAACATCACCCCAAATACCCTTCCTCGCCAATCACGCCCTGACTCAAGAGCAATCCCTGACTCATGCCTCAGAGTTACTGCGCTGCGCCATGGCCACCGCGTACGAATGCGGCGATAGCCTGACCGGTTCAAAGCGCGATCTGGCGTTTTCTGTTGTGCATCTGGTTGAAATGGCCAATGCGATGGTTGAGCGATCGCTTCGGTAGTCGCTGCGAAGCTGCTGCCTCCTGTGGGAGCGGTGCTTGCCCGCGATGAACGATGATGCGATCTGCCTGAAACACCGCGGTGCCGACGTGGGACCGGCTTTAGCCGGGAAGGCGGTATTTCTAACGATGACGATGTACTGGCTGTACAGACCTCTTCCCGGCTAAAGCCGGTCCCACGTCAGTGAACTGACCCCTTTAAGATTTGATGAGCATTTCATCGTTACTCCAACCGTAACGATCCCACGCTCTACTTGATTGATGCCCCGCACCCTTAGCTCCTAAGGTGGCCCACGACAGCGAAATCGTGGAGTGGACATGACAACAATAACGACCCCCGACGCGCGCTGGTCGCGTCGTCGCACCGAGAAACAGCGGCGGCTCGAGCAGGTGCGGCATCTTGCCGATGGTGTGGTGTTGCCGACCGACAACATCGTCGCGGCGCTGGAAGCCTTGATGGTGTCCGGTGACCGTGTGGTGCTGGAGGGCAACAACCAGAAGCAGGCGGATTTTCTTTCCCGTGCCCTGGCCAAAGTCGACCCGGCCAAGCTGCACGACCTGCACATGATCATGCCCAGCGTTGGGCGCTCGGAGCATCTGGATCTGTTCGAACGCGGCATCGCCCGCAAGCTTGATTTCTCCTTTGCCGGTACGCAAAGCCTGCGCATCAGCCAGTTGCTGGAAGACGGCCTGCTGGAAATCGGCGCGATTCATACCTACATCGAGCTGTACTCGCGGCTCGTGGTCGATCTGATTCCCAATGTTGTGCTCTCTGCCGGTTTCATGGCCGACCGGGCGGGCAACATCTACACCGGGCCCAGCACCGAAGACACCCCCGCCTTGATCGAACCTGCCGCGTTCAGCGACGGCATTGTCATCGTTCAGGTCAACCAGTTGGTGGACGACGTCAGCGATCTGCCTCGCGTTGATATCCCTGCGTCGTGGGTCGACTTCGTGGTGGTCGCCGACAAGCCGTTTTACATCGAGCCACTGTTCACCCGCGACCCGCGCCACATCAAACCGGTGCACGTGTTGATGGCGATGATGGCGATCCGTGGTATCTACGAAAAACACAATGTGCAGTCGCTCAACCACGGTATCGGTTTCAACACCGCTGCCATCGAATTGATCCTGCCGACCTACGGCGAATCACTCGGCCTCAAGGGCAAGATCTGCCGCAACTGGACGCTCAACCCGCACCCGACATTGATCCCCGCCATCGAAAGCGGTTGGGTCGAGAGCGTGCACTGCTTCGGCACTGAACTGGGGATGGAAAACTACATTGCTGCCCGGCCAGACGTGTTCTTTACCGGGCGTGACGGCTCGATGCGTTCCAACCGCATGGTCTGCCAACTGGCCGGGCAGTACGCCGTAGATTTGTTCATCGGCGCGACCTTGCAAGTGGATGGTGATGGCCACTCTTCAACCGTTACCCGTGGTCGCCTTGCTGGTTTTGGGGGGGCGCCGAACATGGGCCACGACCCTCACGGACGTCGTCATCCAACCCCCGCGTGGCTGGACATGCGTCAACAGAGCGGCGACGGTCCGGATGCTTACCTTGAGCGCGGTAAAAAGCTCGTGGTGCAGATGGTCGAGACGTTCCAGGAAGGCGGCAAACCGACTTTCGTGGAAACCCTCGATGCAGTCGAAGTGGCGAAGAAAAGCGGCATGCCCCTCGCGCCGATCATGATCTATGGCGATGACGTCACCCATTTGCTCACCGAAGAAGGCATCGCCTATCTGTACAAGGCACGCAGCCTGGAAGAGCGTCAGGCGATGATTGCAGCGGTGGCAGGCGTGACCGTCATCGGCATGCGCCACAATCCCAAAGACACCGCCCGCATGCGCCGTGAAGGCTTGATTGCGCTGCCGGAAGACCTGGGCATCCGCCGCACCGATGCCAGCCGCGAATTGCTCGCCGCCAAGAGCATCGGTGATCTGGTTCAGTGGTCGGGCGGCTTGTACAACCCGCCTGCCAAATTCAGGAGCTGGTGATGAGCGCACTTGCACCCAAAGCCAAATCTGACAGCCCGTTGTTTGTCGAACAGCTGGCTGACCTTGCTGTCGACGCGTTGATTGACGAGGCTGATCTTTCTCCCAAACCGGCGCTGGTGGACCGGCGTGGCAGCGGCGCGCACAGCGATCTGCATTTGGGCCTGATGCATGCGTCGGCGCTGTCGCTGTGGCCGATGTTCAAAGACATGGCTGAAGCCGCCGAACAGTTCGGCGAAATCGGCCAGCCCTTGCGCGAGGCCCTGGGGCGCATTGGTCGCGAAGGTGAAGCAGCGATGCTGCGTACCACCAACGGCGTGAACACCCACCGTGGTGCGATCTGGGCCTTGGGCCTGTTGGTCACCGCTGCCGCACTTGAACCGGATAACTGCAGCGCAGCGCAGTTGACTTTTCGTGCTGCACAGCTGGCCTTGATTGAGGACCGCAACGTGGTTGCGCAACTTAGCCACGGCGCTCAAGTGGCCCAGCGTTACGGCGCCATGGGCGCGAAAGAACAGGCGCAACTGGGCTTCCCCGCCGTCATGCAAAAAGGCCTGCCGCAACTGCAACGCAGCCGTGCTTCTGGCAGTGGCGAGCAAAATGCGCGTCTTGATGCCTTGCTGGCGATCATGACCACGCTGGCGGACACCTGCGTCTTGTATCGCTCCGGCCTTGAAGGCCTGCGCGCCATGCAGGAGGGCGCGCAACGAGTGCTGGATGCAGGCGGCAGCGCGAGCCTGGCCGGTCGTCGCTGTTTGCACGCGCTGGATCAGCAGTTGCTCCAGCTCAACGCATCCCCCGGTGGCGCTGCCGACTTGCTCGCCGCCTGCTTGTTCATCGATAGCCTTGAGCCTGTGCTCGGCTCTGAATCGAGGAGTGTTTGACCATGGAAACCCTGTCTTTTGAATTCCCCGCCGGGCAGCCGCCGCTAGGCCGTGCGCTGGTGGGTTGTGTTGGCTCCGGTGATCTGGAAGTGCTGCTCGAACCCGGTGTGCCCGGCAAGTTGTCGATCAACGTGGTGACTTCGGTGAATGGTGCGTCTGCCCGCTGGCAGCATTTGTTCGAGCGCATGTTTGACGGTCAAACACCGCCAGCTCTGGCCATCGATATTCACGACTTCGGCGCGACGCCGGGCGTGGTCCGGTTACGTCTGGAACAAGGCTTCGAGGAGATCGGCCATGACTGATACCGCACGCTTGCTCCAGCAACACAGCTTCGTCGAATTGGGTGCCCGGCAACGGGCCAAGGCCTTGCTCGACGAAGGCAGCTTTCGTGAGTTGATCGGGCCTTTTGATCGTGTCATGTCGCCCTGGCTGATCAAGCAAGGCATCGTCGCTCAGGCGGATGATGGGGTGATTGTCGCCAAGGGAACGGTCGGTGGTTTGCCCGTGGTTATCGCCGCCATCGAAGGTGCGTTTCAGGGCGGCAGCATGGGCGAAGTGGGCGGCGCGAAAATGGCCGGGGCTCTGGAGCTGGCCGCTGAAGACAACCGCAACGGCATCCCGACTGCCGCGATTTTGCTGCTGGAAACCGGTGGCGTTCGCTTGCAGGAAGCCAACCTTGGCCTGGCCGCAATTGCCGAGATTCACGCGGCGATTGTCGACCTGCGCCAGTACCAGCCGGTGATCGGCGTGGTGGCGGGCAGTGTTGGATGCTTCGGCGGCATGTCCATCGCGGCGGGCCTGTGCAGCTACTTGCTAGTGACTCAGGAAGCGCGACTCGGCTTGAACGGCCCGCAAGTGATCGAGCAGGAAGCGGGCATCGAAGAGTACGACTCCCGCGATCGGCCTTTCATCTGGAGCCTGACCGGAGGCGAGCAGCGTTACGCCAGCCACTTGGTGGACGGTTTTGCCGCTGACGATGTGCAGGCGATCCGTGAACAAGTGACTGGCTGGATCAGTCTCGGTGTTCCGGCCAAGGAGCGCAGCAGTCAGTACGACACCTTTCTGCATCGTCTGGCGCGCCTCGATACGACTTCCCAAATCGAACCGCAGGCAGTTCGCGATCTGTATGCAGGAGAAAAGTCATGAGCGCTTCTCAACGAGGTTTGAACTGGTTCAAGGCGCTCAGCGCCAACGCGGCAGAAGTGGTGGGCTTGCCGCATTCAGTCAAAGCCGCCGACGGGGTGTTGGGCGATCAGCCGGTTCGCTTTCTGGCGGTGGTCGCCGATGCTGACAACCGTTTTCCCCGTGCTCGCAGCGGCGAGGTTGGGTTGCTGGAAGGGTGGGGCCTGGCCAAAGCGGTGGATTCCGCCATTGAGCTGGACCGCGATAACGAACACAAGCGCGCCTTGATCGCCATCGTCGATGTGCCAAGCCAGGCGTATGGACGACGCGAAGAGGCGCTCGGTATTCATCAAGCGTTGGCGGGCGCTGTGGACAGTTATGCCCGTGCGCGATTGGCCGGTCATGCAGTGATTGGTTTACTGGTTGGCAAGGCCATGTCCGGGGCGTTTCTGGCTCACGGTTATCAAGCCAATCGACTGATTGCCCTGCGTGATCCGGGCGTCATGGTGCATGCCATGGGCAAAGAGTCGGCAGCGCGGGTCACGTTGCGCAGCGTCGACGAACTGGAAAAACTCGCCGCCAGCATCCCGCCCATGGCGTACGACATCGAGAGTTACGCGAGCCTTGGCCTGCTCTGGGAAACCTTGTCGGTGAGCCAGATCGAACAGCCTTCCGCCATGGATATCAGCCACGTTCAGGACGTACTGAACAGTGCAATCAAAGACGTAAAGGCCACTGGGAATGACCTGAGCAGCCGACTGGGCGCGAGCAATCGTCAAGCCTCGTCAAAAGTTCGCGAACTGCTGCGAGCGCAGTGGTAAATGAACACTGACCTGACGGTACTGCCCCACGATTTGTTGTGGGGTATGCCGGTGTCTGCCTTGCCTGCCGATGCGCCGGACTGGGTGGTTGAGGCCGTGGGCCTTGGGCATCCGGTGGTGGTGCGTCGTTCATTGGCGCCGCGAGCGCTCGTCGCGGTGGGCATTCGTGGTCCGGGTCGTGAGCAACGGTTTGCGGCACTGATGCCGCGAGATGCTATTAAGCGTCGTGTACGTCCTGAGCAGTTGACCCATGTTCATGGAAAACACGACTGGCCTGCACTGCAAGCGCTGGATCAAATTCGGCCGTTGATGGATCTGCTGGCGCTGCCTTGGGGCGTGAGCGGTAGCGCTGGCTTCGAATTGGCCAGCGGCGTGGCGGCACTGCATCAGAACAGTGATCTGGATTTGATTGTGCGTACGCCGCGGTTTGTCAGCCGTGATTGGGCGGCCGAACTGGTACAGGTTCTGGATCGTTCCGTGTGCCGCATCGACGTGCAATTGCAGACGCCCTTTGGCGCGCTGGCATTGCGGGAATGGGCAGGGGCCTCGCGTCAGGTGTTGCTCAAGAGCGAACTCGGCGCCTGGCTGGTCACTCAACCGTGGCAGCCCACCGAGGCCTGCGCATGAGCAGTTTCTGGGTGTTTCCCGGTCAGGGCGCGCAGCAGCCGGGCATGTTGAATCAGTTGCCGGATGAGCAACTGATACGTGATTGCCTGAGCGAAGCCAGCGACGTATTGGCGGAAGATGTGCTGCTACTGGATTCAACCGAAGCGTTGCAATCCACCCGCGCCGTTCAGCTGTGTTTGTTGATCGCCGGTGTCGCCAGCGCTCGGGTTTTGCAGTCCCGGGGTTGCTCGCCGGATACGGTCGCCGGGTTATCCATCGGTGCCTATCCGGCCGCTGTAACTGCTGGTTCGTTGGCATTTGCTGACGCCGTGCGACTGGTGGCGTTGCGCGGCGAGTTGATGCAAAGCGCTTATCCCGAGGGCTATGGCATGACGGCAATTATCGGGCTGGATCAAGCCGCCGTCGAAGCGTTGGTCGCTGACGTGCACGGTCACGCATCGCCTGTGTACCTCGCCAATATCAACGCCGAAAACCAGTTTGTGATCGCAGGAAGCGCCGAGGCGATGGCTGAAGTGGCGCGCCTGGCGAAAGCCGGTGGCGCAGCAACGGTCAAGCGTCTCGCGGTAAGCGTGCCGTCCCACTGTGCGCTGCTTGAACAACCGGCGCAGGCCCTGGCCGAGGCTTTCGCCACGGTGACGGTTCAAGCCCCCGCCGTGCGCTATCTGAGTGGCAGCACGGCGCGGCCAATGCTGACTGCGGACAAGCTGCGCGACGACCTGGCCTTCAACATGTGCCGCGTCATTGATTGGCGCAGCACGGTGCAAACCGCTTATGAGCGGGGCGCTCGCCTGCACATCGAATTCCCGCCGGGCACCGTGTTGACCGGGCTGGCGCGCAAGGTATTTGAACAAGGAACGGCAGTCGCTTTTCAAGGCGCTCGCCTGGACAGTCTGGTCGCGTTGTCGCGCGAGGAGGGCAGCCGCAACCCATAGAGCGCATGGACGCTGGACCGTTTCGAAGAACAAAAACAACAACTTCGTAAGGCAAACTGAGGAATAACAATAATGATTATCTACGGTGTAGCACTGCTGGCTATCTGCATGCTTGCAGGGGTGATTCTCGGTGACTTGCTTGGCGTAATGCTGGGCGTCAAATCCAACGTGGGCGGTGTCGGGATCGCGATGATCCTGCTGATCTGCGCCCGTTTGTGGATGGAGAAACGCGGCGGCATGAGCAAGGAATGCGAGATGGGTGTCGGTTTCTGGGGCGCCATGTACATCCCGGTGGTGGTCGCGATGGCGGCTCAGCAAAACGTTGTCACGGCCCTCAAAGGCGGCCCTGTCGCCGTACTTGCAGCCGTGGGCTCGGTGGTCTTGTGCGGTTGCACCATTGCCTTGATCAGCCGCATCAACAAGGGCGAGCCGCTGCCTCCGGAAGAGCCGGTGATCATTCCGGGCATCACGCCGACGCCAACCTCATCGCCAGCACCAGCAGGGAGCCGCTGATATGTGGGAAATTATTGATAAAGGCTTGATCAGCAACGGGCTGGTGACTGCGTTCGCATTCGTCGGCGTGGTGATGTGGATTTCTGTCGTGCTCTCCAAACGCCTGACGTTCGGTCGGGTGCATGGATCAGCTATCGCCATCGTGATCGGCCTGATTCTGGCGTGGGTCGGCGGCACGATGACCGGCGGGCAGAAAGGCCTGGCGGACGTCACGTTGTTTTCCGGCATTGGCTTGATGGGCGGCGCCATGTTGCGTGACTTCGCTATCGTTGCCACGGCGTTTGAAGTGCAGGCGACTGAAGCACGTAAAGCCGGTTTGATCGGTGTGATTGCCTTGCTGCTCGGTACGATCCTGCCGTTCATTGTCGGCGCGAGCATTGCCTGGGTGTTTGGCTATCGCGATGCGGTGAGCATGACCACCATCGGCGCGGGTGCAGTGACCTACATCGTCGGCCCGGTCACTGGTGCGGCATTGGGTGCGACATCGGATGTGATGGCGCTGTCGATCGCAACCGGTTTGATCAAGGCGATTATCGTGATGGTCGGCACACCGATGGCGGCGCGCTGGATGGGCCTGGATAACCCGCGCTCGGCGATGGTCTTCGGCGGTCTGGCGGGGACTGTCAGCGGTGTGACGGCGGGTCTTGCCGCAACGGATCGGCGACTGGTGCCTTACGGCGCACTGACTGCCACGTTCCACACCGGTCTGGGCTGCTTGCTGGGGCCGTCGTTGTTGTACTTCATAGTGCGCGCTATCGTCGGGTGATGGAACGGTTGAAGCGAACTTGTTCGCGAGGCGGCGTGCCTGGAGAACCGTGTCAGGCCCTCTCGCCAACAAGTTGCCTCCTACCTTCGAGCGCGGTGAGCCTGAGACTGCGCAATGCTTGGGTAGGAGCGAACTTGTTCGCGAGGCGGTGTGCCTGGAGAACCGCGTCAAACCCTCTCGCCAACAAGTTGGCTCCTACCTTTAAAAAGGGTTGAACCTGCGCGTTTTGCCGGGGTAGGAGCGAACTTGTTCGCGAGGCGGTGTGCCTGGAGAACCGCGTCAAACCCTCTCGCCAACAAGTTGGCTCCTACCTTTAAAAAGTGTTGAACCTGCGCGTTTTGCCGGGTAGGAGCGAACTTGTTCGCGAGGCGGCGTGCCTGAAGAACCGCGTCAGGCCCTCTCGCCAACAAGTTGGCTCCTACCTTTAAAAGTGTTGAACCTGCGCAATGCCGAGGTAGGAGCGAACTTGTTCGCGAGGCGGTGTGCCTGGAGAACTGTGTCAGGCCCTCTCGCCAACAAGTTGGCTCCTGCCTTTAAAAGTGTTGAATCTGCGCGTTTTGCCGGGGTAGGAGCGAACTTGTTCGCGAGGCGGTGTGCCTGGAGAACCGCGTCAAACCCTCTCGCCAACAAGTTGGCTCCTACCTTTAAAAAGGGTTGAACCTGCGCAATTCCTGGGTAGGAGCGAACTTGTTCGCGAGGCGGCGTGCCTGGAGAACCGTGTCAGGCCCTCTCGCCATTACAAGTTGGCTCCTACAGGTTCGTATGACGGTTTGAATACATCCGCCCCTCGGCAATCAACGCCAATAGATTCGGATCGCGCTCCTTCGACTTGAGAAACACCATGCCGATGTGCTGTTGCATGCGGTAGCGCTCTTGCAACGGGATCAGCTTCACCCGGTTTTCGTAAACTGCTGCAATACGCCCCGGCAACAGCGCATAGCCCACGCCTGAGCTGACCATGCTCAGCAAGGTGAAGATGTCGTTCACCTGCATCGCTACCTTCGGTTCGAACCCTGCCTGCTGAAAAACCCGGATGCCATCGCGATGGGTGGCGAAGCCCTGGGTCAGGGTAATGAACGTCGCTTCGCGCAGGTCACTCAGGTCCACTTCGCGGTGTTGCGAGAATGGCGAGTCGGCCGGGGCGGCGAGAAAAATGTCGTCGGAAAACAGCGGCAGATGCTCGCAATCCGGGTCGTTGACGCTCTCGTCCAGCGATACCAGGATCGCATCCACTTCCATGTTCTTGAGCTTGTAGAACAGGTCGATGTTGGAGCCCATGATCAAGTCGATGTTGAGCTCGCTGCGGCGGATCTTCAGGCCCATGATCAACTGCGGCACCGTCTTCACTGTCAGCGAATACAGCGAGCCGAGTTTGAAGCGTGCGGCAGAAAATCCGGCGGCCTGTCGAGTCAGCTCCACCGTGGCGAGCACGTCCTGGATCAGTTTCTGTGCTCGCTCCTCCAGCACATAAGCGCTTTCCAGCGGCGTCAGGTTGCGGCCTTCATGCTTGAACAGCGGGCAGCGCAAGGCACTTTCCAGCGAGTGAATCGCACGGTGCACGCTGACATTGCTGGTGTTCAGGTCAGCGGCCGCTTTGGTCAGGTTGCCGGTGCGCATGAAGGCCAGGAATATTTCCAGCTTTTTCAGGGTCAACTCATCGTCGATTTGCATGTCGTGAGGCATCTTGTTTGAGTGCCCCGATTGTGCACATTTAGATAGCCACTGGCTGTAATAAAAAACTGTTTGGCTAACGCATGGCTTGCACTTTACGTCCCTAAGCTAGAGCCTTGCGCTGCAGTTCAGAACTACGAGGTAGTGTGCGGATGTATTACGGAGAAAAATTCAACGCGTGGTCCCACCTGGTCGGTGCGGTGCTAGCTTTGATCGGGGCCGTCTGGTTGCTGGCGGTTGCCAGTCTTCAGGGTGATATCTGGAAGATAGTCAGCGTCGCGATCTACGGCGTGACGCTGGTGGCGCTGTACAGCGCGTCCACCGTGTACCACAGCGTCCGAGGGCGTACGAAAGCGATCATGCAGAAAGTTGATCACTTTTCGATCTACTTGCTGATCGCGGGCAGTTACACGCCATTTTGTCTGGTGACCTTGCGCGGCCCCTGGGGCTGGACGTTATTCGGCGTGGTGTGGGGGCTGGCGGTGATCGGTATCCTCCAGGAAATAAAGCCGCGATCCGAAGCGCGGATCATGTCCATCGTGATTTACGCGGTCATGGGCTGGATCGTGCTGGTGGCCGTCAAACCCCTGATCGCGGCGCTTGGCACGGCAGGCTTTACATGGCTGGCAGCAGGCGGCGCGCTGTACACCATCGGCATCATCTTCTTCGCCTACGACACCCGCTTTCGCCATTGGCATGGCATCTGGCACCTGTTCGTGATTGCCGGGAGTCTGCTGCACTTCGTGGCGATTTGTTTTTATGTGTTGTAAGTAGCCGATCCACGAAGCTGTAGCTAACTGCTTTGGAATGTTTTCTGTAGAAGCTCACGAGCAACGCGAGGCAGCGATGGCGGCCTGTCTGACATACCGTTATCGCGGCCTCGCGGTGCTCGTGCGCTCCTACAGGTGCGCGGTTTGCCGCGAGACAGCGCAGAAATATCGATTCACCTGACGCCCCGCATCAGTGCACACCGTTGTACGCTTCCAACCGATTTCCCACTAACCCTCGCCGTAGCGCGCCGCCCTGTGCGGGCGCACCAAAATCGGCAGGCTTTTGCACTGCATTGAAGCATTTGATTCATTATTTAAAACTGTTGAATTATTTGATTCTTGCTCCTAGTCTGTTGCTCGACCCGCCTGCTGGCGACTTCTTGCAACGACTGAGACCGGGAGCAAAAGATGAACGTGAAAGTACTCTTGAGTATGGCGGTGGCCACTGCGTTTTCGGCGTCTACCTGGGCGGCGGACTGGACGGTGGGTGCCAACGTCGGCAACGTTCCGTGGGAGTTTCAGGACGCCAAAGGCGAGATCGTCGGCTTTGAAGTCGATGTGGTCAAAGAAGTCGCCAAGCGGGCCGGCAAGACGGTCGAGTTTGTAAATATCCCTTTCAATGGCCTGTTCAGCGCCGTGCAGTCCAAGCGTGCAGACATTGCCATTTCGTCGATCACCATTACCCCAAAGCGTCTTGAATCAGTGGGTTTCGCTCAGCCGTATTACGACAGTGATCAGTCGTTGTCGGTGCTGACCAAATCGGGCATCGATGGCCTCAAAGGCATGCAGGGCAAAGTGGTCGGCGTAGACACCGGTTCGACCGGCGACATGTGGGTTACTGCGCATCAGGCCGAGTACAAGTTTGGCGATGTCTCCCGCTACGAAGGGCTTTCCCCTGCGATGCTCGATCTGGCTTCCGGGCGTATGGACGGCTACATCAGCGATATCCCAGCCGTGCTCTATTACATCAAGGACAAACCGCAATACCGGGTGGTTGCCCGCATTCCCACCGGTGAGAAGTACTCGTTGATGCACGCTAAAGGCTGGGCGTCGGCGACTCAGGTCAACGACATCATCACCGCCATGAAAAAAGAAGGCGTGATTGCTGACTTGCACAAGAAGTGGTTTGGCGCAGACGCCGATCCAGAGTCCAGCACAGTCAAGGTTGTCGACGTTCTGAAATAAGCCCTTCAGTTAGCGACTGACGTTTTAAACCCGGCGCCTGGCGCTGTCACCAAGGAGTCCTGATGGAGCTGGTCCAGACTTTCTTCAACTGGGGTGTGTTTGTCGACGCACTGCCGCAGATGCTGCGGGGCCTCGGGGTGACGGTGTTGCTTGGCGTGGTCAGTATCATTCTCGGTCTGGTCGGCGGCTTGCTGCTGGCCATGCTTCGACTCTATGGCTATGCACCGATCCGGCTGCTGGCACGGATCTACATCGATGTGATGCGCTCGATTCCGTTGCTGGTGTTCCTGGTGTTGATCTACTACGCGCTGCCGTTTGTGGGGATTCGTCTGTCCTCGTTCGCCGCAGCGGTGGCAGCGTTATCGCTGGTGTCGAGTGCTTACTCAGCTGAGATTTTTCGCTCCGGCATCGAAGCCATTCCCCGTGGGCAATTCGAAGCGGCGGCCTCGCAGGGCATGAGCTTTTTCAACACCATGCGCGATGTGATTTTGCCGCAGGCCATGCGAATTGTGCTGCCACCGATGACCAGCAACTGCATCAACGTCATGAAGGACACGGCGCTCGCTTCGGTGGTTGCCATGCCGGATCTGCTCAAACAGGCAACACAGGCGCAGGCACTGTCTGCCAACCCGACACCGCTGGTGGGGGCTGCGATTATGTATCTGTTGTTGCTGCTGCCCTTGGTGCAGCTGGTGAGTTGGGTCGAGCGGCGCAACAGTGCGGGGAGGAAGAACGGATGAGTGCAGTCATCGAGATCGAAGGCGTCGCCAAGTTCTATGGCCGGTTCCAGGCGCTGGCGGACATTAATCTGTCGGTGGAGCAGGGCGAAGTGGTGGTGATTCTCGGACCGTCAGGCTCAGGCAAGTCGACGTTGATCCGCTGCATCAACTTGCTGGAGCAATACCAGGAAGGCGAGATTCGAGTCGCGGATCAGCGGGTCGAGACCGGTCCGAAGCTGGCGGGTATCCGTTGTGAAGTCGGCATGGTCTTCCAGAATTTCAATCTCTACCCGCACATGACGGTGCTGGCCAATGTGGCGCTGGCGCCGGTGCGAGTGCGCGGTTTATCACGTCGCGATGCGCAGGCTCGTGCGCACGTGTTGCTGGAAAAAGTCGGCATGAGCGCGCATGCCGAAAAATACCCCAGCCAGCTTTCCGGTGGTCAGCAACAGCGCGTGGCAATTGCCCGGACCATGGCCATGGAGCCTCGGGTGATCCTGTTCGACGAGCCGACTTCTGCGCTGGACCCGGAAATGGTCGGTGAGGTGCTCGACGTCATGCAGAACCTTGCGCGCTCAGGCGTGACCATGGTCGTGGTCACCCACGAAATGGGCTTCGCCCGCAAAGTCGCAGACCGGGTGATCTTCATGGAAAGCGGCCGGATCATCGAACAGAACAATCCGCATGATTTTTTCACGGCCCCTCGCGAGCCGCGGACCCAGGCCTTTTTGCAGGCCATCCTGCACCACTGATTCCTTTTGGAGACTGCCCAATTGAACGCCCTCGATATCGATTATGTTCGCCGCCAGTTCCCCATGCTGGCTGATGGTTTTGCCTATCTGGACAACGCCGGTGGTTCGGCGGTGCTTGGGCGGGTGGCTGATCGCGTCCGCGACTACCTGATTCACAGCAGCGTGCAATTGGGCGCGTCCTACAACGGATCGGCTTCAGCCGGTGCGTTGGTGCTGCAAGCCCGGGAGTCCGTGGCGCAACTGATCAACGCGTATCACCCCGAAGAATGCGTGATGGGCGGCTCGACCACGCATCTGCTGCAAATCCTTTGCCGTGCTGTTGCGCCGTCGATCAACAGTGGCGACGAAATCATCGTCACCCACAGCGATCACGAAGCGAATATCGGTCCGTGGCAGCGGCTGTGCGAGGAGCGCGGTGCGACGTTGCGAGTGTGGTCAGTCGATCCGCAAACGCTGGAGCTGGAGCTCGATGACCTGGATGCGCTGCTTGGCTCGCGTACCCGCTATGTGGCCATGACCCATGCGTCGAACATCTTGGGCAGCGTCAACCCGGTGGCCGAAGTCGCCCGTCGTGTGCATGCCGTGGGCGGCAAATTGTGCGTCGATGCCGTGGCGTATGCGCCCCATCGTCTGGTGGATGTTCAGGCCAGCGGCGCTGATTATTACGTGTTCAGTTTCTACAAGGTGTTCGGCCCGCACTTCGCGGTCCTTTGGGGGCATCGTGAGGCGCTGCTGGAGCTGCCGAGCCTCAATCACTTTTTCATCGGGCAGGACGTGATCCCTTACAAGCTGCAACCAGGCAACCTCAATTACGAGCTGTCTTACGGCTGCATGGGCATCAATGAATACCTGCTGGATATCGGTCAGCGTCTGGGCGCCAGCGGCAGCCCGCGCCAGATCATGCAAGCCGCATTCGATGCGTTCGAAGTACAGGAAGATTTGCTCGCCGAAACACTGCTGTCATTTCTGCGAGAAACAGCAGGCGTGCGGATTATCGGCAAGCCGCAAGTGACCGCGGGTGATCGGGTGCCGACCATCAGCTTCGTGGTGGAGGGTGTGCAATCGGAAGCCATCGTGCGGCGCATTGATGAACACGGGATCGGGATTCGCTTCGGTGACTTCTACGCGCGACACTTGATCGAACAGTTGGGCCTGGCCCCGTTCGGCGGTGTGGTACGCGTCTCGATTGCGCACTACAACACGGTCGACGAAATGCAGCGTCTGGTCAGGCATCTGGCCGAGGCGATCAACGATTTGCGTCCATCCTGATTTTACGAGCGACCTTCCATGTCTGCAGTGCCTCAAACTCTTGCCGAATTACGTGCGGCTATCGTCGAGCAGCAGGATCGCTTGACCGCGCGCATGCGTGATGCGGCGTGTTACCTCACCGAGCATCCCCATGACGTGGCGCTCAACACGGTGGCCGCGCTGGCGGAGCGCTCGGGGATTGCTTCATCGGCTTTCATTCGTCTGGCCAAGGCGCTGGGGTTCAACGGTTTCAGCGACTTGCAGCGATTGTTCAAGGCGCCGTTGCAACAGGCGGGTTCGTCAAGCTTCAGCGAGCGGATTCGTCACTATCAAGGCGAGGAACTGCTGGAAGATCCGACCGATGTCGGCGCCATTCTGACTGCGTTCAGCCGGGCCAATATCGTGTCTCTTGAACACTTGGCCGAAGGTCAGCAAGTCGAAGCGCTGGAGCAGGCCATCACCTTGTTGCAACGCGCACGGACGACGTTCGTGGTGGGTATGCGCCGTTCATTCCCGATGGCCAGTTACCTGAGTTATGCGCTGAGTCGTGTCGGCCGCCGCGCCGTCCACATCAGTGGCCTCGGCGGTTCACTGCGCGAGCAAGTCGGCGCGCTGCACAGCGATGACATTCTGGTCGCTGTGAGCTTCCCGCCTTATGCCCCGGAAACCATAGAAGCCTGCCAGCAGGCGGTGGCGGCAGGTACACCTATTGTGGCGATTACCGACAGCCTGCTCAGCCCGATCGGCCAGCACGCGGCGGTGATCATTGAAGTCAACGATGCGGAATTGCTGGGTTTTCGCTCACTGACGGCGGCGTTCTGCGTGGCCCAGACCCTGGCAATGGGCTTGGCTTTTCGCGACGGTCAGTCGATGAGCGGCCCTGATCATGATGCTTTGAAAAACATCGACTGCTGAGCCGAATTCTGGCGGTCTGAACCCCACCCTCTGCGCCTGTGCAGGAGATTGCTCTTATGGCTTCACCCCTTCGCGATCTGGTCGGCTACGGCCAAAACCGTCCTCAAGGCACCTGGCCTAATGGTGCGCGGTTGGCAATCAGTCTGGTCATCAATTATGAAGAAGGCTCCGAGCGCTCGCTGGCAATGGGCGATCCCGATCAGGAAAGCATGACCGAGTGGGGCAGCTACCAATTCCCTGATGGCGTGCGCAATCTGGCGATGGAGTCGATGTATGAATACGGCTCGCGGGTGGGTATCTGGCGGATTCTTGAAATCCTCGAAAAGGCTGGCGTGCCGTCCACCTTTCACGCCTGTGCCGTTGCGTTCGAACAGAACCCGGACGTTGCCAAGGCAACTGTCGCGCTGGGCCATGAAGTCTGCAGTCACGGCTATCGCTGGGAGGAAGTGTTCCGCCTGACCGAAGCCGAAGAGCGTGAGCACATTCGTCTTGCCGTGGAATCGTTCGAGCGCACCTGCGGCAAGCGTCCCGTTGGTTGGTATTGCCGCTACGGCGCAAGCGTGCGAACCCGGCGTCTGGTGGCCGAAGAGGGCGGTTTTCTCTACGACTCCGATGCCTATAACGACGACGTGCCGTACTACGTTGACGTTGAAGGCAAGCAGCATCTGGTCGTGCCGTACACCAGTGACGTGAATGACTTCCGTTACTGGAACTCGCCCGGCTTGTCCCAGGCGTCGGATTTTTTCGAGTACATGAAGGAAAGCTTCGAAGTGCTCTACGAGGAGTCTGCCGACGGCCTGCGCATGATGTCGGTGGGCTTGCACCCGCGCATGGTTGGTCGTCCGGGGCGGGTGCGGGCGATAAAGCGTTTCATTGAATATGCCCAAAGCCACGAAGGTGTCTGGTTCGCGACCCGCGAACAGATTGCCAAGGCCTGGATGAGCCGTAGCTAAACCCACCTTGAGGAGCACCGCGCCATGCAGGCTTTTGATTTAGTCATTCGCAACGCCAAAGTCATCACGGCCGCGGACAGTTTTGTCAGTGATATTGGTGTTCGAGACGGGCTGATCGTCGCGCTGGGTCTGGGTCTGGGTCTGGGTCTGGGGCTGGAAGGCGCTGCCCGGGAGATCGATGCAGCCGGTCGCTCGGTGACGCCAGGCGGCATCGACAGCCATGTGCATCTGGATCAGCCCACCGGCGACGGCTCGGTGATGGCTGACGATTTCGAAAGCGGGACCCGTTCAGCGGCCTGCGGCGGCACAACGACGGTGATCCCGTTCGCCTGCCAGCAGAAGGGACAAAGTCTGCGAGCCGCTGTCGATGATTATCACCAGCGAGCGGATGGTAAGGCGTTGATCGATTACGCTTTCCACTTGATCGTGACGGACCCCACCGAAGACGTTCTCCGCCGGGAGCTGCCTGAACTGATCGCTGAGGGTTACACCTCGTTCAAGATCTACATGACCTACGACGCGCTGAAGCTGGATGACCGGCAGATCCTTGAGACGTTGTCTGTTGCGCGTGCTCGGGGTGCGATGGTCATGCTGCACGCTGAAAACAGCGATTGCATTGCCTGGTTGACCGAGCGTCTTTTGGCGGCGGGGTTAAGCGCACCGCGCTATCACGCGACGTCGCGGCCTATGTTGGTGGAGCGCGAAGCCACTCACCGCGCGATTGCCCTGGCTGAACTGGTGGATGTGCCGATCCTGATCGTGCATGTTTCGGGGCGTGAAGCCATTGAGCAGATTCGCTGGGCGCAGGACCATGGCTTGAAGGTGTACGCTGAAACCTGTCCGCAATACCTGTTTCTGACCGCTGACTCATTGGGCTGCGATGAAAGTTTTGAAGGCGCCAAATGCATTTGCAGCCCGCCACCGAGAGACGCTGCGAACCAGCAAGTCATCTGGGACGGCCTGCAGAATGGCTCGTTTGAGGTGTTCTCCTCGGACCATGCTCCGTTTCGCTACGAAGGCCCTGACGGCAAGCGCGCACATGGGGAGCATGCGCCGTTTTCGGAAGTCGCCAACGGCATCCCCGGCATTGAAACGCGCATGGCGTTGCTCTGGTCTGAAGGCGTCTGCACCGGGCGCATTACGGCGCAGGAGTTCGTCGCGCTGACCTCGACCAACGCAGCTCGGCTGTATGGCTTGTACCCGCGCAAAGGCAGCATCGCGATTGGTGCCGACGCGGATCTGGTGATCTGGGACGAAGGGCTGGATTTCGAGTTGCAGAATGATCGCCTGCACCACCGCGTTGACTACACGCCATACGCGGGTATGCGCTTGACGGCCTGGCCTGCGCTGACCCTTTCACGGGGTGACGTGGTGTGGGATGGCGCGGCGTCGGGGCAGCCAGGACGCGGGCAATTCTTGCCCTGCGCAAGACCGGAACCGGCCAAGGCCCGGCGCAGGAAAACCGAGTTGCCGGTTTGATTTGCCAAGGGCGCTAAACCTGTAGGAGCGCACGAGCACCGCGAGGCCGCGATGGCAGTGTGTCAGACAAATCGCTATCGCGGCCTCGCGGTGCTCGTGCGCTCCTACAGGCCTTCTGTTGCAAGAAGATTAAAAATCCCCCCACAACTGCTGCGCAACGCTCAGCGCAACCACGGGTGCTGTTTCGGTACGCAGCACTCGTGGGCCGAGGCGGGCGGCGTGGAAACCAGCGTCCTGGGCTTGATCGACTTCGGCGTCGTTCAAGCCGCCTTCCGGGCCGATCAGGAAGGCGAGGGTGGTTGGCTTGCTGTGGCTGGTCAGCGGTTCTGCTACCGGGTGTAGCACGAGCTTGAGTTCGGCATCGCTGCGCTTGAGCCATTCGGTCAACGGCATGGGCGGGTGAATCACCGGAACCACCGAGCGCCCACATTGCTCGCAGGCGCTGATCGCGATTTGCTGCCAATGGGCCTGACGCTTCTCGGCGCGTTCGTCCTTGAGGCGCACTTCGCAGCGCTCACTGACAATCGGAGTAATCTCCGTGACACCCAGTTCGGTAGCCTTCTGAATCGCCCAATCCATGCGCTCGCCACGGGACAAGCCCTGGCCGAGATGGATACGCAGCGGCGATTCGGTCTGGCCGGGGAAGGTTTCGTCGAGCTGGACGCGCACGCGTTTCTTGCCGACTTCCAGCAAGGTGCCGCGAAACTCATGGCCTGAGCCATCGAACACTTGCAGCGCATCGCCTTCAGCCATACGCAATACGCGACCGATGTAATGCGCCTGGGCTTCAGGCAGTTCGTGTTCACCGAGGCTCAGGGTGGCGTCGATAAAGAAGCGTGACAGTCTCATGGTGGGTCTCTGAAATGTTTTGGATCACTGCGTGCTTTCCTGTGGGAGCGGTGCTTGCCCGCGATAAGGCTGGATGCGATCTAAAGTGAACCGCGTCCAGCCTTATCGCGGGCAAGCCTCGCTCCCACAAAGGGGGGGCGCGTTTCATCTAATGCTTGCTACTAACCCGGATCACGAAAATCCGGGTGGAAATTCTCTCTCACGGCAACGCTGATGCTTTTACGGGTGGCGATGTCGATGCCTTCAGTCGCGACTTCGGCGAGGAAGTCGATCTGCTCCGGCGTGATCACATACGGCGGCAGGAAGTACACCACGCTGCCCAGCGGACGCAATAAGGCGCCACGTGTCAGTGCGTGCTGAAACACCTGCAAGCCACGGCGCTCCTGCCATGGATAAGCGGTTTTGGTCGCTTTGTCCTGAACCATCTCGATGGCCAGTGCCATGCCGGTCTGGCGCACTTCGGCGACATGTGGATGATCCACCAGATGCGCAGTGGCCGTCGCCATTCGCTGGGCCAGGGCTTTGTTGTTTTCGATGACGTTGTCTTGCTCGAAGATATCCAGCGTCGCCAACGCCGCCGCACACGCCAGCGGGTTGCCGGTGTAGCTGTGCGAATGCAGGAAGGCGCGAAGCGTCGGGTAGTCGTCGTAGAACGCGTCGTAAACGTCGTCGGTGGTCAACACTGCCGCTAATGGCAGATATCCCCCCGTCAGAGCCTTGGACAGACACAGGAAATCCGGGCGGATACCTGCTTGCTCGCAGGCAAACATAGTCCCGGTCCGGCCGAAGCCCACGGCGATTTCATCGTGAATCAGATGCACGCCATAGCGATCACAAGCCTCACGCAGCAGCTTGAGGTACACCGGGTGATACATGCGCATACCGCCCGCGCCCTGAATCAAAGGCTCAACGATGACCGCTGCAACGGTGGCGTGGTTTTCAGCCAGTGCATGCTCCATGGTGGCGAACATGTTGCGCGAGTGTTCTTCCCAGCTCATGCCTTCGGGGCGATGGTAGCAATCCGGGCTTGGCACCTTGATGGTGTCCATTAGCAACGCTTTATAGGTTTCGGTGAACAACGGCACGTCGCCCACTGACATCGCGGCCATGGTTTCGCCGTGATAACTGTTGGTGAGGGTGACAAACCGTTTCTTGTCCGGCTGGCCGCGGTTGAGCCAGTAGTGAAAGCTCATTTTCAGCGCGACTTCGATGCAGGATGAGCCATTATCGGCATAGAAGCAGCGAGTCAGGCCCTCAGGTGTCAGCTTGACCAGGCGCTCGGACAGCTCAATGACCGGCTGATGACTGAAGCCGGCAAGGATGACGTGTTCCAGCTGGTCGACCTGATCCTTGATGCGTTGATTGATGCGCGGGTTGGCGTGGCCAAACACATTGACCCACCAGGAACTGACAGCATCCAGGTAGCGTTTGCCTTCGAAATCTTCCAGCCACACGCCCTCACCACGCTTGATCGGAATCAGCGGCAGGCTTTCGTGGTCTTTCATCTGGGTGCAGGGGTGCCACAGAACCTTGAGGTCGCGCTGCATCCACTGATCATTCAGGCCCATTGGTTTTCTCCGGATAACGACTCGCATGGTGCGAGGACGAGCAATCGCGCAAGCCTATGCAATGCCCGGCCGTGGAACAACCTTTAGTGTGATAAACCGAGCCCTTGTAGGAGCGCACGAGCACCGCGAGGCCGCGACAGCGATCTGCCTGATGCACCGCCATCGCGGCCTCGCGGTGCTCGTGCGCTCCTACAAGAATGGTCACCATTTCATTACTGGCAGGCCTGCTGCGGCTGGCGTATCCTTCGCGCCTCTGTGACGTATCAAGCGTCATTTACCGAAACCTCTCCCTGCTTTTTTCGGAGTCTGCTGAATGCTTTCTGGTTGGCTGCGCGCCTGTGCGCTCGTTTTAGTTGGGCTGGTCAGCGTTTCGGCGCTCGCTAATGAAAAACAAAAGACTGCGATCGTGGTCGGCGGGGGACTTTCGGGCCTGACAGCGGCGTACGAGCTGCAAGCCAAAGGCTGGCAAGTCACGCTGCTGGAAGCCAAACCGAGCCTGGGTGGCCGTTCGGGTCTGGCCACCAGTGAGTGGATTGGCAACAGCAAGGCTCAGCCTGCGCTGAACCAGTATCTGGACCGCTTCAAGCTGAGCACCGTGCCTGCCCCCGAGTTTGTCCGCACGCCGGGCTACCTGATTGATGGCGTGTATTTCAGCAAGGCCGACCTGGCGGTCAAGCAACCGGCGACTGCCGAAGCGATCAAGCGTTACGAGGAAACCCTCGACAACCTGGCGCGCTCCATCGACAACCCGGAAAACCCGGCGTCGAACAGCACCCTGTTTGCACTGGATCAGATCAACGTGGCGAACTGGCTGGATCGTCTGACCCTGCCTGCCACCGCTCGCCAGTTGATCAATCAGGAAATTCGTACCCGCTATGACGAGCCGTCGCGCTTGTCGCTGCTGTATTTCGCCCAGCAATCGCGGGTCTATCGCAACGTTGACGACCGTGACCGCCGTGCAGCACGTCTGCCAGGAGGCAGCGCGGTGTTGGCCGAAGCCTTCGCCAAGCAAATCAAAACCATCAAGACCAACTCACCGGTTTCCGCCATCGTTCAGGAGAAGGACGGCGTAACGGTCAAGGCGGGCGCAGTTGGTTACAGCGCTGATTACGTGGTGCTGGCCGTGCCGCTTCGGGCATTGAGCAAGATTCAGATGACGCCTGCGCTGGATGCCCAGCACATGGCTGCAATCAAGAGCACTAACTACGGTTGGCGCGACCAGATCATGCTCAAGTTCAAAACGCCTGTTTGGGAAAGCAAGGCGCGCATGTCTGGCGAGATCTTCAGCAACACCGGTCTGGGCATGCTGTGGATCGAGCCTGCGACCAAGGGCGGCGCCAATGTGGTGATCAACCTGTCCGGCGATAACGCGCGGATCATGCAAGCGTTCGGTGACAAGCAACTGGTGGATCAGGTCCTGATTCGCCTGCATACGTTCTATCCACAGGCTCGCGGCGCTTACACGGGCTACGAGATCCGTCGTTACAGCGTTGACCCGTCCACGGGTGGTTCGTATCTGGCATTCGGGCCAGGGCAGATCAGTAAGTTCTGGCGTGTGTGGGAAAAGCCGATTCAGCGCGTAGTATTCGCAGGTGAGCACACCGATACGCTGTACCCAGGCACTGTGGAAGGCGCTTTGCGCACGGGTCAACGTGCTTCCAGTCAGGTTCAGGACCTGGCTGCTGGCAAGTCGTTCGAGCCGGTCAAGATTGTCCCTGCGCCAGCACCTGCTGCGAAGAAGGACGAGGGTGGTTTCTTCAGCAATATGTTTGGCGGTTCGTCTGACAAGACCGAAGCCAAAAAGCCTGAGCCAGCCAAAGCGGCTGATGAGACAAAGGCTAAAGAGAAAGGTGGTTTCTTCTCGTGCTGGTTCGGCTGTGCTGAGGAGCCTGTCGCCAAGCCTGTAGAAAAGGCACCTGAGCCAGCACCCGCTCCGGCTCCAGAGCCTGTAGCGCCAGTGGTTGCGCCTGTTGTTGCTCCGGTCAAGGCTGAGCCTGCCAAGGTCGAGCCCGCCAAAAAGGCACCTGTGAAGAAGGCTGAGCCTGCCAAGAAAACTCAGACCAAGGAGCCTGCGAAAAAGGCTCCTGCCAAAACCCCGGCCCAGATTGAAGCTGACAAGAAAGCCGCTGCCGCCAAGGCGAAAGCCAAAGCCGCCGCTGAAGCTAAAAACTGATCGGACTGCAGTAGCAAACGAAAAGGGCGCGATCTTGAAATCGCGCCCTTTTTTGTTTGGCTGGTTGACGGCGTTGCCATCGGTGAATACAGGTCGGTGTTTGCGGAAGGAGGCAATGCCTACAAAAAATGAAATTGCTTACTTGGCGCCTGTCGTCGCGAAGCTCTTGTTGCCTTCAGCACGACGATCTTCTTTGAGAACCCACTGCGGTTCGCTTCTGCACTTGTACTTCACGCCTTTACGTCGCGTGATGGTACTCACCTTGGTCAAGCATTCTTCCCGGGATGCGTAGGCGTCTCCAGCCCTTCGCTCTTCCACACAGCCTTCCATACCACTGCACATTGTCATAACGACAAAATAAACAGTCATCATCGCGGTGTTGCTCCATTGATCGATGCGATCTAAAAGTCCTGCTCCTGTGCTCGTTACTGTCTGAAGACGGGTTGCAGTGATTGATTTGGGCGCGGGCAAGAGAGGCACAGGCTCATCCCTTGTAGGCCTGTGGGGAATGCTGAGGCTTATTCAGGGAGACAACAATGGCCTAAGGCTTCCATCTGTCGGAATAACGTCACTCATTGCGAATTCATTGAATGGTGTCATTTTAATGGACGTCGACTTAGTCAGTAATTTGACTTTTTAAGGGTCTTTTGCGTGCTGGCAGATGCTTGAGTCCGCAGCGCTATCCGCGATGAAGAAAGGGCTCAGTGCCGCTCATCGTCGTTGATGAGCCGATGGTCATGGCAAGGTTTTGTTACGAAGCAATTCTGGCGATGCTGAGCTTGAGTAACACGCGGGTTATCGCTTTTTGATCTATCAAAAATCATTGGCAATGCATGCGAACGCAGTGATGGCATTCGCGAAAAGCGTAACAATCGTATTATTCGATACTTCAAAGCAAAATTTTGCGCTTTCATTCGATAGATAAAAAGCTAGTCTGGCATCAATTCCTACAGGGTAATGGCAATGCAGTTACGCAACTCATCCTCTCGCTACGGTCTGGTCAACATGGTGCTGCACTGGGGCGTTGCTGTTGCAGTGTTTGGTTTGTTCGCGCTAGGGCTGTGGATGGTAGGTCTGGATTATTACGACACCTGGCGTAAATCCGGACCCGATCTGCACAAAAGCATTGGCATCACGTTATTCGCCATCATGCTGTTTCGTATTGTTTGGCGCTTGCTCAGCCCGCCGCCACCGTCTCTCGCCAGCTATGGCAAGTGGACCCGAATCGGCGCGCACGTGGGGCACATGTTTTTGTATGTCGGACTGTTTGCCGTGATGTTCGCCGGTTACCTCATTTCCACCGCCGACGGTGTGGGGATCCCGGTATTTGGTCTGTTTGAAATACCTGCGCTGGTCAGTGGTCTGCCCGATCAGGCAGAAACCGCAGGCTGGATTCACCTGTACCTGGCTTGGGTGCTGGTGGTCTTCGCAGGGCTGCATGGTCTTGCTGCACTGAAACACCACTTCATTGATCGCGATGTGACCCTCAAGCGTATGCTGGGTCGCGCTTAATTGTTCAACCAAAACGGGAATAAAAGCATGTTGAAGAAGACTCTCGCCGCACTGGCTCTTGGTACTGCACTGTTGTCTGCCGGTCAGGCGATGGCCGCTGATTACGTGATCGACAAAGAAGGCCAGCACGCTTTCGTTGACTTCAAAATCAGCCACTTGGGCTACAGCTTCATCCACGGTACGTTCAAGGACTGGAGCGGTAAGTTCAGTTTTGACGCTGCCAAGCCTGAAGCCAGCAAAATTGACGTTGAGCTGAAAACTGCCAGCCTGTTCACCAACCACGCTGAGCGTGACAAGCACATCAGCAGCAAGGACTTCCTAGACGTCGCCAAGTATCCTGAGGCCAAGTTCGTGTCTACCGCTGTTAAGTCTACCGGCGAGAAAACCGCTGACGTGACCGGCGACCTGACCCTGCACGGCGTAACCAAGCCGATCGTGATCAAGGCTACGTTCAACGGCGAAGGCAAGGATCCATGGGGCGGCTACCGTGCCGGCTTCAACGGTACTTCGACGCTTAACCTGAACGACTTCGGCATCAAAGGCCCAGGTCCTACCTCGCAAACGCTTGACCTGGAAATCAGCTTCGAAGGCGTTCAAGCCAAGTAAGCTTTCCGTTTGATCAAAAACGCCGACCTCAGGGTCGGCGTTTTTGTGTGGAATAACTTGAGCTGTACGGTTTTTTTGTGGGAGCGGTGCTTGCCCGCGATAAACGATAACGCGGTATGTCGTCTAGCTGCGTCTCATGTATCGCGGGCAAGCACCGCTCCCACAGAAAACTGACAGCCACACACAAAAACGCCCCGAACCAGTCGGGGCGTTTTTTGTTCCGGCTTTGCTTAACCTTCGCGGTTGCGGGTCAGCAGGGCTGGTTTTTCACCGCGTGGGCGGCTTGGCAACTGGTCGAGTTGTTCAGCGGACGGGAACCGATCGCTTTTCGACTCTTTGTGCATGATCTTCGGTTGCGGCTGGCTCTGGCTGTCGCGAGGACCGCGAACTGCCGGTTCCTGGCGGGCCGAGTCATCGCGGGCCGGACGACGGTTGCGTGGGTTCTCGTCACGACGAGCCTGACCATCGCGCGGAGCACCGTTACGTGGACCATTGCGCTTGGCTGGCGGTGTACCGGTGGTTGCGCCGCCGCTGCGCGGTCCGCTTGGACGAGGGCCACGTGCGGCAGGCGCTGCACCTGTCGCCGCGCCTGTGCCAGTGGCTGGAGCGCCTGAGCGACGACCACGGCCCTGGTTCTTGTCCTTATACGGACTGACGTAATCAGCGCGGTTGCCGAAGTTATCCACTTCGTCATCCAGAAACTCGTCCGGGGCACGATCTGCAGCCGGGCGCGGCGTAGATGCGCGAGGATTCGACGCTCGCTGTTCACGAGCCGGAGCGCCTTCACCGCGAGGCTTCTGCTGTTCACGCGGCTTGCGGGCCGGGCGTTCGCCAGCAGCGGCGGCCGGTTTTTCCTTGCCCTTATCCTTGCCTTTGTCTTTACGACCACCGCCACCGCCGTTCGGACCATCGCCACGCGGACCGCGCGGATTGCGTGGGTTACGCACATCCGGACGCTCGCGAACTTCAGGCTTCTCGGCTTCTACTGCGGACATGTCGAAGCCCATCAGATCGCCATCGGCAATCTTCTGCTTGGTCATGCGCTCGATGCTTTTCAGCAGCTTTTCTTCGTCCGGAGCAACGAGCGAAATCGCTTCGCCGTTACGACCTGCACGGCCTGTACGGCCGATACGGTGAACATAGTCCTCGTCGACGTTTGGCAGCTCGAAGTTGACCACGTGCGGCAACTGGTCGATATCCAGGCCGCGAGCGGCGATATCGGTCGCAACCATGATTCGTACTTCACCGGCCTTGAAATCGGCCAGCGCTTTGGTGCGAGCGTTCTGGCTCTTGTTACCGTGGATCGCCACAGCGGTCAGGCCGTGCTTGTCCAGGTACTCGGCCAGACGGTTTGCACCGTGTTTGGTACGGGTGAAAACCAGCACTTGCTCCCAGGCACCTTGAGTGATCAGGTGCGCCAGCAGCGAGCGCTTGTGGTTGGCAGGAAGGCGGAATACCCGTTGCTCGATACGCTCGACCGTGGTGTTCGGCGGCGTGACTTCGATGCGTTCAGGGTTGTGCAACAGCTTGCCTGCCAACGCCGTGATGTCGTTGGAAAACGTTGCCGAGAACAGCAGGTTCTGACGCTTGGCGGGCAGACGTGCGAGCACTTTCTTCACGTCGTGTACGAAGCCCATGTCGAGCATCCGGTCGGCTTCATCGAGCACGAGGATTTCAACGTGGGACAGGTCGACACTGCCTTGACCGGCCAGATCGAGCAGGCGGCCCGGGCAGGCCACCAATACGTCTACGCCACGGGCCATGGCTTGAACCTGAGGGTTCATGCCGACGCCACCGAAGATGCAGGCGCTGACGAACTTCAGGTCGCGGGCGTACAGCTTGAAGCTGTCATGCACCTGGGCGGCGAGTTCGCGAGTCGGGGTCAGGACCAGTACGCGGGGTTGGCGCGGGCCGTGACGTTGAGATTTGTCCGGATGACCGTTGGGAAACAACCGTTCCAGAATCGGAAGGGCGAAACCACCGGTTTTACCAGTACCTGTCTGGGCGGCAACCATCAGGTCGCGACCTTGCAACACGGCGGGAATGGCCCGCTGTTGCACCGGAGTAGGCTGGGTATAGCCCGCTGCCTCGATGGCGCGAACTAGAGCCTCGGAGAGACCGAGGGAAGCAAAGGACATGAGTAATCCTGTTTTAGTTAGAGCTTATGCTCAAAGGGAAGTCTTGCCTGGCGCGAATGGCGTTCAGGCTTCGTCGAAACTGCCTGAGCGTCGACCATGCTGTTCGGTGAACAGGTGATCGCGGCTCGGTGTTTTCGTTCAAGCTTTGGAGAACGCAGTCCCGTCCGGTCCTGCTGGGTCTTCAGTACATCTCGTGACGCTGCGCAATGAAAGAAGATGCGCTATTGGCGTGATCGAGGAGCCTGAAACAAGACCGAGCATCCGGGCGTAAGCCTGGCGGGAAGGCCGGAGTATAACAGAGCAAACGCCAAGCGCTGCTTTCCTGCTGCTCAACGGTGCCATTAGTTGATGACGGAGTACAGCAGGTTCTCGCAATTACCGGTCAGAACCCTGCATCAGATGTTTGTGAACGGCTTCTCGGCGAGGTCCCAGCAATGTGCGAAGTACCCAGTGATTCAACCACTGCTCAAGTTGCACGGATTCCATCGGCTGCTTTTGGCGTTTTTCGGCGTTTTCTCGAGCTTTGTCCCACCATACGGTGCAGCACGCCCGATCAAATTTGTTGCGGTGTGTGTAGCAGCCGTAAAGGATCTCAAGGGCAAACTGACGTTGCTCGCGTGGCGCGAACAGCGTCGCCGTTTTGTACATCGAACGCTGCCAGGCGGGCGGACGTGGCACCACAGTACTGACGCGCCGGGTATCATCCAGCGCCTTGCTGTGGGCAGGATCATCTGCGTGTTCCAGCAACCATGCGTTTATCTTGGCTCTGAACAGTTGCTTGCGGCTCCAGTAATGGTGAACGAGGTCCGTACACTGTTCGATCTGCATGTTGTTGTAAGCAGCCATGCCAAGGCAGAACTCTTCGAGGCTGTAGGCTTTATTGGCCAGCGGATAAAACTCGTCCATCAGGGCAATGGACCTGTCCAGCAACTGGGCATCGTCCCGGGTCAGACCAATCACCCCGGAATTGATCATGGGCATCTGGTCGTCAGCGAGGCCTCTTGACTGCAGTGTCGACGCCAGCGCTTTGTAGAGCTTTGATCCCCGGTTCGAGCCGTAACTTCCTGCAATCGCATTGCAGAGCAGCGTGCCGGGTTTTACGCGATCGAAGAGTGCGTAGGGAGTGGTGTTGAAAATGGTGTCTGTATCGATCAGTAATGCGCGCTCGGATTCTTCAAGCACAAGGCGCACGACGACATGCTTGGCGCGGAAATGATAGCCATGAGGCTCGCTCCATGCCTTGCGGGTTTCTGCATCCAGGGCACGTATACGCACCGGTAGATTCTGATAGGGCTGTGGGTCGTCAGTGAATACCTGGATGTCGAATGCCTGATCCGGTTGCTGACGCTTGCAGGCCAGGGCGCTGGCGATACTGAACACCGCCTCCTGATGATAGGTTTGTGCGCCGAACACCAGATAGATGAGTTGCGGCGTGGAGGTTTTATTTTCAGATGGTGAAGTCAACGACATGCGTCCAGGCAATCGTAGGTCCTGGCACTCAAGACCTACACCGTAAAAAAGCCGCGTATCTTAACGCGGCAACTTCAGGTTATTCCAGACTGCCAGACTCGGTTCGGCCTGGTTCAGGGTATAGAAGTGCAGCCCTGGCGCGCCACCTTGCAGCAGGCGTTCGCACATTTCGGTGATGACCTGTTCGCCAAACGTCTGGATGCTTTGCACGTCGTCGCCGTAGGCCTCCAGTTGCTTGCGGATCCAGCGCGGGATTTCCGCGCCGCAGGCATCAGAGAAGCGCGCGAGCTTGCTGTAATTGGTGATTGGCATGATGCCCGGCACGATGGGCAGGGTGACGCCTTTCTTCTGTACGCGTTCCAGAAAATGGAAGTAGCTGTCGGCGTTGAAGAAATACTGGGTGATTGCGCTGTCGGCACCGGCCTGGGCCTTGTGCACGAAGTTCTTCACGTCGTCATCGAAAGTGCGCGCCTGAGGGTGCATCTCAGGATAAGCCGCCACTTCAATGTGGAAATGGCTACCGGTCTCTTCACGAATGAAAGACACCAGATCGCTCGCGTAGCGCAGTTCGCCACTGGCAACGCCCATACCCGAAGGCAGGTCGCCGCGCAGGGCAACGATGCGCTTGATGCCGGCTTCCTTGTACTGGTTCAGCAGGGCGCGCAAGTCGGCCTTGCTGTCGCCAACGCAGGACAGGTGAGGTGCGGACGGCACGTTCACGTCGTTTTGCAGCTGCAGGACGGTGTTGATCGTACCGTCGCGGGTGGATCCACCGGCACCGTAAGTGCAGGAGAAGAAAGCGGGGTTGTAACTGGCTAGCTGACGAGCAACGTTCAGAAGCTTTTCATGGCCAGCCTCGGTCTTCGTCGGGAAGAATTCGAAGCTGAAGCTGCGGTCTTGGGACATGGTGGAGGGAACCTCCAGCTACAAGCTGCAAGCTAAAAGCTGCAAGAGGGCAATGCGCCCAATCTTGTCACCAAAGCTTGCAGCTCACGGCTGCGTAAAAACGATAAAGAAACAAGCGTCAAACCCAAGCCACAAGTAAATGAAACGCTTTTACTTGCCGCTTGAGGCTTGAAGCTTACCGCTGCTTAGTAGCGATACGCGTGCGGCTTGAACGGACCTTCAACAGCCACGCCGATGTAGTCGGCCTGGGTCTTGGTCAGTTTGGTCACAACGCCGCCGAAGCCGCGAACCATTTCCAGGGCCACTTCTTCGTCGAGTTTCTTCGGCAGTACTTCAACGGTCAGACGCTCGGCTTTTTGAGCCGGGGACAGATCGGCGTACTTCTGACCGAACAGGAAGATCTGCGCCAGAACCTGGTTGGCGAACGAGCCGTCCATGATGCGGCTTGGGTGACCTGTGGCGTTGCCCAGGTTAACCAGACGGCCTTCGGCCAGCAGGATCAGGTAGTCGTCGTTCTGGGCATCGAATGCGCCAGGGCCGGTACGGTGGATCTTGTGTACCTGTGGCTTCACTTCTTCCCATGCCCAGTTCTTGCGCATGAAAGCGGTGTCGATTTCGTTGTCGAAGTGACCGATGTTGCAGACCACAGCGCGTTTTTTCAGCGCTTTGAGCATGTTCGAGTCGCAAACGTTGACGTTACCCGTAGTGGTCACGATCAGGTCGATCTTGCCCAGCAGAGCTTTGTCGATGCTTGCCTCGGTGCCGTCGTTTTCACCGTCGATGAACGGCGAAACCAGTTCGAAACCGTCCATGCAGGCTTGCATGGCGCAGATCGGGTCGACTTCAGTGACTTTAACGATCATGCCTTCCTGACGCAGGGATTGAGCCGAGCCCTTGCCCACGTCGCCATAACCGATAACCAGTGCTTGCTTGCCCGACAGCAGGTGGTCAGTACCACGCTTGATGGCGTCGTTCAGGCTGTGACGGCAGCCGTACTTGTTGTCGTTCTTGCTCTTGGTTACCGAGTCGTTGACGTTGATGGCCGGGATTTTCAGCTCGCCTTTGGCCAGCATGTCCAGCAGGCGGTGAACGCCAGTGGTGGTCTCTTCGGTCACGCCGTGAACGCGGTCCAGAATGGCCGGATATTTCTTGTGCAGCAGCTCGGTCAGGTCGCCGCCGTCGTCGAGGATCATGTTGGCATCCCAAGGCGCGCCATCTTTCAGGATGGTTTGCTCAAGGCACCACTCGTATTCTTCTTCGGTTTCACCTTTCCAGGCGAACACAGGAATACCGGCAGCAGCAATGGCTGCAGCGGCCTGGTCTTGAGTGGAGAAAATGTTGCAGGACGACCAGCGAACTTCGGCACCCAGGGCAACCAGGGTTTCGATCAGTACGGCAGTCTGAATGGTCATGTGGATGCAGCCGAGAATCTTCGCGCCCTTGAGCGGTTGCTCGCCGGCGTATTTGCGGCGCAGGCCCATCAGGGCAGGCATTTCGGATTCAGCGATGATGGTTTCGCGACGGCCCCAGGCAGCCAGGGACATGTCGGCTACTTTGTAGTCGGAAAAATCTGCGGGCGTAAGTACTGCACTCATTAGAGAGTCTCCATTCGTAGTGTGCGAATGGGCGCCGTTGTGCGTTTAAGGTTCGACAGGGACAACCCGGTCAAACAACGCCCCATCCGAGCCTGACAGGAAAACCTGCTGCAGCGCCCCTCGGACAGGTGGCGGGAACGGTATCAACTGAAGATGACCGTTTTGAAACGGTGGGGATTATAGCCAAGCTGACTCATCTTCCCAATGTTTTCTATCGGCGGATGCTTAGCTAACTTCAACCCGATCATTGAAAAAGTGCAATAAAGCGGACGGAGGGCATGGCTGTAACGTGCTCAATCAACGTGGCCCTATCAATTCAATAGGGAGCGATGGCTGTGCTGATATCAGCTGTGTCTGCCATGATGACCGGCATCAATCGGCAGACGATCAGGAGCAGACATGAACTTCCACACTCGCAAGTGGGTTAAACCTGAAGACCTCAACCCCAACGGCACCCTGTTCGGTGGCAGCCTGTTGCGCTGGATCGATGAGGAAGCGGCGATCTACGCCATCGTGCAGTTGGGCAACCAGCGCGTGGTGACCAAGTACATCTCTGAAATCAATTTTGTCAGCGCCTCGCGCCAGGGCGACATCATCGAGCTGGGTATCACCGCCACCGAATTTGGCCGTACCTCGATCACGCTGACCTGTCAGGTGCGCAACAAGATTACCCGCAAGAGCATCCTGACGGTGGAGAAGATGGTGTTCGTCAACCTTGGCGAAGACGGCCTGCCAGCGCCGCACGGCAAGACCGAAATCACCTACGTGAAAGATCAGTTCAAGGAAGAGGCGATCGACGAATAAACCGAAGCGGCCGGTCTTGTCTGGAAATGCGGTCTCCTGTGGGAGCGGTGCTTGCCCGCGATAAGGCTGGACACGGTTCACTTAAGATCGCGGTGTCCCTATCGCGGGCAAGCACCGCTCCCACAGGGTTTTGCGTCGTCTATCAGCTCGCAGGCAAACATCGAGTCTCCCACTGAAAGACAGATCTCAATACCATCAAGGCCGCGCAGTAGCCTTCATGAACTCACCCAGGGGTTCAGAATAAAAGCGAGCCATGTTGGTCGTACCGTGCCCGCGGGTTTCAGTACTGGCAGGAATCAATACCAGACGCGCGTTTTTCAGCTGGGCGAGGGATTTCTGCATCGTCCCGGTCTCAGGTGGATTGCGCTCGTCGTCTGCACTGTTGATTGCCAGCACCGGCGCTTTGATTGCCGAGAGCTTTGGCGAGACATCGTAGTCCGCCGAGGACTGCCATTGATAAATGAAATCGTTGGCATCCCCCGGCAGCGGCGCTGCCAGCTTTTCATCAACCAGTTTGTCTGCCTGCGCTCGTGTAGGCGCCAGGGCCTGATAAGCAAGGGTGCCACCGCTGGTTCCGAAGCCAAACATCACATTAGCCAGACGAAGCGAAGGCGGCGGGCTGGTGTAATTCCCCTCGTTCCAGGCCGGGTCCTGCTTGATGGATTCGATCAGCATGCGCCGCATGATCCAGTTGCGCGCCGACATCGCTGTGGGCTGCGAGGCCATCGGTACCAGAGCGTCCATCATGTCCGGCCATTTCTGGCCCCACATCCAGGTCTGCATGCCACCCATGGAATTGCCCATGACCAGCCGCAAATGCTTGATGCCCATCCCTTCGGTCAGCAGGCGATACTGCGCCTCAACCATGTCGTCGTAATTGTAAGCAGGAAACTTCATGCGCAAACCGTCAGAAGGTTTGCTCGACTTGCCGACGCCGATGCCATCGGGCGCGATGATGTAGTACTTGCTGGCGTCCAGAGGCTGTCCCGGACCAAACAGCTCACCCCCAAACTCCTTGCCCAGCATGTCACTGGCGGGGCGATTGGTGCCGTGCAGATAGAGCACCGCCGGGTTCTTGGGATCGCCGACGGTGATGTAACTCATCCGCAGGTCGTCCAGTTTTTCACCGGTGTGGAAAGTGAAGCTGGGTGCTGTCCATACCGATTCCACTGCTGCTGGAACGCTTGCCGCAAAGGCCATCCCCGTCTGCGCTACGATCAGCAGCGCAGCGCACATGCCACTTTTGAATCCTCGCATGGTCAGTTCCTCTTTTTATTTTTATGAGGTTTAGGTGTTGCCGAGGCCAACTGTAATCAGCGCTTGAGGCTCTGCCAATCGCGCAACCATTGCAGGCCGGTGCTGGTGTCGCCTTTAGGCCGATATTCGCAGCCAATCCAGCCGGTGTAACCCAGGCGATCGATTTCTTCGAACAGCCAGTTGTAGTTCAGCTCGCCCAGATTCGGCTCGTGACGATCCGGCACGCCAGCAATCTGGATATGACCGACGCCAGCGAAGTCACGACGCAGTTTGGAGATCACATCGCCTTCAACGATCTGGCAATGATAGAAGTCGAACTGCACCTTGAGGTTGGCCGCGCCGACTTCCTTGCAGATGGCTTGCGCCTGATCCTGACGATTCAGAAAGAACCCAGGCATGTCACGGGTATTGATCGGTTCGATCAGCACGGTGATGCCCGCCTCGGCAGCTTGTTCAGCAGCGTAGGCAAGGTTTTCCAGGTATACCGCCTGATGGCGTTCACGCAATTCTTCACTGGGCAGCAAGCCCGCCATGACGTGAATCCGGTCGTTGCCTAGCACGTCTGCGTATTCCAGCGCACGAGCGATGCCGGTGCGAAACTCTTCTTCGCGCCCGGGCAACGAAGCAATGCCGCGTTCGCCTGCCGCCCAGTCTCCGGGCGGAGCATTGAACAGCGCTTGCACCAGCCCGTTATCGCTCAGGCGCTGCTTGAGCTCCTGAGTGCTGTAGTCGTACGGAAACAGATACTCGACGGCGCCGAAACCATCGGCGGCCGCTGCGCTGAAGCGCTCGAGAAAATCATGTTGCGGGTAGAGCATGCTGAGGTTGGCAGCGAAACGAGGCATGTGAACTCCAGTCTTGTTGGATCAGACGAATGGCCAGATCACCAGGGTCGCGAGGAAACCCAGGGTGCCGAGGATAGTAACCAGCACGGTCCAGGTACGCAGGCCGTCGGCGACATTAAGGCCAGCCAGTTTGGTGAACATCCAGTAACCGGCGTCGTTGATGTGCGACATTGCCAGACCGCCACCGCCCATGGCCAGACACAGCAGCGCCAGGTGGTTTGGGGTCAGGTTCAGGGTTGCGATCAGCGGGCTGAGAATACCGGCCGTGGTCACCAGTGCAACGGTAGTGGAACCTTGCACGGCACGCAGCAGCAGGGTCAGCAGGAAGCCCAGCGCCAGAACCGGCAGGCCGGTGGTACGCAGTGCTTCGGAGACGACAGCGCCGATACCGGTATCCACCAGCACTTTGCCGAACACGCCGCCGGCACCGGCGATCAGGATCACCATGGCCACACCCGGCAGTGCTGAACCAATCACGTCCGACACCTGAGTGCGGCTCCAGCCACGGCGAGTACCCAGCAACCATGCACAGAGCAGGGTGTCGATCAGCAGCGCAACCAGCGGCGCGCCCAACACAGTCAAAACACTGCGCAGTGTCGAATCGACAGGCAACATAGTGGTAGCCAGTGTGCCCAACAGAATCAATACGATTGGCAGCAGGATCAGGCCGATGATCAAACCGAAGCCAGGCGCCGGAGCGGGCGGCAGCGATGCGGCAAGACTGCTGGCGCTTTCTTCCATACCCGGCTTGCTCGAATGCGTCGCTTCGCTGCTGGTGTTGGAGTAGTCGCCGTTATGCCAGGCTTTCAGGTCGGCGTTGGTCATATGCGGGCCGTAGACTTCGGCACGGATATCGTCCGTCATCGGGTAGAACTTGCGGGTCATGCGGCCAGCAATGAAGTAACCGACCAGGCTCAGGACCGCAACCATCGGAATACCAAACATCAGTACGCGACCCAGGTCGGCACCCAACTGACCGGCAGCGGCCACAGCACCCGGATGCGGCGGTAGAAAGGCATGCACCGCCAGCAATGCCGCACACATCGGCAAGGCGAACAGCAACAGTGGTTTACGTGCCGCACGGGCGACGCCATAGGCCAGCGGCATGAGAATGATCACGCCCACTTCGAAGAACACCGGAATACCGACGATGAAACCGGCAACGGTCAGCGCCAGCGGTGTACGCCGGTTGCCAAAGCGGTTGATCAGGGTTTTCGCCAATGCTTCGGCACCACCGGACAGCTCGATGATGCGTCCGATCATCGCGCCCAAGGCAATGATGATCGCGATGTGACCGAGGGTTTTGCCCATGCCGCCTTCAATGGTGGCAACCAGATCAGCCGGTTTCACACCCGCGACCAGCGCAACAATGATGCTCACCAGCATCAACGCCACGAACGGCTGGAATTTGTATTTGAGGACCAGGAACAGCAGCAGCGCGATGCCCGCGCCCGCAATCAACATCAGCATTAGTGGCGTCATACTTTAAAGTCCCATTGTTATTGTTTTCCGGCTGGGCCGGGTCTTGTCGAAGGCCGCTGAACGGCCCCCAATCAAATGCCTTGAACTACCACTTGGCCCCAAAAACCTCGCGCAACTCGTCCAGTGCAGCCTGGTCGAGCGGAGCGGGCTTGGGGTGGGTCATCAACCAGAGTCGAGCGGTTTCTTCCAGTTCTTCAAGGGCGTAGGCGGCCTTGGCAACCGAGCTTTCCCAGATAACCGGTCCGAGCCGTTCGAGCATCACGCCGCGCACACTGTTGGCCAGTTGCGCAACGCGCTGGGCGACTTTCGGCGAGCCGGGGCGCTCATAACCAATGAGCGGAATCTGCCCGACTTTCATCACCTGATAAGGCGTCAGTGGCGGCAGGATGTTGTCCTCCTGCCAGACGCCCGCCAGGGTCAGCGCAACCAGATGGGTGGAGTGGGTATGCACCACGCCGCCGACACCTGGATTGCGGTCGTAGACCTCGCGATGCAGCGCGAGGGTCTTCGAAGGTTTGCTGCCCGACACCCATTCACCGGCCAGATTGACCTTGGCGATTTCGGTCGGATCAAGGCGACCCAGGCACGCGTCAGTTGGCGTGATCAGCCAGCCGTCATCGAGCCGCGCGCTGATGTTTCCGGCGCTGCCGACGGTGTAACCACGGCCATATAACAGCCTGCCGATGTCGCAGATCTCTTCGCGAAGCTTGTTTTCCGCACGTTGGTTTTCAGCGCTCATGGGGTTTCCCCCGCCAACTGCTTGAGGGCTTTGCTGAAGAAGTCGCGGCCACCGAAGTTGCCGGACTTGAGTGCCAATGCCAGCGGTTGAGCGCCACTGCTGACCGTGGCCGGAACACCCGGATCAATCTGCGCACCAATCTTCAGCAGTTGCACGCCCAAGGCCTGAACCACAGCGCCGGAGGTTTCACCGCCCGCGACCACGAAGCGGCGCACGCCAGCATTAAGCAGACCTTTCGCGATTTGCCCCAGAGCGTCTTCAACCAGGGCACCTGCGCGTTCAACGCCCAGTTGCTGTTGTACGGCTTTGACTTCGTTTGGTGAGCTGGTGGCGTAGATCAGCACGGTTTCGCCTGCTTTGCGGGCGAACTCCAGCGCCTGCTCAACCACCGGACGGCCAGCGGCCAGCTCCAAGGGATTGATGCGCAGGGCAGGGCGATTGGCTTCAAGCCAGGCCGCGACCTGACCATTGGTGGCGACCGAAGCGCTACCTGCCAACACCACTTCTCCGCCCACAACCGGCTCAAGTCTGGCGGCGTCGATGTCACGCAATTTGCCCGCCTTGCGGAAGTTGCCCGGCAAGCCCAGGGCCAGGCCCGAACCACCGGTCAGCAATGGCAGATCGGCGCAGGCTTCGCCCAAGGTGTAGAGATCGGCATCGGACAGCGCATCGGCAATCGCCATGCTCACGCCGTCAGCGCGCAACTCGGCAATTTTGCTGCGCACGCCTTCAACGCCTTTGGCGATGCTGTCGTAGCGCAGCAGACCGACTTTCTGCTGGGTTTGCGATTGCAGCACGCGTACCAGATTGGCGTCGGTCATCGGCGTCAGCGGGTGATGCTGCATGCCGCATTCATTCAGTAACTGGTCCTGAACGAACAAGTGGCCGCGGAAGATCGTGCGACCGTTTTCCGGGAACGCCGGACACGCCAGGGTGAAATCGCTGCCGAGTTTTTTCAGCAGTGCTTCGCTGACCTGACCGATGTTGCCAGCGGCGGTGGAGTCGAAGGTCGAGCAATACTTGAAGAAAATCTGCTCACAGCCACGCTCGCGCAGCCATTCCAGTGCAGCGAGGGATTCCTCGACGGCTTCGGCGGCAGGCGTGGTGCGGGATTTCAAGGCAATGACGATGGCGTCGGCGTCCAGATCGGCCGCCATTTCAGCGGTCGGAATGCCGATGCTTTGCACGGTACGCATGCCGCCACGCACCAGCATGTTGGCCAGGTCGGTTGCGCCGGTGAAATCGTCGGCGATGCAGCCCAGCAAAGGGCGCACAGGAGAATTACTCATCGGTTGCCCCTTAAGCTTGTTCTGGCTTGGCTTTCGGCAATTCGATGCCCGGGAAAATCTTGATCACGGCGGAGTCATCTTCACGACCGTAACCGGCGCTGGAAGCCTGCATGAACATCTGGTGTGCAGTGGCCGACAGCGGCAGCGGGAATTTGCTGGTGCGAGCGGTATCCAGTACCAGGCCCAGATCCTTGACGAAGATATCCACAGCCGACAGCGGTGTGTAATCGGCTTTGAGAATGTGCGGCACACGGTTCTCAAACATCCACGAGTTGCCCGCGCTGTTGGTGATCACTTCGTAAAGAGCGTCGGCGTCGACACCTTCACGCAGGCCCAGCGCCATGGCTTCGGCGCTGGCTGCGATGTGAACACCGGCCAGCAACTGGTTGATGATTTTGACTTTGGAACCCAGCCCGTGAACGTCGCCCAGGCGATAAACCTTGCCTGCCATACCGTCCAGAATGGCCTGGGCCTTGGCGTACGATTCAGCCGGTCCGGAGGTCATCATGGTCATCTGGCCTGCGGCCGCCTTGGCTGCGCCGCCGGAGATCGGGGCATCGAGGTACAGCAGGTTCTGCGAGGCCAGACGTTCGCCCAACTCGACCGCGAAGGTCGGTGCGACGGTGGCGCAACCGATAACCAGGCTGCCGGGACGCAGTGCTGCAATGGCACCGTTCTCACCGAACAGGACGGTTTCGGTCTGCTCAGCGTTGACCACAACGGTGATGATCACATCACAAGCGGCTGCCATGGCAGCAGGGGAGGCGCAGGCAACGCCGCCTTCGGTGGCGAACTGCTCGGTGACACTAGCGCGGACATCACACGCATGCACATTGAAACCACTGCGCAGCAACGAGCGGGCAATGCCCAAACCCATCGCACCCAAGCCAATAACGCCGACATTCTTGTTAGTCATGCTGTCTTCCTCGGATGGTTGCCGATGCTCGTCACTGCCAGCAATCGGTCGGAATTGTTCTGATCTGTGAATCCGATAGTGAATCAGTGAGCGAATAATGTGAAGTATTATTTATTGTTCACATGGATTCACATTGGTGGGGCGCAGATATTTTGATGTGGGAGCGGTGCTTGCCCGCGATAAGGCAGATGCGATCTAAAGTGAATCGCGTCCAGCCTATCGCGGGCAAGCACCGCTCCCACAGGTTTTGCGCCGTTTATAAGGGGGTTACTTGCTGCTTTTGATCTGAACGAGCCGGCCATCAATGAACCGCAAGGTGCGGTACATGCCGTTCTCTGGCCCATAGACCCAGGTTTGGACTGTGACAGCGCTGTGTTTCAACTGGCCATTGGCGGCCATTGCAGGCGGGATGATCTGGCGTTCGGCAGGCGGGCCGCATTTGCGCAGCACCTCCACCGCCAGGTCACCCTCATCAATCAAGGCGCTGTTGCAGCGCATTGATGCGTGGGCGTTTCCACTCAGCAGGGCCAGGGCGACCAGCAGTGAGCGGATGACCATGATTCAGCGCTGCCCGGCCGCTGGTGCCAATAGCAATTCGACCCGGTGCTTGCGGATACCGTCCGCCGCCGCTTCAGCCAGGGCGGCGTCGCTGATGATGATGTCGAACTGTTCCAGCGCAGCGATCTTGTACATGCCGAAGGTGCCGTATTTGGAGCTGGTTGCCACCAACACGGTCTGCGAGGCGGATTGCATGGCGGCTTGCTTGACCTCGACCTTCAGCGCCGAGGGCGTTGTCGTGCCGCGCTGCAAATCCCAGGAGCTGGTGGACATGAACGCGATGTCAGTCGCGAGTTGGCGCAAGGTCGCGGCAGCAAGACCGCCAACGCAGGAGCGGTTGGGGTGATCGAGCAGGCCGCCGGTGTGGATCACATCCACATGGGTTGCGTCAGCGAGTGCGTTGACGATACCGAAGTCGTTGGTCACCACGGTCATGCCCGACAGCGCCGCAATGTGCGGGACAATTTCCAGGGTACTGGTGCCCGCATCCAGGTAGATCGTCATATCGTCGTGCAACAAACCGGCAGCCAGTCTCGCCATACCCTGCTTCTGCGGCAGCTCGACAACAGCTTTGGACTGATGGCTGGGTTCGCTGTGCAACTGGCTGGCGATGCGCACGCCACCGGTGACCGAATAAGCACGGCCTTCCTGTTCCAGCAAGGCAATGTCGCGGCGGATGGTCATGTGCGAGCAATCGAACATTTCCACCAACTGGTGCACGCTGAGTACCTGATGCTTGCGCAATTGACGCAGCATCAACTCCCGACGCTGATCGGGAATCATCGGTGTGCCGCCAACGACGGCGATCTCCTCTTTGCTGGACATGCGTGCTCCTGAGCCTCGGTAAAACCACCAGCACGGGCTGGTGGTCGAGGCATCTTAGCCAATCGAGTCACGCATGACAGCAGGTAAGCGCTGCAGGCTGCACTTTTGCTCAAGACTGGCTCTGGTCAGTCGATGCTCGATCCGTAGCCTTGACCAGTCTTTAAAGGCGTTTTTTATAAGCCCTGGGGTCGATGCCCCACTTGTGTAAACGCGAGGCAAGGGTTGAAGGTTTGAGCCCCAGTAATTGCGCCGCGCCGCCTTCTCCCGACACTTTGCCTGCCGTACGTTTGAGCATCGCTATGACATTGGCTCTGAGTTGCAGCTGCAGGTGCTCATCGCGCAGGGGTTCAATGGTGTCGGCGGGATCGGTGTTCACGGCTATATGGGTTTGCGGAATCAAATCATCGAAGCGTAAAACTCCGTCCTGGCTGACGATCATCTGGCGCTCAATGACGTTTTCCAGCTCCCTGATATTTCCGGGCCATGAATAACGCTTCAGTACTTGCAGCTGTGCAATTGGCAGTCTTACCCCCGGTTTGTTGAACGACTTGCGTGCCCTGTGGAGGAAGTGGCTGGCGAGCAGAGGAATATCCCCCACACGCTCGCGCAGTGGCACTGATCTGATCGGAAATACGTTCAAGCGAAAGTACAGGTCTTCCCGGAAAGCGCCCACTTTGACCATTTCGTGCAGATCACGATTGGTCGCTGCAATAACCCGCACGTTCACCACGCGAGTCACGTTGTCGCCCACGCGCTCGAATTGCTGATCCTGCAAAACCCGCAAGAGTTTGCTCTGTAGCTCCAGCGGAATTTCCCCGACTTCATCGAGAAACAGTGTGCCGCCGTCGGCGAGCTCAAAGCGTCCGATGCGATGACTGACTGCGCCGGTGAACGCCCCCTTCACATGTCCAAAAAACTCGCTTTCAAACAGGTCGCGTGGAATCGCTGCACAGTTCACCCTGATCAACGGGCGATCGCTGCGCAGGCTGCTGGCATGAATGGCGCGGGCGATGAGCTCTTTACCCGTCCCTGATTCGCCGCTGATCAACACGTTGGCATCAGTGGGGGCGACCAGTTCCAGTTGGCGGATCAGGTGCAGTACGACGGGGCTTTCACCGACAATATTGTGATGGTTACGCTCCGCTTTTATCTCTTCCTGAAGGTATTGGTTTTCAAGTTCCAGACGCTGTTTGAGCTGTTCCACCTCGTTGAGCGCCTCCAGCAATCTGCGCTCTGCCTGCTGACGCTCTCGAATGTCCCGAAACAGCACCACGGCACCGACCAGCCTTCCCATCTCGAAAATCGGTGTGCTGGTGTATTCGACGGCGATGGCTTCACCGTTCTTGTGCCAGAACACTTCGTTATCGACATGATGAACGTGACCGTCGCTGAACGAGGCATGGATAGGGCATTGCTGAACGGGATAGCGGCTGCCGTCGCCATGGGTGTGATGGAACAGCTGATGCGCGTCACGACCGATCATGTCACTGGAATTCCAGCCAAGAATACGTTCGGCGGCCGGGTTCATGAAGGTCGTCTCTCCTTTGGTGTCGAGGCCATAAATCCCCTCGCCAACAGCGCCGAGAATCAGTCTGTTCTGGCGTTCAATGCGCTCGAAAACCTGGGAAATCCGCTCCCAGCCTACGTGCCCAAGTCGATGCTGGCGGCGGGCCTCGGAACGATTGCGGCGCTTTTCCAGAATATCCCGCGCCTGAAGCAACAGCAGGATGCGACGGCCGTCGGGCAGTACGCTGGAGCTGACCTCCACAGCATGCTGACTTCGCGAGATATCCAACAGACTGAGGTCGTCCGACCATGCCGAGCCTTGGGTCAGCGTCTCGTCGGTAAAGGTGACCCAGTGCGGTAATCCATCGCCCAGAAAATGACTGAAACGTCTATCGAACAGGTCCGTTTCAGCGCATCCCAGCAATGCCAGCGCGGCTCGATTTGCCCGGATAAGCCGGTCCGCTGGCGGATCAATGATCAGCATGGGGAGCGGTGCGTGTTCGAACGCCTCGTCTGCGATGTTCTGCGGCATTTCGTTGCCCTCTTCGAGCACGTATCAGCGGATCTGCAAAGCTATTAAGTACGAGATATCGTGAAAATTTTCACTAAAAATCGCGATTTACGAGATTTCGCGAAATGGCTGAGAACTGCAAGTTTTGAAATTTATATATCTTTCAAATAGATAGGGCGGGTTTTGCGGCTGGCACGGATTTCGCTCTTGCTTCGTCAGCCACGATGCGCGGTGGCGCGTCGGATCAGAATCTTTCAGAGGAAGCAGAGCGATGAACAAAACAGAGATGCACCACCTGTTAATGGCTGCCAAGGCTCGCAAAGGTATGAGCTGGGATGAACTGGGTGAAGCGGTGGGAAAAGGTTCGGTATGGGTGGCGTCTGCTTGCTACGGCATGAACAGCGCTACGCCGGAAGTCGCCGCGCGGATTTGCGAAGTTTTGGGCGTGGATGAAGAAGTGGCTAGCGCACTGACCGTGTTCCCTAAAAAAACCTGGGATCAAACCATCCCGCAAGACCCAATGATCTACCGGTTGTATGAAATCGTCGGCGTTTATGGCGACACCCTCAAGGATGTGATTCAAGAGAAGTTCGGCGACGGGATCATGTCTGCCATCGACTTTTCAATGCATGTCGACAAGGTCGAAGACCCCAAAGGCGATCGGGTGCGTGTGACCCTCAACGGAAAATTCCTGCCTTACCGCGCCTGGTAACAGCGACACCCTCCACTGAGCCCACGCGCACTGCAAAGTACGCAAAAAGGAAAGCGCTAATGTCTTATTTGCTCCCCTCCGAATTCGTCACCAAGATGATCGATGCCGGTGAGTCCAAGGTTCACATGGCAACGCGTGACACGCTGATCCGCGCGTTTATGGCGGGCGCAATACTGGCATTGGCGGCCGTATTCGCGGTGACGATTGCGGTTCAGACCGGCTCGCCATTGCTGGGCGCAGTGCTCTTCCCCGTAGGGTTCTCGATGCTCTATCTGATGGGCTTCGACTTGCTGACCGGTGTGTTCGTGCTGACGCCTCTGGCACTGCTCGACAAGCGTCCGGGTGTCAATATCAACGGTATCCTGCGCAACTGGGGTCTGGTGTTTTTGGGTAACTTCGCAGGCGCGCTGACAGTCGCATTCATAATGGCTTTCGTCTTTACCTACGGATTCAATGCAGACCCTGGCGCTGTTGGTCACAAAATCGCCAGCATTGGCGAGTCCCGCACACTCGGTTATGCCGAGTACGGCACAGCGGGCTGGGTGACGATCTTTCTGCGTGGGGTGCTGTGCAACTGGATGGTCTCGATGGGCGTGGTGGGTGCCATGATTTCCACGTCTGTGAGCGGCAAGGTGATCGCTATGTGGATGCCGATCATGTTGTTCTTTTTCATGGGGTTCGAGCATTCGGTGGTGAACATGTTTCTGTTCCCGTCGGCCATGATCATGGGCGGCGGATTTTCGGTCATGGACTACCTGGTCTGGAATGAAATTCCGACGGTGCTCGGTAATCTGGCGGGTGGCCTGGCCTTCACGGGGCTTACGCTGTACTGCACTCACGCAAGAACCGCCCCTAAGCGCAAGTTTTCCTGACGCCACGCTTCTCAAGCTGCATGACCACTCAGCGGGAGCCGAGTGGTCATGCGCTGGCGGTTTAGTGCCCTGCGTTTTGCTCTTGTGGCGGCTGTGTTTCACCACGAGTAACCGCCTTGACCAACTTGCCAATACTCAACCCCTGCAACAGGATCGAGGACAGCACCACGATGTAGGTGATGCTCAGCAGCAAGTCGCGCTCCGGCCCCAGTGGCAAAGCCAGCGCCAGTGCCACGGAAACGCCGCCGCGCAAACCACCCCAGGTCAGGATGCGGATCGTACCTTTGGGCACGGTGCGCCAGCGACGCAGGAGCAGAATGGCCGGTGCAACGGTGACGAACCGTGACAGCAGAATCGCCACCGCCAGCAAGCCTGCTGCCAGCATGTGCGACCACGAGAACGGCAGCAGCAACAGTTCCATGCCGATCAACGCAAACAACAGCGCGTTGAGCATGTCATCGAGCAATTCCCAAAAGCCGTCCATGTAGCGACGGGTCATGTCGTTCATCGCCAGATTGCGCCCCAGGTTGCCGATGATCAGACCGGCGACAACCATCGCAATAGGACCTGAGACATGCAACTCGCTGGACATGGCCGACCCGCCAATCACCAGAGCAAGCGTCAGCATGACTTCGATCTGATACTGCTCGATGCTCTTGATCATCAGGTACACGGCATAGCCGATCAGGCCGCCGAACAGCACGCCACCGACCGCTTCGTGGACAAACAGCATGGCGGTTTCGCCCACTGTTGGTGTTTCACCCAGTTGCGCAATACCCAGCAACACGGTGAACACCACAACGGCGGTGCCGTCGTTGAACAGCGACTCGCCGACAATAGTGGTTTTCAACGGCTTTGACGCATTGGCGGTCCGCAACACGCCGAGCACCGCAATGGGGTCGGTCGGGGAAATCAGTGCGCCGAACAGCAGGCAGTACAGGAAGCTGACGTGCCAGCCGAACCAGCCAAAGATCCAGTAGGCCAAGGTGCCGATCACGGTGGTGGCAATCAACACGCCGAAGGTTGCCAGCAAGCCAATGGGCCAGCGATAACTTTTCAGGTCAGAAAGGTTGACGTGCAACGCCCCCGCAAACAACAGGAACGACAGCATCCAGTTCATCAGCAGATCGCCGAAATCGATCTGGCCGATCAACTGCTGGACGCGCTCTTCGAGACCGGGAAAGCCCATGAAACTCAGGCCTTGCAGGATCAGCGAAAACATCAACGCAGTGACCATGACGCCAATGGTGGGCGGCAGGCCGATGAAACGAAAGTTCACATAAGTGAGCAGCGAGGTGAGGCAGATAAAAGCAGCAACGAGTTCAAGCATCGGTCTTCCTGTTAATGCGATTCAAAGCGTGCCCGGAGTTGATTGAGGCGTGGCGCGGGCAGGGGTTTGATGGGCCGCTGGCGTGTGCGGACACATATTTTTCCATATCCATGGGAGTGGCATGGACCACAGAAGGCCGACAGCGTTGCAAATGAGTGCCTGATAGTGGCGCATCGGCTATTATCGCGGCTCGTTAATGGGAATCATCCGCAAATGTGTTTACTCCACCAGGATGTCCACAACAATCTGAGCTGGAATGCTGTTTTTGTGGGAGCGGTGCTTGCCCGCGATAAGGCTGGACGCGGTTCACTTTAGATCGCATCTGCCTTATCGCGGGCAAGCACCGCTCCCACAGAGGTCCGTGTTTGCAGCTTGAGAACACCGCGTCAGCTCCAAGAGTGCACTATCAGGAACGAAATGAGCGCTGAACCCACCGCCAACCCTTCGCCGCCACGCATTCTGGTGGTCGACGATCACCGCAAGATCCGCGATCCGTTGGCGGTGTATCTGCGTCGTCATTCGTTTGATGTGCGCACTGCTGAAGATGCGGCCGGGATGTGGCAGTTGCTCAAGCAGCAGTCCTTTGATGTGGTGGTGCTGGACGTGATGCTGCCCGATGGCGACGGCTTTGAGCTGTGCGGGATGTTGCATCGCCGGGCCAACATTCCGGTGATCCTGCTGACCGCTCGCGACGCCTCGGCTGATCGGGTCAAAGGGCTGGATCTGGGCGCGGATGATTACGTGACCAAACCCTTCGAGCCGCGTGAGCTGGTCGCACGGATCAACAGCGTATTGCGTCGGCGCGGTACGCCAGTGAGCGTCGATCAGGCGTTGAGTGCCTCATCGGCACAGCGCTACGAATTCGCTGGCCTGAGTTTCATCAGCTCGACCGAGCAATTGCTGCACGCTGACGGCAGCCAGGTCCAGCTCAGCACCGCCGAAAGCAGGCTACTGACGGTATTTCTGAAACATCCCAATCAGACCCTTGATCGCCAGCGTCTGCTGGACCTGACCGCGCGTCCTGGCAGTGATGTTTATGATCGCGCCATCGACCGCCAGATCAGTCGTCTGCGTCGCAAGCTGGTGGATGATCCCTTGCAACCGCAATTGCTGCGCACTGTCTGGGGCGGCGGTTACATGCTGGCGGCGGATGTCAGCGTGCAACACCTGTGAAGTGGCTGAGCCGGTGTTGGCCCAAGCGTATGACCCATCAATTGGGCCTGCTTCTGCTGCTGGCGCTGTTGGCATCCAACGGCATCGCGATGTTGTTTTTGCAACGTACCGGCGCGCTGATTCATCCGCTATCCCGCACCCTGACGCTTGAGCGATTGACCACGGCGTACCACGTCGCCCATGAGCTGTCGGCGGCTGATGCGTCCCGGGTGCTGGCAACCATGGAGACGCACGATGCGCGCTTCTGGATCGCCCGGCAGCCCGAGGTCAGCCCTTTTGATATGCACAAAGAAGAGCGGCGTCTGGCGCAGGAACTACGCGCACGTCTGGCGCTGACGCCGGAGATGGCGGTGAATATCCAGCTGGAGCGAGTCACGGGTGGCCCGGCCCGGGAGGCGGTGTTTTTCCGTGCAGGCTGGGCACCGCTGCGGTTGCGTACCAGCATCGTTTTGCCCAATGGGCAGACGCTCAATGCCTTGCAGCATCCGGCGGGTGCCTATGAGTGGAGCCGGTTACTGGCCTACACCTTGCCGGTGACGACCATCCCGGTCCTGCTGATCGTGATTTTCTTCATGCGCCGGATCGTACAGCCGGTCAAGACGCTGGCCGAGGCGACCGAGCGAGTCAGCCGAGGTGAGTGGATTGCGCCGCTGCCGCTGTCTGGTCCACAGGAGGCCCGGGACCTGACTGTCGCATTCAACGTGATGCAGGAGCGCATCGCCCGCCATGTTGAAGGTCGTACCCGAATGCTGGCGGCGGTGAGTCATGACCTGAATACGCCAATCACTGAGCTGCGTCTGCAGGTTGAATTGATCGAAGACGGTCCTTTGCGCGATGACATGCTGGAAAGCCTTGATGAGCTGCGGGCCATGGTGCGCGAGACGCTGGATTTCGTGCGCGGCGATGCGGTTCAGGAAGCGACGGTGACGGTATCGCTGAACGAGATGCTCGACGATCTGGCGCGACGTTACCGGATCATGGAGCAGCCGGTGACGTGGGAGGGCGGTGAGCAGATCAGTTGCCGCTGTCGGCCGCTGGCGCTGAAGCGAGCGTTGACCAACCTCATCGATAACGCGTTGCGCCATGCCGGTGACGCACAGATCAGCCTGAGCCGTGAGGGCGTCGGGATGATCCGTCTGGAGATTCTCGATCATGGGCCGGGGATTGAACCTGCGTGGCTGACGCAGGTGTTCGAACCGTTCGTGCAGTTAGGGCGGGGAGGGGCTGATATCAGCCAGGGTGGCGGACTTGGCTTGGGTCTGGCCATCGCCCGAGCCTGTATTCAGGCGCATGGCGGGGAACTGGTATTGGAAAACCGCCCGCCTGCCGGATTGTGTGCGGTGGTGCGATTGCCTGCTGCGGTTTGATGTGCTTTGGACATTTACAAATGCCCCAGCCTTGAAATGAGAACCTGTGGGAGAACCTACGTTTGCCCGCAAGCTAATTGACGACGTGGGACCGGCTTTAGCCGGGAAGGCGGTATTTCTGCTGATAAAAATTCAACGTCTGTCCCGGCCTCTTCCCGGCTGAAGCCGGTCCCACGTCATCAGTGATTCCTGTGGGAGCTCACTTCAACTCGTGCAACGGGTACTTTAAAACCGCACGGTCGTCGACGCCCACAGCGTGCGGCCGTAGTTCACGGTGCCGTAGGTTTCGTCGTCCAGGCGCTTGTCGGTCAGGTTGTACAGCGCGGCGTTGAACGAGACGTTTTTGGTCAGCTCATACGAGCCGCCGAAGTCTGCGGTGGTGTAGCCCGGCGACGATTCGTCGGTGATGGTGTTGCCGTACTCCTCGCCGTAGTAATTGACGGCTGCCCAGAGCTGGGTCTTGTCGGACAGCGTCCAGTCAGTGCGTACGTTGGCCTTGTGCTCGGGTGTAAGTGCCAATGGTGCGCCTGCGTTGGCACCGGATTTTTGCTCCGAGTCGGTGTAGGTGTAGTTGGCTTTCAGTGCCAGCGCAGACGTGATGTCCCAGCGTCCGTTCAGCTCCGCGCCCTGAATCACAGCTTTATCGACGTTGACTCGTTCCATGATGATGTACGGACCGAAGAACTGGTCGGTGGTCACCGTGGACAGCTTGTCCTTGAAGTCGTTGTAGAACACCGTTGCGCCAGCCGACAGGTTATTGCGGTTGGACCAGAGTGCCGACAGCTCGTAGTTGGTGCTCGTCTCAGGCTTGAGGTCCGGGTTACCGAGCATCGCGAACGTGTTGCGGCGCAGTACGGCGTAGTCCTCGATCACTGCACGCAATTCCGGAGCCTTGAAGCCGCGAGCCACGCCGCCTTTGATGGTCCAGTCGTCGGTTGCATGCCACACGCCATAAACACGCGGGCTGAAATGCACGCCGTATTGTTCGTGGTGGTCCATACGCAGGCCGGTGGTCAACGCGAAAGTGTCGGTCATCGCCCATTCGTTTTCGGCGAACAGTGCTTTCTGCACCACGGAGTACTCGTAGTTCACACGGTCGCCCAACCCTTGGTTCCAGTCAGTGACCGTCGTCTCGTTCCATTGCAGGCCGGTGGTGGTGATGTTGTGTTCGGTCGGGATCACCAGCTTGGCGTCAAACACCGAGTTCTTCACAGTAGGCTTGCGACCCAGTACGTCGCGCTGCGTTGCGCTGGCTACGCCTTTACGGCTGGATTCTTCCTGTGCGAACGAAACGTCCGAGGTGGCCCAGTCCCAACGGCCCTGGTGAGAGATCGACCAGTGATCACGGTTATTTTCCTGTTCGCGGGTGGCCCAGTTCGGGCTTACACCATCACCATTTTTCAGGCGGGTAGCACCGGCTTCCAGCAGGATGTCGTGGTCGATGGTTGGGGTAAAAGCCAGGCGTGCGGTCAGGTCCTTATGGTCTGCTTTGCTGAAACCGTTGGTTTCCTCCACGTCATCGTCTGCCTGGCGATCCAGATAGCGACCCCAGACTTGCAGCCCCAAAGTGTCCTGAATCAGCGGACCATTGAGGTAGAACTGGGTCTGCCGTGCATTGCCCTGATCGCTGTGCTGGCGCGCCGAATAATCATAAGTAACCGAGCCACCCCATTCGGTTGAAACCTTGCGGGTAATGACGTTGATCACGCCGCCAATGGCATCCGAGCCATACAGCGAGGACATCGGGCCGCGCACCACTTCGATTCGTTCGATGGCTTCGGCTGGAGGAATGAAGCTCTGCTCGTAGCCCGAGTTGCCGTTGACCCTTGATTCACGAGCGCTCTGGCGTTTGCCATCCACCAGAATCAAGGTGTAATCAGCCGGCATGCCGCGGATCGAGATGTCGGTTTCGTTGGCGCCACCATTGACGGTCACACCTTCAACGTCGCGCAGGGCGTCAGTCAGATCGCGGAACGAACGCTTGCGCAGTTCATCGCCGGTAATGATTGTCACGGAAGCAGGTGCATCCTCTACGCTCTGCTCATAACCGGCAGCGGTGACGGTCACGTCTTCCAGAGTGATCGCCGGGGCGGCGGTGGTTTCTTGAGCCTGAACGCAGGCGCTTTGGGCGATGAGGCACGCCAGCGCGAGCTTCGTCATGGCGACAGTCGGTCGCAAACGAAAAACAGAGTGCATGGAACTTCCTTACGATGCGGGGTTAAACGTTAATCGTAAGGATTCTCATTGGCGGAGGTTGGACAAGGTGTGACAGCCGATCCTATTGAACTCGCGTAGACCCCGGTAGGAGCGAACTTGTTCGCGATCTGGCGCGAAGCGGCAGCAATGGCCGCGACTCGGTGCATTTGCTGGAATCGGGTCGTCCGATTTACGACTGCTGCGCAGCCGTTCGCGAACAAGTTCGCTCCTACAGGTCCTATGTTTTTTGCGGTGACAGGTACGGCAGTCTGATCTTAAACAGGGAGAGTGTTTTGCTGGCTACGGCTTTGGTGTTGATCGCGGCGATACTGCACGCTACGTGGAACACCCTGATCAAATTCAGCGGTGAACGGTTGTTGGTCATCGCCAGCATGGACTTTGTGGCGTTGCTATTTGCGGTTCTGGCCGTGGGGTTTGTCGAGCCGCCGCCTGCTGCCATCTGGCCATGGATGATCGCCTCGGCGTTGTTCGAGCTGCTGTACCGGTATTTGCTGATTCAGGCCTATCGAGTCGGTGACCTAGGGTTGGTCTATCCGCTGATGCGTGGGCTGTCGCCATTGGTGGTGCTGGCTCTCACTTTGATATTTGTCGGCGAAGAACTGAGCGCCCAGCAAATCCTCGGTATTCTGCTGATCCCATGCGGCATGATATGCCTGCTTTGGCAGGGCGGTGGCGGTGATCGACTGCCGTGGTCGCTGCTGCCGGTGGTTGCATTGATCGGGGTTTGCATCGGTTGCTACACCTGGATCGACGGCCAGGCGTTGCAGATGGGCGTGCATCCGCTCGATTATCTGGTCTGGCTCACGCTGATCAGCGCCTGGCCGTTTCCGTTACTGGCAATCACCTACAAACGTGCGCCGTTCAGCCTGTTCTGGCGTGAGCAATGGCGGCTGGGGTTAAGCGTCGGCTTGTGCGTGTTGTTCAGCTACGCTCTGGTGTTGTGGGCGATGCAGTTGGGCTCGGTGGCGGAGGCTGCGGCCTTGCGCGAAGTCAGCGTGATTCTGGTGGTGCTGTTTGGCATGCGTTATCTGAAAGAACCTTTTGGCCGACCCCGGCTCTTAGCATGTGGCCTGGTTCTGCTTGGCATGCTGGTTATGAAAATCAAACTATAAGGATTCTGCTATGACGGTTGCATTCTGGTGCGTATTGGTCGCGATTATTCTGCCGATCGTTTGTGCAGGCATCGCCAAGTTTTCCAGTGGCAAGTTCAATGGCAAGCACAACCACAACCCGCGTAATTTCCTGAATAACCTCGAAGGTTTGCCAGCGCGCGCCAATGCGGCGCAGCTCAACAGCTTCGAGATCCTGCCGGGCTTTGCCGCCGCAGTGATCATCGCCCACATCGCGGGTAATGCGCAGTTGGTGACGATCGACGTGGTTGCGGTACTGTTCATCACCAGTCGACTGCTCTACATCATTTTTTATCTGGCTGACTGGGCTGCACTGCGCTCGATCGCGTGGTTGGTAGGTATTGGCCTGATCATCGGGCTGTTTATCGCTTCAGCCACGCCGCTGCCTGCCTGACCATGATGTAACCGCAAGGCCTGCAGGAGCGCACCGGCAGCGCGAGGCCGCGATAGCGGTGTGGTCAGACAGACTTCGCGGCCTCGCGCTGATCGTCCGCTCCTACAGTGGGCGCATTTTGGGCAGCTCTCGATTCAATCCTGCGGCTGAAGGTCTTCCAGTTCGGTCTGGGCGTCTTGCAGTTCTTTGCGGGATTCGGCCAGTTTGTCTTTGCGCTTGTTGATTTTGTCCGGATCGCCTTTGCTCATGGCTTTGCTCAGGTCAGACTCGCGCTTTTTGACTTCCCGCTTGGCGTCCAGCACTTTCTGTTCATGTTCCTTGAGCAGCGAAGCTTCGGTGCAGTTGGCGTTGTTTTCGCTCAGGGCTTTTTCCAGGCCAGCTTGCTGAGGCTTGTTGCCCTCGGTTTTTGCTTCTTCGATCTTTTTGCTGATTTCCTGACTTTTGACCACACATTCGCTGGCTTCCGGTGCTGGTTCAGCCGCCAGAAGCGGGGTCGCCAGCATGCTGCAGCACGTCAGCAGAATCAGTGGAGAAAAAACCTTCATATGAACTCCTTATGAACACGATAACGTCCGGGCTTGATGATTAAACGCCCGGCACTTTAAAAACCTGAAATACCCTGGGCCCGTAATTGCTCACTCAAGGCCTGAACCTGCGGATGCTGGAAGAAGGCGACCAACTGGCTGGCACGACCCGAACCTATGCCCGGTTCCATTTGCCATTGCTGCGCCGTGCGCTTTTCCAGTTCACTCCATTGCTCGCCCAGGTGAGCATTCCCCGTGGGCGGCAGGCCGATAGCCTTTAGCCACACCACAAACGGCTTTGAGCGAGCCTCCTGCAAACTGTCGAGCAGTTTAGCGCTGCTGCGCTCACCCAGCCCGGAAATGTTAGCAAGCTGTTCTTTTTCCAGGGTCAGCCAGTCGAGCAACCCGTTGATTTTCCCGGCGCTGATCAGGTTGTCCCAGGTCCCGGGACCGACTCCGGTCAGCGCCAGACCTTTCTTGCCGCTGAGCCAGGCAAGCCGTGCGCGAAACTGGCTTTCACAGCCGCTGACGGGTTGCCAGCAACTGAGGGCGTGAAAGTCTTTGGCCTCGGGAATCTGCAAGTCGCTGCGCTCGACACTGCGTGACACGACGCTGTCCAGCCGTGGAATGGTCAGGCCTGCCAGGCTCACAGCGACTTGATCGCCGGGTCTGATGTCCAGCGCCTGCCAGCGTTGCAGCGAGCCAACACTGATGCGACTGATCTGCCGATCATCCAGACGCACAGGTTCCAATTCCAGCACGGGGGTTATCTTGCCGCTACGGCCGATGTTGAAGTGGACCTTGCGTACTTCCGCCAGGGCTTGCGCAAACGGGTATTTCCAGGCGGCGATCCAGTAGGGTGCCCTGGCTTGCCAACGCTGGGCGGGAGGTCGCTCGCCCTGTCGGATGATGACGCCGTCAGTGGCAAACGGCAGCGGGTTGCGATACCAATGCTCGCGCCAGCGATGCGCCTGAGCGAAGCCTTCCAGCGACTGGCTGTATTGAGCGCTGTCGTCGAAACCCAATGCGTTCAAGCCTGCCAGGCGTTCGGTCATGGAAGTCGGCCCCGCAGGCCAGTCCCACACGAACAAACCGATCTGGTCCGCCTCTTCCGTGCGTAGTTCGTGACGAGCCAGCATCCCGGCAACTTTGCTGCGCGCGTTCATACTCCCGGCTTGGGCTTGCACGTGATTCGTCAGTCGCAGATACAGCTCGCCTTGCAACACCAGGGTTTCCTGCCAGGGCAGATGCGCAGGAATGGCCGAAATGTGTCGGGCGTGTTGGGTCCAGTCTTGCCCCGCAACACCGTCGCCGCGGCTGATCGCTTGAACCAACGCGCCATTTTCATAGACCAGCGTCACGGCCACGCCATCGATCTTGGGCTGGATCCACAGGTCAGTGCGACCTTTGAGCCAGTCGCGCACTGCGGCTTCATCGCTGAGCTTGTTGACCCCCGTGTGCGGAACAGGATGGCGAGCCGTCCCTTTGGCAGTTTTCAGCGGGTTATCGGCTTCGCTGTTGGGCTTGGCAAAACATGATCGCCAGAACTCTAGACGCTGTCGGGACTGGTCATAGAGTTCGTCGGCAATCAGCGAAACGCCCTGGCGGTGATAGCCGTCATCCCAAGCGGCGATTTGTGTTTGCAGGGCGGTGATTGAGTTGCGGGCTTTGGCGGGCGTCCAGTCCGGACATGCGTTGGCATGGGCAGTGAGGCTGGCGAGGGTGAGGGTGATTGCGGCCAATATGCGCATCGAAGCATCCTTGCTTGAAGAGGTGCATGTGAGGCTAGCCAGCGCTGAGTGACATGTCTGGTTGCGCTGATTGCTGAATCATTCAGCCAGTACAGATGCCGCTTTTTTGATTCGCCACTGTGTCTTTGAAGAGTGAAACGCTGCCTGCACTATTACGACTCCTTGTCCAAGTGTTGATGGGTGATTCATGGATATCTCGACTCTTGCGGTTTTCGTGCCGGCCTGCTTTGCGCTGAACATGGCGCCTGGGCCCAACAACCTGCTTTCGATCAGTAACGCGACCCGTTACGGCTTTGCCCGGGCCTGCATTGGCGGGCTGGGACGTTTGCTGGCCTTTGCCATCATGATTGCGCTGGCAGCAGTGGGTCTGACGGCGGTGTTGCACACATCGGAATGGTTATTCCATGTGATCAAGATCGTCGGTGCGGCCTACCTGTTCTATCTGGCCGTGCAGTTGTGGCGGGCGAGCCCTGAGGAAGAGGGCGGCGTGATCGGTTCAGGCAAAGGCCTGTTCAGCCTGGCTCGGCAGGAGTTTCTGGTGGCCATCGGTAATCCCAAGGCGATCCTGCTGTTTACTGCTTTCTTGCCACAGTTCGTCGATCAATCGGGCCACGTGACGGAGCAGTTCGCGGTACTCGGCGTTTTGTTTCTGGCGCTGGAATGCCTCGCCATCGCGATCTACGCCTGGATGGGCATTCACGCCCGCCGATTGTTTGCGCGGCCCAGTGGCAAGCGATTGTTCAACCGGGTATGCGCGGGATTGCTGGCCAGCGCGGCTTCGGTTTTGTTGGTGGCGAGGAAGGCTTAACAGCTAGAGTGCGAGATGTGCGGCGCAATCACGCCCTCGTAGGAGCGGCTTTAGCCGCGAGAGGACAAGTCCATTCAACGCATTTTCCTCGTCAGAACTGACGCCCTCCCGGCTAAAGCCGGTCCTACGGGAGGTACCATCTCCATAACCAAAAAGCCCCTGACGACCGTGGTCGCCAGGGGCTTTTTGTTACGCCTGAAACTTAAGGCGTGTTACAGACCGGCAGCGGCGCGCAGGGCGTCGGCGCGGTCGGTTTTTTCCCAGGTGAACGTGGTGAAGGTGTCATTGCCCACGGTCTTGGTCTGCGGCGTACGACCGAAGTGGCCGTAGGCTGCAGTTTCCTGATACATCGGGTGCAGCAGGTCGAGCATGGTCGTGATCGCGTATGGGCGCAGGTCGAAGATGTCGCGGACCAGTTTGATGATCTTGTCATCGCTGATCTTGCCGGTGCCGAAGGTGTTCAAAGAGATCGAAGTCGGTTGTGCAACGCCGATCGCGTAGGAAACCTGAATCTCGCAGCGCTCGGCCAGGCCGGCAGCAACGATGTTCTTGGCAACATAACGGCCAGCGTAAGCAGCCGAACGGTCAACCTTGGATGGATCCTTGCCGGAGAACGCGCCGCCGCCGTGACGGGCCATGCCGCCGTAGCTGTCGACGATGATCTTGCGACCGGTCAGACCGCAGTCACCCACCGGGCCGCCAATGATGAACTGGCCAGTCGGGTTGATGTGGAACTGGGTGTCCTTGTGCAGCAGCTCAGCTGGCAGCACGTGCTTGACGATCAGTTCCATCACGCCTTCGCGCAGATCGTTGTAGGAAACTTCAGGGTTGTGCTGAGTAGACAGAACGACTGCGTCGATGCCGACGACTTTGCCGTTCTCGTAGCTGCAAGTCACCTGGGACTTGGCATCCGGGCGCAGCCAAGGCAGCAGGCCGGATTTACGGGCTTCAGCCTGACGCTTGACCAACTGGTGCGAAAACGCGATTGGCGCAGGCATCAGTTCAGCGGTTTCGTTGCTGGCGTAGCCGAACATCAGGCCCTGGTCGCCAGCGCCCTGATCTTCAGGCTTGGCACGGTCAACACCCTGGTTGATGTCAGGGGACTGCTTGCCGATGATGTTCATCACGCCGCAGGTAGCACCGTCGAAACCGACGTCGGAGCTGGTGTAGCCGATGTCGCTGATCACGTCACGAACGATTTGCTCGAGGTCAACCCAGGCGCTGGTGGTCACTTCGCCAGCAACGATGGCAACACCGGTCTTGACCAGGGTTTCAACAGCGACGCGAGCGTGTTTGTCCTGAGCAATGATTGCATCCAGAACCGCATCGGAAATCTGGTCGGCGATTTTGTCTGGGTGCCCTTCGGACACGGACTCGGAGGTGAAAAGGGAGTATTCGCTCATCTCTACGGGTTTCCTGAATTTTACCGATGGTGAGTGTTGCCAGCCGGTCGCTGAAAATGGCGGACCTGGATCTGGAAACCATTACGTAAGCCTACATAGAGGCTTTCCCCGGGAACTAGCCCCGCAGCGATGGCCCAACGGGCCAGATCTTCCTGTTCAAACCCTAACCAGAGATCGCCACAGGCCTCCTTGGCCCAGCTCTGATCGTGGCTACACAAGTCTGTCACTAACAGGCTACCGCCCGGTTGCAACAGAGTTGCCAGTTGTTTGAGTGCATCGGCCGGTGCAGCGAAATGGTGCAGTACCATGTTCAGCACAACACAATCTGCGCTGACATCGACGGCCCCCAGTACATCGGCGAGTTTCAGTTCTACATTAGCCAATGCCTGCGCAGCGCACAGCTGGCGCGCTATTTCCAGCATCGCCGGGCTGTTGTCCAGCGCCGTCACGTGGTGGAAGCGCCGCGCCAGGTCTGGGAGAAAACCGCCATCCCCCGGCCCGACTTCCAGTGCCGTCGCTTGTGGCCCGAAGTTCAGCTTGTCGAGCAACGACAGCAGACTTTCCCGATACTGGGCCAGCCCGGCAATCAAGTCCTGCTGGGCGCGAAACTTTTCCGCTGTACGCGCGAAGAAGTCCTGACTGGCGTTGGCGCGTTGACGATGCACCAGGCTGATACGCGACTGCACATCCATGGGCAGGGTCAGCATGTCGACCTCATCCAGTATGGCGGCGTGCAACCTGCCGCCCGGTTGTCCGGTATGGGGCAGGGCGCGTCGGTAGAAAATCGCATTGCCTTCGCGTCGCGTCGCAACCAGATCCGCCTGGGCCAGCACCTTGAGATGGTGGCTCATACCGGACTGACCAATGGCGAATATCTGCGCCAGTTCCAGCACGCCGAATGAGTCATTGGCCAATGCGCGCAATACATTCAGTCGTAACGGGTCGCCGCCGGCCTTGCACAAGGCAGAAAGGTCGTCGCTGTCGTCGTGGCGAATTGCAGGTACGCGCAGGTTCATAGGGCTGGCAGTCTAGTTAGCGACCGGGTATGTCGCAAGGGCAATATCAAAAAGTTTTGATATTGCTTGATGGGCGGTGAGTTCAGGGCTATCCAGGACCGTTATTCCGGGCCGGGAGCGTGCCATGGATGAACAAATAACGAAGCGCGGGCAGGAAAAACAACCACAAGCCGCTATCTTTCATTGCTCCCAGGCAGTGCCTGAGGGAAAATGCTCGCCTTTTTCAGATCCATTCTTTTCCAGTTCTCAGGAGATCAGCGATGCCCAGCCGTCGTGAGCGTGCCAACGCCATTCGTGCACTCAGCATGGATGCCGTGCAAAAAGCCAACAGCGGCCATCCCGGTGCCCCTATGGGCATGGCGGATATCGCCGAAGTACTTTGGCGCGACTATCTGAAGCACAACCCGAGCAACCCGAATTTCGCCGACCGTGACCGCTTCATCATGTCCAACGGTCATGGTTCGATGCTGGTCTACTCGTTGCTGCACCTGACCGGTTATGACCTGTCCATCGACGACCTGAAAAACTTCCGCCAGTTGCACAGCCGCACGCCGGGTCACCCGGAATTCGGTTACACGCCGGGCGTAGAGACCACCACCGGCCCACTGGGTCAGGGTTTCGCCAACGCCGTGGGTTTCGCGGTTGCAGAGAAGACGCTGGCGGCCCAGTTCAACCGTCCAGGCCACAACATCGTCGACCACCACACCTACGTGTTCATGGGTGATGGCTGCATGATGGAAGGCATCTCCCACGAAGTCGGCTCGCTGGCTGGCACACTGGGTCTGAACAAACTGATCGCTTTCTACGACGACAACGGCATCTCTATCGATGGCGAAGTTGAAGGCTGGTTCACCGATGACACGCCGAAGCGCTTCGAATCCTACGGCTGGCTGGTGATCCGCAACGTTGACGGTCACGACGCTGAAGAGATCAAGATTGCCATCGACACCGCTCGCAAGAGCGACAAGCCGACCCTGATCTGCTGCAAGACCACCATTGGTTTCGGTTCGCCGAACAAGCAAGGCAAGGAAGAGTCCCACGGCGCTCCGCTGGGTGCTGAAGAAATCGCCTTGACCCGTGCCGCCCTGAAATGGACTCACGGTCCATTCGACATTCCGGCTGACATCTACGCCGAGTGGAGCTGCAAAGAGAAAGGCCTGGCGGCTGAAGCTGAGTGGGATCAGCGTTTTGCTGCCTACTCTGCCGAATTCCCGGAGCTGGCTAACGAGCTGATCCGTCGCATGAGCGGCGAACTGCCAGCTGACTTCGCTGAAAAATCCGCTGCTTACGTGGCTGAAGTCAACGCCAAGGGCGAAACCATCGCCAGCCGCAAGGCCAGCCAGAATGCACTGGGCGCTTTCGGTCCTTTGCTGCCTGAGTTCCTCGGCGGTTCGGCTGACCTGGCCGGTTCCAACCTGACCATCTGGAAAGGCTGCAAGAGCATCACCGGCGAAGACGCCAACGGCAACTACCTGCATTACGGCGTGCGCGAGTTCGGCATGGGCGCAATGATGAACGGTATCGCCCTGCACGGCGGCTTCGTACCCTATGGCGCGACCTTCCTGATCTTCATGGAGTACGCCCGCAACGCGGTGCGTATGTCCTCGCTGATGAAGAAGCGCGTGCTGTATGTGTTCACCCACGACTCCATCGGTCTGGGCGAAGACGGCCCGACGCACCAGCCAATCGAGCAACTGACCAGCCTGCGTACCACGCCGAATCTGGACACCTGGCGCCCTGCGGATGCTGTGGAATCGGCTGTGGCCTGGAAGTACTCCATCGAGCGCAACGACGGCCCGTCGGCGTTGATCTTCTCGCGTCAGAACCTGACTCACCAGACTCGCGACGAAGCCCAGCTGGCGGACATCGCTCGTGGTGGTTACGTGCTGCGTGACTGCGTTGGCGAACCAGAACTGATTCTGATCGCTACCGGTTCGGAAGTGGGTCTGGCCGTTCAGGCATTTGAAAAACTCAGCGCTCAAGGCCGCAACGTGCGTGTGGTTTCCATGCCATGCACCAGCGTTTTCGATGCTCAGGATCCGGGCTACAAGCAAGCGGTTCTGCCGCTGCAGGTCAGCGCTCGTATCGCCATCGAAGCTGCTCACGCAGACTTCTGGTACAAGTACGTCGGCCTGGAAGGTCGCGTTATCGGCATGACCACCTTCGGCGAGTCGGCCCCTGCGCCAGCCCTGTTCGAAGAGTTCGGCTTCACCCTGGAAAACATCCTGGGTCAGGCTGAAGAACTGCTGGAAGATTGATAGCGATGTAGCCTGTTGTGGCGAAACCTGTGGGAGCGGTGCTTGCCCGCGATAGATTCAACTCGGTCTTCATTACCGTGTTGACCTTATCGCGGGCAAGCACCGCTCCCACATAATGTGTACCTCAACAGTTTTTTGGTGATTCATCGAGAACCCCATGCCCCAGCACCGCCCTTACAAAGTTGCACTCAACGGCTACGGCCGTATTGGACGTTGCGTCGTGCGCGCGCTTTGCGAGCGGGGAGCGAAAGCCGGGTTTGAAGTGGTTGCCATCAACGATCTGGCCGATATGGCCAGTCTCGAATACCTCACGCGCTTTGACTCCACACACGGCCGGTTTCCCGGCGAAGTGCGGGTCGAAGGGCAATACCTGCACATCAATGATCACAAGATCAGAGTGCTGCGCAGCGAGACGCCGGAAGGCGTTGACTGGGCGGCGCTGGAAGTTGATCTGGTGCTCGAATGTTCAGGCGTCTACAACACCCGTGAAGACGGCCAGCGTTTCATTGACGCTGGCGCGCCACGGGTGCTGTTTTCCCAGCCAATGGCCAGCGAAGCCGACGTAGACGCCACGATTGTGTTCGGCGTCAATCAGCAGAAGCTGACTGGGCGCGAGCTGTTGGTTTCTGCCGCATCCTGCACCACCAACTGCAGCGTGCCTTTGCTGCGCCTGCTGGATCAGGCTGTCGGGCTGGAATACGTCACCATCACTACGATCCACTCGGCGATGAATGACCAGCCGGTGATAGACGCCTATCACCATGAGGATTTACGCCGCACGCGCTCGGCTTTCCAGTCGATCATTCCGGTGTCCACTGGTCTGGCGCGGGGTATTGAACGTCTGCTTCCGGAACTTGCGGGCCGAATTCAGGCCAAAGCAGTTCGCGTGCCGACGGTAAACGTGTCCTGCCTCGATATCACATTGCAAACTGCGCGTGATACCGATGCTCTTGAGATCAACCGCCTGCTCCGCGAGGCCGCTACCAGTGGCCCGTTGAAAGGACTGTTGGCCTACACCGAGTTGCCGCACGCCAGTTGTGATTTCAACCATGACCCTCATTCGGCCATCGTTGATGCGAGTCAGACCCGAGTTTCCGGCCCGAGGCTGGTTAACGTGCTGGCCTGGTTCGATAACGAATGGGGTTTTGCCAATCGAATGCTTGACGTTGCTGAGCACTTTTTGCGCGTCGCAGACCCACAATATTAAAAACAGGGATTCACTCATGACCGTGTTGAAGATGACCGAGCTCGACCTGCAAGGTAAGCGTGTATTGATTCGCGAAGACCTGAACGTCCCGATCAAGGACGGCAAAGTCAGCAGTGATGCGCGTATCCTGGCGTCGTTGCCAACCATCAAGCTCGCGCTGGAAAAGGGCGCTGCCGTGATGGTCTGCTCGCATCTGGGTCGTCCAACGGAAGGCGAATTCTCTGCCGAGAATAGCCTCAAGCCGGTCGCTGAATACCTGAGCAAGGCTCTGGGCCGTGAAGTGCCACTGGTTTCTGATTACCTGGACGGCGTCGACGTTAAAGCGGGCGATATCGTTTTGTTCGAAAACGTACGCTTCAACAAGGGCGAGAAAAAGAACGCTGACGAGCTGGCGCAGAAATACGCTGCCCTGTGTGATGTCTTCGTGATGGACGCTTTCGGTACGGCCCACCGCGCCGAAGGCTCGACCCATGGCGTTGCCAAATTTGCCAAAGTCGCTGCGGCAGGCCCGCTGTTGGCTGCCGAGCTGGAAGCGCTGGGCAAAGCCCTCGGCGCACCGGCCCAGCCCATGGCCGCTATCGTTGCCGGTTCCAAGGTGTCTACTAAACTCGACGTACTCAATAGCCTGAGTGCCATCTGCAACCAGTTGATCGTCGGTGGCGGCATTGCCAACACGTTCCTCGCTGCGGCTGGTCACAAGGTCGGCAAATCGCTGTACGAGCCGGACCTCCTGGACACTGCTCGTGAAATCGCTGCCAAGGTCAGCGTGCCATTGCCGGTTGACGTAGTGGTCGCCAAAGAATTCGCTGAAAGTGCAACTGCGACAGTCAAGTTGATTGCCGACGTTGCTGATGACGACATGATTCTGGATATCGGCCCGCAAACTGCAGCGCACTTCGCCGAATTGTTGAAATCTTCCAAGACTATTCTGTGGAACGGTCCGGTGGGTGTGTTCGAGTTCGATCAGTTTGGCGAAGGCACCAAGACCCTGGCTAAAGCAATCGCTGAAAGCTCGGCGTTCTCCATCGCAGGCGGTGGCGACACTCTGGCAGCGATCGACAAATATGGCGTAGCGGATCAGATCTCCTACATTTCTACCGGTGGCGGGGCGTTCCTGGAGTTTGTCGAAGGCAAAGTCCTGCCAGCCGTGGAAGTTCTGGAACAACGTGCCAAGGCCTGAGGATCAGGTTTTGCAAAAGGGAAATGAAATGCTCAGGCCGTTACCACTGCTCATCATTGCCGCACTGCTCGCTGGCTGCTCCAGCAAGCCGGAAGCCGAAGAGGTTGTGCGTGAGCCCGCGCTGGTTCAACTGAGCTGCTATCAAGCGAACTGGCAGGCCGAAACCGTGCCGGTGATCTACAAGCGCGGCGGTGAAGCGGTGCTGGACAAGTATGAGTTCATGCCTAACCTCGGGCCTGTGGCCTGTCGTTAAGGATTGATTGCAGGGATGAGTTTGGCAACATCTCGGGCCAGCGGTGGTCACTTAAGGGTGGATAACTCTTTCTGAACAAGGAATTTCATCATGAAAATCGCCGCCGTTGCCCTGTTGAGTTGTGTGATGCTTGCCGGATGCAGCAGTTCTGGCCCGAGTGGCAAGGCTTGTGAAGTGTTCAGCCCGGCTTCCGTAAACGTGCCGACGACCCAGAGTTCTCAACGGGTTGAAGCGCTGGCTACGGGTGAGCCGGCCGATGATCGGAATCAGGAACAGAACTGCCCCTGAAGGTTGGAGCGACTGGCATCCGCCCCGCTTCCCGGGGCAGGCCAGGAGAAGTAATGAAAGGCTTGATTGCCCTTGCGACATTTGCAGTGCTTGGTGGTTGCGCCAGCATGAAGGCTCCAGAAACAGGTAACACCTGGACAAGCTGGGTTTGCGACAGCAAGGCTCAGGTCCATTGGCGGTACGTTGACAAGGCCAGGACCGAAGTCGATGTACGTCTGAATGAAAGCGATCAGGTCTTTCGGCTGACTGCCGAGCCTGGGTCGCCATCGCTGTACGGCAATGGCGTGCTGGCTTTCCAGAACAAGGGCGACGAAGGCCTGGTGTACTGGGACGCTACCAATGATTTGATCGGGCGCGGTTGCAAGAAAGGTTGAACAGGCTGCACCGATGATCCATCCGCATAGCCTCAAGGCTCATGCGTAGAACTTGAATAGCAGCCGCCGCTACGGCAGGTTTGCACGATAACGACCCTACCGGGAGAGAGACAGACAATGGCACTTATCAGCATGCGCCAGATGTTGGACCACGCAGCCGAATTCGGTTATGGCGTCCCAGCTTTCAACGTGAACAACCTGGAACAAATGCGCGCCATTATGGAAGCGGCCGACAAGACCGATTCCCCGGTGATCGTTCAGGCCTCGGCCGGTGCCCGTAAATACGCTGGCGCACCGTTCCTGCGTCACCTGATTCTGGCAGCGGTGGAAGAATTCCCGCATATCCCGGTGGTCATGCACCAGGACCACGGCACCAGCCCTGATATCTGCCAGCGTTCGATTCAGCTGGGCTTCAGCTCGGTCATGATGGACGGCTCGCTGGGCGTCGACGGCAAAACGCCGACCACCTACGAGTACAACGTTGAAGTGACTCGGCGCGTTGTTGCCTTCGCTCACGCCTGTGGCGTTTCGGTTGAAGGTGAGCTGGGTGTTCTGGGCTCGCTGGAAACCGGTATGGCTGGCGAAGAAGACGGCGTTGGCGCTGAAGGCATGCTCGATCACAGCCAGATGCTGACCGATCCGGAAGAAGCTGCTGACTTCGTCAAGAAAACCCAGGTTGATGCGCTGGCTATCGCCATCGGCACCAGCCACGGCGCTTACAAGTTCACCAAGCCGCCTACCGGTGACATCCTGGCGATTGATCGCATCAAGGAAATCCACAAGCGCATCCCGAACACTCACCTTGTCATGCACGGTTCGTCTTCGGTCCCGCAAGAGTGGTTGAAAATCATCAACCAGTACGGCGGCGAAATCAAAGAAACCTACGGCGTACCGGTTGAAGAAATCGTTGAGGGCATCAAACACGGCGTGCGCAAGGTCAACATCGATACCGACCTGCGTCTGGCGTCCACCGGTGCCATCCGTGAGTTCATGGCCAAGAATCCGGGCGAGTTCGACCCACGTAAGTACCTGGCCAAGACGGTAACGGCCATGCGTGATGTGTGTATCGCTCGCTACGAAGCGTTCGGCACCGCTGGTAACGCCTCGAAGATCAAGCCCGTTTCACTGGACGCGATGTTCGAGCGCTACGCTCGCGGCGAACTGGATGCCAAGATCAACTGAGTGATGGTTGATTGAGCATTGAAAAAGCCCGCAGTGATGCGGGCTTTTTTGTGGGGCGCGTTTGAGAGGTCGTTTCCTTGTCGATGAGAGTGTGTGTGCTTTAACGCTGCCAGGAAACTTAGGTTACATCTTTGTCCAATCCGGCATTCAGATTGGCCGATATATAACTGCCCCTGCATCACTGCCTTGCCGATATAGATAGTGAACTGTCTCAATAAGGAAATGAAGATGGCTATTAATATCAGCGGTGCAGGCTCAATTACCTATGTGCCAATGGAGTATGTATTTAAAATAAAACAGCCGGAGATGGTAGAGAACGAATACACGGTAAAGGATGATGAGGCTGCGCGAGAAATCATGAGGAATGTCGGGATTGTGGATCTCGACGGTCTCAAGTCGCTTCTCGAGGGGTTGGATATGACTTCAATTAGCACTCGTTAATTGAGTAGTTTGTGTGCGGGTCTCAATAAATTGGGCTTTAATGATGAAACTGCTCATTCATTTCTTTCTCAGGGAAATCAGGATTCAGGATTTGACGGGAGATCTCGTAATCGAGACGTCAAGTTCAACGCAATTCCATTAATCTACGAGCAACTCCAGGGTCATATCGGCTTTGCCGCCAAAGAAGGGCTGAAGGGCGACAGAGAGTTTGGTCGAATTTTGGGTAGCATCGCCAACGCTAATCACATAGTGGCTGCGTTATCCTACTTCGTGAAAACTGCACAGAAACTACCCTCAATCAACGAGCAGGCATGACCTGCAGATCAATGCGCCATTGCCTCTGCTCAGGCGCATTGACAGGCAAATTAGCGTGTTATGGCTACGTTGCCGTTGTAGGCCCAAGGTGTCTGATGAGGATTCTTATGTTGAATCCTGAAGGTGCCCGCAGTGGTTGTCTGCCCGATATGTCCACTGGAAGATTCCGCGATAGTCCGCCACTGCCCGCCCTCCAGTTTTTCAATTTGCATCACCGGGGCAAAACCTCCATTTGCTGATCGAACTCTAGAGACAATCAAAACCGAACGACAGGTAGGTCCATTAGCGATTGTAACCGGTCCATAGGAAACCACGGTGTCATTTGCAGGTATAACCCCTGAGTATGGATTGCTGATAGTCAAACAAGCAGCTTCAGCTTGTGACGCCAGTGCCAGAATGACAAGGGATGCCAATAATGTCTTTTTCATAATGTTCTCGCTTAATATAAGTCGGTTGAAGTTGTGCTATTGAATTCGAACGAATCCGCGCGGGAAGTTTATTCCGCAGGTAGGAAAGTTCTTTGATGTGAAGCGTTATTTGTAGGATGTTTCTTACATGTATCTATTCTTTTCCGTTTTTGAGGTGTGACTGCACGTAATCTGTTTCTGATTAAAAAATCAACCCTTAAACTGAAAGTTTATCCGAACGGATAGCGCGCACGCGAAAGTGGCCTTTGCAGGCTGACATTGAGGCGTGATTTATTTGTTTGAAACAGCGAAGGACTGGTAGGACCGAATTTATTCGGGAGGGCAGGCGACACATAGGCTACGAGGTACCGACCCCTTCGCGCATGAATTCGCTCCCACAGGTTCCACAATCCCGTAGGACCGGCTTTAGCCGGGAGTGCGTCGGTACATTCGCTAAATTTTCTTCGTCAGAAATACCGCTCTCCCGGCTAAAGCCGGTCCTACAAGATCAAGCTTGAAGACAACCATAGAATCTCCCAAGGGAATTGTGCTGGCAGTCAGCCGTAGACCTTCCCACAGGGCTGGGGATGACCTTAATTTACATGGAGCTCGCACACCCCGGTAGGAGCCAACTTGTTGGCGAGGCTGTTTGCCCGACACGCCGCGTCTTTGGAGCGTTTATCGAGGGCAAGCACATGGGTGTAATGGGATCGGCACCAGCCGAGAAGGTAGTAGTTCGGTCAGAAATCATTCGTTATCTGTGCCGCCTCTTCCCCGCCAAAGCCGATCCCTCGTTTTAAACCGATGACGCCTCGGTTGTACTCAATGTCCCTGTCTCACCCGAAGCCAGCGGCGGCGCCGTGACGATGGATTTCAGGTCAATCCGGCTCTGCATCAGCTTGTCGATATCCGGCCTCGGGCGTTGCAGTTCCGGGTTGCTCTGCGTCGCCCGTTCGATCTGTTCGCCACAGGCCAGCAGGTAGGCGTCGGCGCGGAATGCGCCTACCACTTGCAGTCCGAACGGCATGCCTTTGTGGTCGACGCCACAGGGCAGCGACAGGGCCGGATTGGTTGCCAGCGTGACGACATAGGTAAGGGCCAGCCAGCGGTAGTAATTCGCCAGCTCTTTACCATTGATGCTTTTCAGGTAGAGGTCTTGCCAAGGGAAGGGCGACACAGGCGTGGTGGGCGACAGGATCAGGTCGTAATCCTCGAACAGCGCCTGGAAGCGGCGATAGATTCGGGTCTGTTCCGTCGCGGCCCATGCGCAGTCTTCCAGGGTCATGCGCATGCCCATTTCGTAGTTGGCGCGCGGGTTTTCGCCCAGGGAGTTAGGGTCTCGCAGATACGCATCGCGAGTGCCTGCCACAAAGCTTTCAGCCCTTAAAACATCGAAGCAACGATCCGTTTCACCAAGCTCCATTTGCACTTCATCGCAACTGCGAAACAGCGGTCGTAGCGCAGCGATTTTTCGACGAAATACCTGACGGATATCGTCATCGACATCGCAGCAACCGAAGTCTTCGGTGTAGCCAACCCGCAAGGTGCCAAGGTCTACGTCAGGCAAGGCGCTGAACAGATTTTTATCAACCTCGTAGCTCAGCGGCTCGCTGACGTGAAACCCGGCTGTGGCCTGCAATTGCAGCAGGGTGTCAGCCACTGTGCGACCCATGGGACCGACGACCGAGATGGGCGTCCAGCCCAACAGGCGTCGTTCACTGGGTACCAGGCCGGGAGACGGACGCAGGCCCACCACGCCGCATTTGGCGGCGGGGATGCGCAATGAGCCGCCAGTGTCCGAGCCGCTGCACAGCGGCAGCATGTCGGCGGCCAGCGCAGCAGCCGAGCCACCGGATGAGCCTCCGGCGTTCAGTTCAGGGTTGAACGGGTTGCCTGTAGCGCCCCAGACGTCATTGCGTGTGTTGGCACCTGCGCCCATTTCCGGAACGTTGGTCTTGCCAGTAACAATCGCCCCGGCAGCCCGAAGTCTGGCGACGAGTGCATTGTCCTTGGCTGGTACGTTATTGCGATAAAGCGGTGAGCCATAGGTGGTCAGCAGGCCCGCAGTGGCCTCCAGATCCTTGATGCCAATCGGCAGGCCATGCAACAAGCCCAGTGATTGCCCCGACAACACCGCCTGCTCGGCTTCACGGGCCTGCTGCCGGGCCTGATCGAAGCAGGTGGCGGTCACGGCATTGACGTAGGGGTTAACTCGCTCGATGCGTTCGATGCACGCGTCCATCAATTCCACAGGGGAAATCTGCTTGCTGCCAATCAGGCGGCGCAACTCAACGGCGGTTTTTTCCACGAGTTCATCTGGACGGCGCATTCGAGATACCTGGCAACAGTGATGGTTGCCTCGAATCTAGAGCAGTACGAGGCTTGCCACAATTTCAAGTTTTCGAATGATTTATTGCTTTTTTGGCATGGGCTGGTGCTGCATTACTTCGTAGGACCGGCTTTAGCCGGGAGGGCGTCATTTGCAACACTGCATGCAATGGTGTGAGTGCTGCTCGCGGCTAAAGCCGCTCCTACGGATTGAGCAAGTAACCGTAGGACTGGCTTTAGCCGGGAGGGCGTCATTTGCAACACTGCATGCAATGGTGTGAGTGCTGCTCGCGGCTAAAGCCGCTCCTACGGATTGAGCAAGTAACCGTAGGACTGGCTTTAGCCGGGAGGGCGTCATTTGCAACACTGCATGCAATGGTGTGAGTGCTGCTCGCGGCTAAAGCCGCTCCCACGGATTGAGCAAGTAACCGTAGGACCGGCTTTAGCCGGGAGGGCGTCATTTGCAACACTGCATGCGATGGTGTGAGTGCTGCTCGCGGCTAAAGCCGCTCCCACGGACGGTGGCGTCTTAGTGCGATGCCTTTTGGTCGCGCGCGACCAGCAACCGTGACGCTTCGTTGTAATCAGCCTGGAAGGCGGGGCTGCCCATCCATTCGATTGCGGTATCTTCATCTTCGCCATAGACAATCGCGCGGTAGGTGACCAGTAACCCCATCATAAAGTCAGTGGCTTGCTCTTCATCTTCTTCGGAGATCACCAGTGCCAGCACCGGGTATTGCAGGAACACTGCGCACATCGCCATTTGGCTAATTTTCTCAGCGCCGAACATCGCATCGAACAGCTCTTGGAAGTCAGCCGGGTCGAAGCCGTTTTCCACAATGTCCTTAAAGTCGAACTCGCTCAGATCGATTTCAACGTCATCAAACGGCTGGTCAACCAGCGGCGATGCAAAGATCGGGTGCACCACTTTTTTGCCCGGCTTTTGCGAGCGGTTCTGCTTGGCCTTGGCTTTCGCCCGTTGGGCGCGTTTTTGCTGCTTGTCTGGCGAAGCCATGAGCATGAGTCCTGTTGCGGCGATTGATGACAGGCCGCTATTGAAGCGCAGAACTGTGTGAATCACCAAGGTCTGTGTTCTTGAAAGGTACTCAAGCGCGAAGGCGGTGCTCGATTTTTTGCCTGATTGCGTCAGTGTCCTGAATCGTTGCGACCACATCATTCGCAGCGTTGAGCAGTCGACGCTTATCGGGCTTGGGGATTTCCTCAATGTTGGAGCAGATCACCATCGAATCAAAACTATGCCCTGCTTTCTGCAAGTGCTGAAGGATAATCGTCGCGAGCATTGCCTTTTCTTTTGTGTTTACGCCAAAGACGTACAAAGGTCTGCCTGTTGTGTGGATGTAATAGTCAACCGGATAACTCTCACCATTCGGGATTTCCGGGACTATGTACCCCTCTTCAAGAATCCCTGCGGAAAGAAATCCATTCAATATGCCCCTTAGGTCGTCATGAAATGTTGATTCAATTCGAGTTCGAGTCCACAAGCCGATGTCCTCGATTCTAGTTATCCCCTGTCCGAGCGTGAAAAGGCCACGAGGAAGAGCATCGCCCGGAACCTCTAAGAACAGTTCGCCATCATCCTCCGACAAGCTACTTTCATTCAGAATGGTTTGCAGAAGTTGACCTCTGGCACCGGAGAAGAGTTTGCCCAGCTCGTTCTCGTAACTGAGCTTCATCATGGTTGTCCCCATATCTGAAACTCGCCACCCGGCCGTCGTCTGGCTTAGATAAGCCATGATTTGATCACCATCTCGTGCTGACATTGGCAGGGCAACCACAGCCCGTCCTTCAGACATGTTTACCCGCACGTCCTGGCAGAATGTATCGCAGAGCAGCTTTTGCAGGGCGGATATTTCGATAGTCATTCCAGGCCAAGGCTCATTTGTTTGTCGTCGACCGGCTTATTGTCGTCTTCGTTGGCAGAGCTGCAAAGCTTTAGTCCAGAAATGTTGCAGTCCGCAATGATGGCGCTGACGGCGCCATCCAGGTCAACGTATCGGTGTGTGCTCAGCGCAAAATGCTCCGCTTTTCTTCCTGCAACCATGTACCGCTCGGTGGCTCTGTGAATATGGCAGGAAAAATCGAATCGGCTTCCATCAAGCGGGTTGTAGTGCGAGTGGTCGCTGCCGTTGTACCGACTGAGCGTTATTTTCTCGCCATCGGGATGGTGATAGAGCAGTCCGCACGAGAAGCCATTCTTGAGGCGCTGGTTTTGTCTGAGAAAGAGCGAAAACTGATTTGCGCCGTCTTCGGACTCGACTGAAAAATTGCGTTGCCGGGAGCCTCTTTGCTCTTTCCAGCGCGCTGCAGGTGTCGTCACTCGTTTGGGTTCTGATAGAAGCCATTCAATTTCTTCATCGGTCAGTATCAGATCGCCCATCTGCCCATCCTTGTGTTGGGCGCGGGGGTAAGGCAGAGCTCAAGCTTGCACGCTCTCAATTGCGCCAGAGCGCTAATTGTGAAGAAGAGGGGAGAGGTTTTCTGTCAGAGGAATCCCGTTTTAGTGAGCGGCATTTCCAGTAAGTGCATAGCCGTTTCGCGATTGGATACAGCTAAGTAAACCGCAGCCATAAAAAAACCCGCACTAGGCGGGTTTCTTTATTTTTCAGGTGATGCTCGCACCACCTGAAATCAATTAGTGGTGCCCAGAGACGGAATCGAACCGCCGACACGGGGATTTTCAATCCCCTGCTCTACCGACTGAGCTATCTGGGCAACGGGGCGCATTAGACGTGTTTTTCAGGGGGTCGTCAAGCATGTTTTTAAAAAAATCTGAATTATTACCGTCGCTTACGACCCGCACTGCTTGAAACGCTTTATTTCTCGGGTGGAACGTAGCCTTCGGCTTGCGCGTATTCTTCGCCCGACAGGAACTTGTCCATCTGGGTCTGGAGGAATTTGCGATCTTCGGCGTTCATCATGTTCAGACGCTTTTCGTTGATCAGCAGGGTTTGGTGTTTCTGCCAGTCGGCCCAGGCTTTCTGCGAGACGTGGTTGAAGATGTCTTCACCTTTGGCGCCGGGGTAAGGGGCGCGTTCCAGGCCTGGCAATTCTTCTTTGTACTTGCGGCACATTACGGTGCGGGTCATGACGACTCTCCTGCGTTCAATACGTCGGCTGCGCGTTTCAGCAGCTTCTTCACCGGGGCAGCGAGGCCCAGGCGCGGCGGGGTGGCGAGGTTATACCAGAGCCAGTCGGCCTCGGCCACGTGATGAGCTGACTCCTCGACCCGGACCAGCCAGGGTTCGATGCTCAGCTGGAAGTGGCTGAAGGTATGGACCAGTCCCGGCAGTTCCTGATGTTGGCCCAGCTCCAGCGAGTGTTGCACTGCCAGATGCTGAAGGTCCTCGAAGTCATCCAGCTCCGGCAAACTCCACAGGCCGCCCCAGAGACCGGTAGAAGGACGGCGATAAAGCAGAATCGCGCCGTCCCGGTTGGCGAGCATCGGCATCAGGGTGCGCTTTTGCGGGATTTCCTTGCGCGGTTTGGGGACCGGGTAGCGAGTTTCCAGACCCAGCAAATGCGCTTCACAGCCGGATTCAAGCGGGCATAGCAGGCAGCTCGGTTTACTGCGAGTACACAACGTGGCGCCCAGATCCATCATCGCCTGGGTGTAGTTATTGACTCGCGTATGGGGTGTGAAGCGCTCTGCGGTGGCCCACAGCTGTTTTGCGACCTTGGGCTCGCCCGGATAACCCTCCTGCGCCGTAAAACGCGCCAGAACGCGTTTGACGTTGCCGTCGAGGATTGGCGCACGCAGGCCCATGCTCAAACTGGCAATAGCTCCGGCTGTCGACAGGCCGATGCCGGGCAACAGGATCAGTTTTTCCACATCGCGAGGGAATTCACCATCGTGATCGGCGACGACGATCTTCGCGGTTTTCTGCAGGTTACGCGCCCGGGTGTAGTAACCCAGGCCGGTCCACAGATGCAGCACTTCGTCTTCAGGCGCTTCGGCCAGTGCCTGCACGGTGGGCAGGGCATCCATGAAGCGATCGAAGTAATTGAGTACGGTGCTGACCTGAGTTTGCTGCAGCATGATTTCCGACACCCAGACCCTATATGGCGTGATGCCTTGCTGCCAGGGCAGGTTGTGTCGCCCATGGCGGTCATACCAATCAAGCACAGCGCTGGAGAATTGCTCGGGTTGCATTGCTGATCCGGTTTGATGAGTGATCCAGGTCTTCGCCTGGTCAGGGTAGGAGCGCGCTTGCCCGCGATTGCTTCAGGTCAGGCGACGATGTTGTCGCCTGACAGGTTGAATCGCGGGCAAGCGCGCTCCTACAGGTGTTGTGTTTAACGTTTGAAAAGTCCGCGCAGGGCGTCTTTCAGTTCCGGGCTGACCTTATCGCCGAGTTTTTCCTCGATCTTCTCGCCGATCTTGTCACCCGCCATTTTCGCGGCGATCTGGCCGAGGCCTTCCTTGTCGAGACGGCAAGCCTTGGCGCCCAGTTCCAGCGGGCCGCGACACTGCACTGGCCACTCGATTCCGACGTAGCGAGGGTTCACTTCGCAGGCCGGGTCGGGCATTTCGGTTTTGTCGCCTTCGATGATGATGCCTACGCGGTAGTTCATGCCCAGGACACGCAAATCCACATCGCCATTACCGTTGACGGTCAGGCCGGGGATTTGGACCTTGAGGTCCGGGTTGCTGGCTACGCCGTTGCGGAACACCAGATTGCCGTTGAGCTGTTTGAAAGGCGTGTCTTTGCCGCGAGGCTCACCGCTGAGTGTTTTCCGGTTGAGCATCGAAATGCCTTGGCAAAGCTGTTGCTCAAGGTTGGCGTTAACCAGCACGCCGTTGGTGAGCATGAAGCTGGCCGTACCGTTCAGGCTGTCGATCAGGGCTTTTTCGCTGTTGCCCTTGCCGGTCAGATCGCTGTTGAGGGTCAACAAACCTCTGACGGGCGGGTTTTGATCCTGACTTTGCAGGAAACGCTCGACCGGCACCTTGTCGACTCGCGTTTGCAGGCTCAGCAGTGGCACGTCCGGGCGCACATCAAGATTGCCTTTGACGTCGAAATTGCCGCCGTAGAGATCACCGCGCAGGCTGTCGACCTTGACCTCGCCGTTGAGGGCCCGTGTCTTCAGTATGGCGTTCTGGATTTGCAGCTTCTCGATCGTCAGGGCGCCAAAGCTGACGTCGGCGTCTACATCCAGTTTGCGCATGCGCTCCAGCGGCAGCAGTTTCGCGGTGCTCCAGGCGGCTTTGGTCGGCTGATCAGGCAACGGCGTCGTGCCTGCGCCAGCCACGGCAGCGGCCTCGCTGTTCTGTACTTCAGACTTGCGTGCCGCGCTCGCGCCTTTTTTCTCTTCGCTTTCAGCGGGGCGATAGCGATCAGCGTTGAACGTGTCATTCTTGAGTTGCAGGCGCAGGGCCTGTTTGGCGAAGTCTTCCACGGCGACGCGGCCGGTGAAGGTACTGTCGTCCACTTTCAGATTCAGCTCTTCAAGTGCCACGCTGTTCGGCGTACCGCTGATGCGGGTGATCATTCCAACCTGGCTCAGACTGCCTTCGGCCATGGCCGGGAGTGGATGGCCAACGCTGTCGAGGAAGGTCCGAAGATCGAACGGGGCAACGGACACTGCGCCGCTGATTTGTGGGGTTTTGTCCAGATCGCGGGCGCGGAACTCGCCTAGAGCGCGTAGCTGGTTGGCAGACAACTTCATGTTGGTCCATTCAGCGACGTTCGCCGCCAGATCAACCAATAACTGGCCTTGCGCAGCGAACGTGACAGTCTTGCCTTGCAACGGCTCGCCCGATGCTTCGCCGGACAATCGCATGTCACCAAACTGATAACGTTTGAGGGCACGATCCAGACGCAGTTGGCCGACCAGTTCGGTCTTGGCGCGCATCACGGGTTGAGTGGTGCCGAGGAACGCGGTCAGTTTGATCGGGATGTCAGCGCCTTCATGAACGGCACCGGTGCTGAGCTGGATGCTTTCGGCCGTGAACGACTGGCCTTTGCTTGCATCGACGTAATCCACCCGGGCGTTGTTCACGGTGAGGCTGTCGATATCCAGTTTTATCGGCTGGGAAGGCTTGTCCGGTTTGGCTGCCGGAGTCTGTTCGCCATCGGCAGGGGGAGTGGTAGTTGCTACATCGGAGGTAGCCGGTTTGCCAATGTCTTCCCAGTTGCCATGGCCGTTTTCGTCACGGCTCAGGCTCAGGTTCAACCCTTCAACGCGGACATCGCTCATCTGCACCTCGCGGCGCAACAGCGGCAGCACGCGAACGGACAGGCCCAGCATCTGCAAATCGGCAAAGGGCTTGGTCGGGTTGTTCAAGGTGGCGACGCTGGCTTCGTGCAGTTCAAGGCCGAGCCAGGGGAACAGGCTCCAGCCGATATCACCGTTAAGCGTCAGTTCAACATGCGCCTTGTCGCGCGCCAGTTGGCGAATCTCGTCTTTATAGTCGTTGGGATCAAACAGATGGGTCAGGGCAAAGCCGAGAGCCACGATGATCAGCAACAGCCCGAGAACAAAAAGTCCCAGGATTTTGCCGAACGCTTTCATGGGCGAGTCCTTGTATTCGAACGTTTAAAATTTGCCCGCGAGTATAACCTCCTGACGCAGTTGCAGGGCTTTGGATGCCTCAGGCTCTACCCTGTTCAGCTTTTCCGGCTAATAGAGTACGAGCGGCATCTGGAGTTTGGCCGCTAGAGCCTGGACTTCGGGAGGTTCGGCGGTTGCCAGCAAGCGTAGCTCGCAACCTGACTCTCGGGCCGATTTTCGCACCTCGTTGACCAGTTGTTCAGCGAAACCTCTGCGGCGCGTGGGGTTGCGGACGCACAAATGCGACAGCTCCCAAACCGCATCATGGCGTTGCAGGCGTGCGGCGGCGACCAGTCGATCATTGAAGCGAGCCACGACCAGCGTAGTTTCCTCAAGACAGCTTTCGATCAGTTGCACCGCGTCAGCAAAAGGCGTGAACAGCCAGGAGGGTGCGTCCCGGTAAATCTTCTGCAAATCCGCCTGATCCTGATAGGTGGCCGACTGGAGAAACTCAACGACGATAGGCATGAAATGTCCTCTGGCGACGGGCGGCAGTGGCGATTGTGCCCTAAATACAAGAGGCAGAGCGCTGGCGTCAAAAAAAGTGATGTCAAAACGCCTTTTTTTAATTGACAGGTGATAATCTCGCGCCGTTCGTTAATCCGGTGCGTCTATTTGTCACGTATTCGGGAACTCTGCCGATAAAACGGTCGTTGCCTGCGTGCACGGAGGCTGTGGGTGGAACGTCGACACCTTGTGAGCATCTTTTCTGGGGATATAACAATGAGTACAAGCACTGCGTTGGGCGGTTCACCCGCACAGCCTGCGTTCTTGTCCAAAGAGCGCATCATCGCCAAGCCGGGTTTCAACCGCTGGCTCGTACCACCTGCGGCATTGGCTATCCACCTGTGCATCGGCATGGCGTATGGCTTCTCCGTGTTCTGGCTGCCGTTGTCCAAGGCAGTTGGCATTAAGGCTCCAGTAGCCTGTGCACCTGATATGAGCTTCTTCGCACAGATTTTCTCGTCTGCCTGCGACTGGCCCATCTCCATGCTGGGCTGGATCTACACCCTGTTCTTCATCTTCCTGGGCTGCTCGGCTGCCATCTGGGGTGGCTGGCTGGAACACGCAGGCCCGCGCAAGGCCGGTGTTGTATCGGCATTGTGCTGGTGTGGTGGTCTGCTGATATCTGCGTTGGGGATCTATACCCACCAGATATGGCTGATGTGGGTCGGCTCCGGAGTGATCGGTGGTATCGGTCTCGGGCTGGGCTATATCTCGCCGGTTTCGACCCTGATCAAGTGGTTCCCGGACAAGCGCGGTATGGCTACCGGCATGGCGATCATGGGCTTCGGTGGCGGTGCGATGGTAGGTGCTCCACTGGCCGCAGCGCTGATGAACCATTTTGCTTCGCCTGAGGGCGTGGGCGTCTGGCAGAGCTTCGTGGTGATGGCGGTGATCTACTTCATCTTCATGATCGGTGGCGCACTGTCTTACCGCGTTCCGCCAACCGGCTGGAAGCCAGAAGGCTGGACCGCTCCGGTCAAGAAAGCCAGCAACGCGATGATCACCAACCGTCACGTACACGTAAGCGTGGCCTGGAAAACGCCGCAATTCCGTCTGGTATGGCTGGTGCTGTGCCTGAACGTTTCGGCAGGTATCGGTATTCTCGGCATGGCTTCGCCGCTGCTGCAGGAAGTGTTCGCCGGTAAGCTGCTGGGCCTCGACCTGGCGTTCAACCAGCTTGATGCTGCTCAGTTGGGCCAGATCGCCGCCATCGCTGCGGGCTTCACCGGTCTGTTGAGCCTGTTCAACATCGGTGGTCGCTTCTTCTGGGCTTCGTTCTCGGACTACCTGGGTCGTAAAAACACTTACTTCGTGTTCTTCGCTCTGGGCTTCCTGCTCTACGCACTGGTGCCAAGCCTGAGCCACATGGGCAGCGTTGCACTGTTCGTCGCCGCGTTCTGCGTGATCCTGTCGATGTACGGCGGTGGTTTCGCAACGGTTCCGGCCTACCTGGCTGACTTGTTCGGTACCCAAATGGTTGGTGCGATCCACGGTCGTCTGCTGACCGCCTGGGCTGCGGCGGGCATCCTCGGTCCGGTTCTGGTCAACTACTTGCGTGAGTATCAGCTGAGCCACGGCGTTGCCCGTGCCGACGCTTACGATATGACCTTGTACATCCTGTCCGGTCTGCTGGTGCTAGGCTTCATCTGCAACCTGCTGGTTCGTCCGGTGGCCGACAAGTACTTCATGACTGATGAAGAACTGGCTGTCGAGCAATCCTACGGTATGGACAAAGGCGCGGATCACACCACCGTTCTTGAGTGGAAAGCCGATCCGGGCAGCAAGCCACTGGCTATCGCAGCCTGGCTGGCAGTAGGCATCCCGCTGGCGTGGGGCGTCTGGATCACTCTGCAGAAGACTGCGGTGTTGTTCCACTAAGCCGCTGTAGAGGCTAGCAACCCAAGCCTCAAGTTGGAACGCTGTATTGTGGGAGCGGTGCTTGCCCGCGATGAGGTCGACGCGATTCACTTTAGATCGCGTCCAGCCTTATCGCGGGCAAGCACCGCTCCCACATTTTCCTGATTTATTCGCACCAAAAAGCAGCATCCCTCCGTAATTCGTCGTCTTATCCCATTCCCTTCTTCTGTTTGCTTCATGCCAGCCTGTTCTGGGCCTATAATGCTCGCCTTTTTCGCCCAATGATTTTGCGGAGCTGGTGATGGCCGAACGTAAGGCGTACGTCGAGCGTAATACTCTGGAAACCCAGATCAACGCGTCGATCAACCTGGATGGCACCGGAAAGGCCCGATTCGATATCGGCGTGCCTTTTCTTGAGCACATGCTCGACCAGATCGCCCGTCATGGGCTGATCGATCTGGATATCAACTGCAAAGGCGACCTTGAGATCGACGATCACCATACGGTGGAGGACGTCGGTATCACTCTGGGTCAGGCTTTCAGCAAAGCTATCGGCGACAAGAAAGGTATTCGTCGTTACGGTCACGCCTACGTGCCGCTCGATGAAGCGCTGTCGCGTGTGGTCATCGACTTCTCGGGGCGTCCGGGCCTGCAAATGCATGTGCCGTACACCCGCGCCGTTGTTGGCGGCTTTGATGTGGACTTGTTCCAGGAGTTTTTCCAGGGCTTCGTCAACCACGCCAATGTGACGCTGCACATCGACAACCTGCGTGGTACCAACACTCACCACCAGATTGAAACCGTCTTCAAGGCGTTCGGTCGCGCACTGCGCATGGCGGTTGAGCTGGATGATCGCATGGCCGGGCAAATGCCTTCGACCAAGGGTGTGCTCTGATGCAGACAGTCGCGGTCATTGATTACGGCATGGGCAACCTGCACTCGGTTGCCAAGGCGCTTGAGCATGTGGGCGCTGGCCGGGTGCATATCACCAGCGACGCCAACGTGATTCGTGAAGCCGACCGCGTGGTGTTCCCCGGTGTCGGCGCGATTCGTGACTGCATGGCTGAAATCCGTCGCCTGGGCTTCGACTCGCTGGTGCGTGAAGTCAGCCAGGATCGCCCGTTTCTGGGTATCTGTGTCGGCATGCAGGCGTTGCTCGACAGCAGTGAAGAGAATGGTGGCGTTGACTGCATCGGCATGTTCCCCGGTCAGGTGAAGTTCTTCGGCAAGGATCTGCATGAAGACGGCGCGCATTTGAAAGTGCCGCACATGGGCTGGAACGAGGTGGCGCAGGCGGTGGATCATCCTCTGTGGCACAGCATTCCGGACATGGCGCGTTTCTACTTCGTGCACAGCTTCTACATTGATGCGGCCAATCAGCGTCAGGTTGTCGGTCGCGGTCACTATGGCGTCGACTTTGCCGCGGCGCTGGCTGACGGTTCGCGCTTTGCCGTACAGTTTCACCCGGAGAAGAGCCATACCCATGGCCTGCAGTTGCTGCAGAACTTCGCCGCGTGGGACGGTCGTTGGTAATGGCCCGAGGTAAAAAGCAACCGATCCTGTTGTTGAATCCAGACCAGGAGGCGCTTGCGGTGGACAAGCTCAAGCGGTTGTTTCTGGATCGCTTCGAACTGGAGCTTGGCTCGTTTGAGGTGACCGAAGTGCTTGAGTTTCTGACCACGGAAATCGCCCCTTTGTATTACAACAAAGCGGTTGCCGATGTGCAGGAGGTGCTCCATGACCGATTTGCGAGCATCGAGATTGACCTGTGGGCGCTTGAAAAATAATTAAACATAAGTAGGAACGGCTTTAGCCGCGAGCTGTGTCGCGAGTTGATGGCCCTCGCGGCTAAAGCCGCTCCTACGACGGTTCCGTTAAACGGGCCTTATCAGGACGAAGGAAAAAGCATGCTGATCATCCCCGCTATCGATCTCAAAGACGGTGCCTGTGTGCGTCTGCGCCAGGGCCGGATGGAAGATTCCACTGTGTTCTCCGACGACCCGGTTGCCATGGCTGCCAAGTGGGTCGAGGGCGGTTGCCGTCGTCTGCATCTGGTTGACCTGAACGGCGCGTTCGAAGGTCAGCCGGTCAACGGTGACGTGGTCACTGCCATTGCCAAGCGTTATCCGACCCTGCCGATCCAGATCGGTGGCGGTATTCGCTCGCTGGAGACCATCGAGCACTACGTGAAAGCGGGCGTGAGCTACGTGATCATCGGCACCAAAGCCGTTAAAGAACCCGAGTTTGTTGCTGAGGCCTGCCGCGCATTCCCTGGCAAAGTGATCGTCGGCCTGGATGCCAAAGACGGTTTCGTGGCGACTGATGGCTGGGCTGAAGTCAGCACTGTGCAAGTGATCGACCTCGCCAAGCGCTTCGAGGCGGATGGCGTGTCGGCCATCGTTTATACCGACATCGCCAAAGACGGCATGATGCAGGGCTGCAACATCCCGTTCACGGCTGCGCTAGCTGCGGCTACGCGGATCCCGGTCATTGCTTCCGGTGGCATCCACAATCTGGGTGACATCCGTGCTTTGCTGGATGCCAAGGCACCGGGGATCATCGGCGCTATTACCGGCCGGGCGATTTACGAAGGCACGCTGGATGTGGCTGAAGCTCAGGCGTTGTGTGACGGCTACCAGCGCTAAGCTATTTCGGTAGGAGCGAACTTGTTCGCGAGGCGCTCCGTCAGTCTAAATAGATGCAGACTGACCCTACGTCTCGCGAACAAGTTCGCTCCTACCAGGATCCCGGCAGGATAAAAATCGGAGATAACCCAATGGCCCTGGCCAAACGCATCATCCCTTGCCTGGACGTCGACAACGGTCGTGTGGTCAAGGGCGTTAAGTTCGAGAACATCCGTGACGCTGGCGACCCCGTTGAAATTGCGCGTCTGTACGATGAGCAGGGCGCTGACGAAATCACCTTTCTGGACATCACTGCCAGCGTTGATGGCCGCGACACCACGTTGCATACCGTGGAGCGCATGGCCAGCCAGGTGTTTATCCCGCTGACCGTCGGCGGTGGCGTGCGCACCGTGCAAGACATTCGCAACCTGCTCAATGCCGGTGCCGACAAGGTGTCGATCAACACTGCTGCGGTGTTCAATCCCGAGTTCGTTGCCGAGGCTGCTCAGCATTTCGGTTCGCAATGCATCGTCGTTGCCATTGATGCCAAGAAGGTTTCGCTGCCAGGTGAAACCCCGCGCTGGGAAATCTTCACCCACGGCGGCCGTAAGCCAACAGGTCTGGACGCTGTTCTTTGGGCCAAGAAGATGGAAGACCTGGGCGCGGGCGAAATCCTGTTGACCAGCATGGATCAGGACGGCATGAAGAACGGTTTCGATCTGGGTGTAACCCGAGCAATCAGTGACGCTCTGGGTATCCCGGTCATCGCCTCGGGTGGTGTCGGCAACCTTCAGCATCTGGCAGACGGCGTTATTGAAGGCCACGCCAGCGCCGTATTGGCGGCGAGCATTTTCCATTTCGGCGAATACACCGTGCCGGAAGCCAAAGCCTACATGGCCGCGCGCGGGATTGTGGTTCGCTAGAATTCACTTCCCCACACTGTAGGAGTGAGCTTGCTCGCGATAGCGGTAGATCGGTTGAGAAATTATCGTCTGACCTGACGCTATCGCGAGCAAGCTCACTCCTACAGTTCATGTCGCCTCTAAGCTTAATCTCGCTTATGTGGGCAATGCGCCATGTGTGCTGGACAAGCGCTTTTGAGCGCTGCACTCTGTCTGCCGTCAGCGTATGGAGAGCGCCAATGTTCAAATCTCGTTTTATTGCCCTAACGGCCTTCAGCGCTTTGGTTTTCAGCGCCACTGAGGCTGCAATGGCCGATGACGCCATTGAGGCACCGGGACGCGACTCCATTGTGCTGATGACCGAAAATCTGCCGCCTTACAACATGGCAATTGACGGCAAAAATTTCGCTCAGGAAAGCAACATTGAAGGCATCGCCGCGCAAGTGGTGCGCGAGACATTCAAGCGCGCAGGAATCAGCTACAGCATGACGTTGCGCTTCCCTTGGGAGCGTATCTACAAGCTGGCCCTGGAAAAACCTGGTTATGCGGTGTTTTCAACAGCGCGTTTGCCTGAGCGGGAAAAGCTTTTCAAGTGGGTTGGGCCAGTGGGTTCCTACGACTGGATACTGCTCGCCCGTGGCGACAGCCCTATCAAACTGACCAGTCTGGAGCAGGCCAAGGCTTATCGGATCGGTGCTTACAAAGGTGATGCCATCGGCGAGCGGCTTCTGGCCCAGGGACTGAATCCCATCCTGTTGCTGCGCGATCAGGACAACGCCAAAAAACTCGTCAACGGCCAGATTGACCTATGGGCGGCGGGCGATCCGACCGGACCTTATCTGGCCAGAATAGAAGGCGTCACCGGCCTCAAGACCGTGCTGCGGTTCAACCACGCTGATCTGTACCTTGCGCTCAACAAGGCGACGCCCGATGACGTGGTGAACAAGTTACAGGCGTCGCTGGACCAGCTACGGGCGGAAGGGGTTGTGGATAAGATTCTGTCCCAATATCGCTGATACCCAAACCAGGCGCCGCTCCCAGGTTGACCTTGATCTCAAGCTCATGATTGACCCGGTCGATCCCGCTGGTATTACGCTTCCAGGCAAACACAGCATTTCCTGCACGGCTTAGCCAGCTTCAGATTTCATCTTCTCCAAAACATCCTCCCGCACCGCGGATGGTTGATCCGCATGGTCATAGGCATAGGTGCAGATTTTCACCGGCAGTTGATTGGGCTTTACATAGAGTGTGCGCCACGCCCCCCTGTACCCACCCGGATCATCGCAGGCTGTGGTCTGAGCGGGGCCGAATTTGAAGGTTTGTCTGCTGACCAAACTTGGATCGTAATCCCATTTGATGATGTACCTGCCAGAGCGCTGAGTGAACTGCACCTGAGCGGGACTGGCCGGGCCTGCCGCCTGAAGCTCTGTGGCGAATGTCAACGCATTGCGCATCAGTCCGGGAGACGGGCGTTCATCGCCTGATTTGATGCCCAGCAAGCACAGCATATGGGTGCCGGTTTGCGGACCGATTTGGTCGATTACTCGGGCGTTTGTGGCTTCAATCGCGTGGCTGTAGTCATTCGGGTTCTCGCATTCAATGGCCTCGCGCACAGTTTTAAAGCGATAGAACGGTTTATCGATGCTGAACGCGACATTCCAGTCGGGGTAGATTTCCTTGCCGTCTGGGGCAAGTCTGACCTTGGTGTAACGGAGAATATGGCCGACAGGCTCGACTGAGAACGTGGGGAAGAGCGGGCAGATCTCCGGATCGGTGCTGAGCTGGCCTGCAACGAAGCAGGGGCGCAGGTAACTGATGGGGTTGCCGAAGTTGCCTTCGGACGGAGTCACGGTGTTGATGACGGCAAATACCCGATTGTTGTCGCGAGTCAGGGCAGGGCTGCCGGAACTTCCCTCTTTGAGATCCTTGCACTGGTTTTTCACCGTATGGCGCCAGACCCACGGTTGCACGATAAGCGCCCCGGATGGCTGATGAGTGCAAGCGGCCGATCGCAGATAAGGGTTCTGGAATGCCAGAGGTGCGCCGACGATGAGGATGTTCGTGTCAGCTTGCGGAGTTTTCTCGGCTATCTGCAAGGGCTCGATTCCGGCTGCGATCAGGGACTCAAGCGAGGCTTGCAGCTCCACAATCGCCAGATCCACGCCTTGCATGCTGCTCCAGTTGACCCGCTTGAGAGGATAGCGCTGTTGATGCTCGACCGTATCGGCAAAGTAGTTGAACGTGACAGTTCCGGTCACCTGATGGTCAGTGATAATCACGCCGTTATTCTTTCTATACAGGCAATGGCCACTGGTGAGCACATAGGCTGGCGCAGAGGCCTCATTATTGACTGAGCGAGTGTCGATCAACGTCGCAGTGCAAGACCGGCCAGTGTCGCTCTCAATCCGTCCGATGCCTCTCCAGTGATCATTTTGACCCTTCTGGTTGGCCAGGACTCTGGAGGGCGACAGGTTTTCCAGCCCGTCGCCGAAGTCTTTGGTGTGCGCGCCAGCAGCCCAGAAGCACACGGCGAATGCGCAACCGGTAAGCGCGGAGAATTTTGTTTTCATGACTGTCCTTGCGTTGAAACCCCGACATGGGGAAGTCAGCGCATGTAGCCAGTAACGCGATGGGGAGGTGCGTTAACTATTGACCTGATACGTCAGTGGCTTTATCGCGAGCAAGGACACGTTTTTCAGCCTTACCACAAAGATCTGCAGGAGCGACCGGGCGAGCCACCGCAAGGGAGCGATGATGTCCGCCTGACACAGCGCCTCGCGAACAAGTTCGCTCCTACCGTACTTGGTGAACCCGATCTTTACCGATAAATCCCGTTCTTGCCGTGCGCGGCCGTCGCCTGATTACCCCGCACGCTGATCATCTGACGCAGGTCGATCCACTCAATGCCCTGTGCCTTCAGATGCGGGAGCTCGCGTTCAAGCACGTCGAGCGTGACAGGGTAAGGATGACCAATCATCACGGCTGAACCCTGTTTGCGAGCCAGTTCAATGGCGATTTTCAATTGCCGGGTAATGGCCTCAGGCGTGCGTTCATCATCAAGAAATACATCCCGTGACACGCTGGCTAATCCGATCTTTTGCGCCTCGGCTGCCGCAACGGTTTTCGCGCTGGTACGGCTGTCGACAAAAACCAGATGGCGACGCTGAAGCTCGGCCATCAACCATGCCATGGCAACCGGCTCGGCGGTCATGCGGCTGCCCATGTGGTTGTTGATGCCAGCAGCGTAGGGGACCTTAAGCAGCGCAGCGTTCAGTCTGCTTTCCAGCTCGGTAAGGGGGAGTTCTGGATGCCAGGCATACGGGCCGGTCGCCGGGTCCATGGGCATGTGCAGAATGACGATCTTGCCAGCACGATGCCCCTGACGAGCAAACTCGGTGGCGTGAGGTGTATCCGGCATGATCGCCAGCGTCACGGGGCCGGGGAGGGCAAGCACGCGCTGATCCCGGGCCGGATTCTGGCCCAGGTCATCAATGATCAGTGTGAGGAAGGCAGGTTTGTTGGCCTGGGTAGCTGGCGCCGCGTGAGCAACGCCAGTGAGTACGCAAAATGCGGCCAGCAACCAATGGGACAGGAACACACGCATCGTTTAATTGCCGCGTGTGATACTCAGGCCCTTGAGCAGGCTTAGAGCCTGGCTGAGCTGGAAGTCATCATCCTGCGGACGTGCCTTGGCTGCGCCGCCTTTGACCGTTGGTTTGTCCGCGCCGCCGTTGCCGTTGCCCAGGTGGCCGAGCAGATCGGCTTCCTTGTACGCTTCGCCGTCAGCTTCGTTGGTGACCTTGGCGCGACGCACCACGATATCCGGGTTGATGCCCTGAGCCTGAATGGAACGACCGTTAGGCGTGTAATACAACGCCGTAGTGATTTTCAAGGCGCGGTCATTGTTCAGCGGCAACACGGTTTGCACCGAGCCTTTACCGAAGCTGTCGGTGCCCATCAGGATGCCGCGCTTCTGGTCTTGCAAGGCGCCAGCAACGATTTCCGAGGCCGAGGCACTGCCGCCGTTGATCAGCACCACCAATGGTACGCCTTCGCTGGCATCGGCCGGATCGGCCGAGAAGCGCAGTTCGGAGTTGGCAATACGGCCTTTCGTGTAAACGATCAGGCCCTTGGTCAGGAAGTGGTCAGCCACTTCAACCGCCGACTGCAATACGCCGCCAGGGTTGTTCCGCAGGTCAAGAATCAACCCGCTCATTTTCTTGCCGTTGTCTTTGCGGAACTTGGCCAGCGCTTTGCCGACCTCGTCCCCGGTTTTCACCTGGAACTGGGTAATGCGGATATAGCCGTAGCCGTTCTCCAGCATCTGTGCCTTGACGCTCTTGACCTGAATGGTCGCGCGGGCCAACGTCACGTCGAACGGGTTACCGCCATCGCGAACAAGTGTCAGAGTGATCTTCTCACCGATCTTGCCGCGCATCTTGTCGACCGCTTCCTGCATGGTCTGACCTTGCGTCGGTGCGCCGTTGATCTTGACGATCAAATCACCGGCCTCGATGCCTGCCTTGGATGCCGGGGTGTCGTCGATAGGGGAGACGACTTTCACGAAACCATCTTCGACGCCGACTTCGATGCCCAGTCCGCCGAACTCGCCGCTGGTGCTTTCCTGCAGCTCCTGAAAGTCTTCAGGGCCCAGATACGCCGAATGCGGGTCGAGGTTGCTGAGCATGCCTTTGATGGCGTTCTCCAGCAGCGTCTTGTCGTCCACTGGTTCGACATAAGCGGCTTTGACCCGGTCCATGACCTCGGCGAAGGTGCGCAGCTCGTCGAGCGGCAGCGGTGCTTTGGCGGTGTTCGCAGCAGCCGGGGTAGTGGCTGGCGCAGCTTTGACTTCTGCAGCCTGAGCCAGTGGAGCGCCGATAACGACGGCAATAGCCAGGGCCAGCGAGGTGAGGCGGGACAGATACGGCATGTCTAACGAACTCCTGAAGGTGGAACCGACTTATCCTTGAGTGCGGCACCATTGGGCCGGATCACTAGGGCGACCCTGCTGACGAATAGCGAAATACAACGCCGGTGTGTCCTGTCCACCACTGTTGCCTACAGTGGAGATGGCTTCACCGGCTTTGACAATGTCGCCGGCTGCCTTGAGCAATGTCTGATTGTGACCATACAGACTCAAATAACCGTTGCCATGGTCGAGAATGACCAGAAGCCCGGCGCCGCGCAACCAGTCTGCGAAGACCACCCGACCGCCGTGTACAGCATGAACCTGACTGCCCGCCGAAGCGCTGATCATCACGCCGTCCCAGGTGGAACGAGCGTCATCACCGCGGGCTTCACCGAAGCGTGCAAGTAATCGACCATCAACAGGCCAGGGAAGTTTGCCTTTGACTGCAGAGAAAGCTCCGCCGTATGAAGCGCCAGCACTGGAAACCATGGCGCCAGGCGCTTTGGCCGGACGTTTTGGTGCATCATCGCTGTCGGTTCTGCTGCTGCTCTTGCTACTGTTGTTGGCTTGCGCTTGGGCTTCGCGCTGACGTTTTTCTTCAGCCTCACGTTCAGCGACCAATGCTTTCTGTCTGGCTTCTTCAGCCTCTTTGGCCTGACGCGCCAGAGTTTCCTCAATGGTTTTCAGAACCTTGCCCAGCTCGGCTTGTTCCTGCTGCCGCGCTTGCAGCTTCTGATCTCGCGACTTGTAGTCCTGATTAAGCTTGGCCAGCGCCGTCTGGCGTTCCTGGCGAACTTTGTCGAGTTCTTCGTGCTGAGTTTCCAGCGAGCTTTTCTGAACCAGCAGTTGCGCCTGTTGCAGGTCGATATCTTTTTCAACGCCCGCGAGCTGGCGCAGTGTTTCATTGAAGGTACGCAACTGAGTCAGGCGCGCCTGACTCATGTAATCGTAATAGGTCAGCGTCCGGGCGAATTTTTCCGGATGTTGTTGATTGAGCAATAGCTTCAAGTATTCCTGACGACCGCTTTGATAAGCCGCCCGTGCCTGAATGGCGATCAGCCGCTGTTGCTCAACGCGTGCGCTCTGGAGTTTGCTTTTTTCCTGGTTGAGCCGATTGAGCTCGGCTTCGGTCTTTTTTAGTTCCTTTTGCAGGACCTCGACCTGCTTTTCCAGCTTACCCATCTCGGTTTCAGTACCGCGCAGGTCCTTCTGGACGCCGGCTTTCTCTTTCTGCAAGTCGCCCAGAGCCTTTTGCAGCTCGGTGACATCCTGACGCGCTGCGTCAATCTGTTTCTGTGTGAGCGCCCGCTGATCGTCGGCAAACGCCGGATTGAGCAGGCAGATCAAAGCAAGGGTGATCAAGGCGCGAAGCATGAGGGTGGGCGATACCGAGGAATTGTGAAAAAAAGTGTCAGGCTTAGTATGCCCGCCACACGCTGCAAAAAAAACGCCTCGTATGAGGCCTGACAAATAAAAACCGGCATGTGGCTAGGCGACATGCCGGTGTGTAGCGTTTTTACGCGTCAACAAGGATCGAATGGCCGGTCATTTCTTCCGGCTTTTCCAGACCCATGAGTTTCAGCATGGTGGGTGCGACATCGGCCAGCACTCCGCCTTCACGCACTTGCAGATTGCGCTTGCCTATATAAACGAAAGGCACTGGCTCGGAAGTATGTGCGGTGTGCGCTTGCCCGGTATGGTCATCAGTCATTTGCTCGACGTTGCCATGGTCAGCGGTCAGCAGCGCTTCGCCGCCAACTTTTTCCAGCGCATCGGTGATGCGCCCGACGCAGACGTCCAGACATTCAACGGCCTTGACTGCCGCTTCCATGATGCCGCTATGGCCGACCATGTCGCCGTTGGCATAGTTGACGATAATCACGTCATAACGCTGGTGTTCGATGGCATCGACGATTTTGTCGGTGACTTCCGGCGCGCTCATTTCTGGCTGCAGGTCGTAGGTCGCGACTTTCGGCGACGGGATCAGGATGCGCTCTTCGCCCAGGAACTCTTCTTCGCGGCCGCCCGAGAAGAAGAAGGTCACGTGAGCATATTTTTCGGTTTCCGCGATGCGCAGTTGGGTCTTGCCGTTGGCGGCCAGGTATTCACCCAGCACGTTTTTCAGGCTGCCAGCTGCAAACGCGGACGGCGCAGGAATGCTCGCTGCGTACTGAGTCAACATCACATAGTTGACCTTAGGCTGGCGGGCGCGCTCGAAATCCTTGAAGTCGTCTTCGACGAATACCCGGGTGATTTCCCGGGCACGGTCGGCACGGAAGTTCATGAACACCACAGCGTCGCCGTCTTCCACGGTGACCTTGTCACCGATGCTTGTGGCTTTGACGAACTCATCGTTTTCGCCGCGCTCGTAGGCGGCTTCAAGACCGGCCACGCTGCTCGCCGCATGAAACTCCGAGGCACCGTCAACGATCAGGTTGTAGGCCGCGGCTACACGGTCCCAGCGGTTGTCGCGGTCCATGGCGAAGTAGCGCCCGATGATGCTGGCGATCCGGCCTTTGCCCAGGCGGGCGAAAGTGGCGTCCAGCAGCTCAAGGGATTTTTGCGCGCTGCGTGGTGGCGTATCGCGACCGTCGAGGAAGGCATGCAGATAGATTTTCTCTGCGCCACGCTGGGCGGCCAGTTCTGCCATGGCCACCAGATGATCCTGATGGCTGTGAACGCCACCGTCCGACAGCAGGCCGAGAATATGCACGGCCTTACCCGCACCAACAGCTTTATCTACCGCGCTACAGATAGTCGGGTTCTGGAAGAACTCGCCATCACGAATGGCTTTGGTGACGCGGGTGAAATCCTGATAAACCACGCGCCCGGCACCCAGGTTCATGTGGCCGACTTCGGAGTTGCCCATCTGACCGTCCGGCAGACCGACATCCATACCCGAACCTGAGATCAGGCCGTTTGGCATCGTCTTGTACAGGCGGTCCATAACCGGCATTTTGGCTGCCAGGATGGCGTTGCCCTCATGGCTCTCGCTGTGTCCGAAGCCGTCCAGAATGATCAGGACCAAAGGTTTTGGCGTGGTAGTCATAGATCCCACTCGTGCTAAAAAAGTAAGTTGGAGTACAGACCGGCATTTTAGGGGCTGTTGATCTGCAATTGCGAGCCGCGATACCGGAGTTATCGGTTCTGGCGCGATGTCATGTGGGCTTGATCGACCTCATTGTCTGACGGGCTTTGGCCGACCTTGGCTGCTGTGTATACTGGCCGACATTTTAACGCCCTGGAACCTACTGATGCTTCAGCACCTGCTTGCTTTTGCTACCAACCACTATTTGATCACTGGCGCTTTCATCATTTTGCTGGGGATGCTGATCGCCTACGAATTGAGCAAGGGCGGTCGCAGCCTGAGCACCGGTGAGCTGACCGCGCTGGTCAACAAGGATCAGGCCGTGGTCATCGATATCCGCTCCACCAAGGATTACGCCGCAGGCCACATCGTGGGAGCGTTGAACTTCCCGAACGACAAGGTTCTGACCCGCACCAGCGAGCTGGAAAAGTACAAGGCCAAGACCCTGATCATCGTCGATGCCATGGGCCAGCAGGCTGGCTCCGTCGCACGCGAACTGCTCAAATCGGGCTTTACGGCTGCCAAGCTGTCCGGCGGTGTATCCACATGGCGTGCAGATAACCTGCCTTTGGTGAAGTGATATGGCTGAAGTCATCGTCTATTCCAGCGATTATTGCCCTTACTGCACTCGCGCCAAGCAATTGTTGCAGAACAAGCATGTGGCTTTCGAAGAGATCAGAGTCGATGGCAAGCCGCAAGTTCGCGCCGAAATGGTGAAAAAATCCGGCCGTACTTCCGTCCCGCAGATATGGATCGGTACGACCCACGTAGGCGGATGCGATGATCTTTTTGCCCTGGAGCGCGCAGGCAAGCTTGATGAGCTGCTCTGAGCCTGACTCCAACCCCCTTTCCAGAACTTAAACGCTAAAAGGACCCGAGATGACTGACCAACCGACCAACGGCACCGCTACCAACGAAGAAGATGCACCGCAATTCTCGCTGCAGCGCATCTATGTTCGCGACCTGTCGTTCGAAGCGCCAAAAAGCCCTGCGATCTTCCGTCAGGAATGGACCCCTACCGTCAGCCTCGACCTGAACACTCGTCAGAAGCCGCTGGAAGGTGATTTCTACGAAGTGGTTCTGACCTTGTCGGTTACCGTTAACAACGGTGACGAAGTGGCTTTCATCGTTGAAGTCCAGCAAGCCGGTATCTTCCTGATCAAAGGCCTGGATCAAGGTTCGATGAGCCATACGCTGGGTGCTTTCTGCCCGAACATTCTGTTCCCGTATGCGCGCGAAACCATCGACAGCCTGGTCGTCCGCGGCTCGTTCCCGGCGCTGATGCTGTCCCCGGTGAACTTCGATGCTCTGTACGCGCAAGAACTGCAACGCATGCAAGCTGCTGGCGAAACACCTACTGTTCAGTAAGTGTTGTAGCCGGACCCAAAAAAGCGCCTTTTGAGGCGCTTTTTTGTGGGTGTTGGGTGATGAGGCTTCTATGGGCCTGGGCGTTGTCTCTGTATCTGTATGAGCTGCCGAAGGCTGCGATGGCGGTATGTCAGGATAAACGCTTCGCAGCCTTCGGCAGCTCCTACGAAAGCTACGCGTCGTCAGGCAAATCCCAACTGCCGCCAACCTTCATACACCGCCACGGCGACCGTGTTGGACAGGTTCAGGCTCCGACAACCCTCGCGCATCGGCAAACGCAGGCGCTGATCGCCGGGAAGGGCGTCGAGTATGTCAGCGGGCAGGCCGCGACTTTCCGGGCCGAACAGGAAGGCGTCGCCCTCCTGAAAGCTGGCGTAGTGGAAGGGGCGTGAGCCTTTTGTGGTAAAAGCGAACAGCCGCGGATGACCGATGCTTTCCAGGCAACTGGCCAGGTCGGGATGGGTCTGCAAAGTGGCGAACTCGTGATAATCGAGTCCGGCGCGGCGCAGGCGCTTGTCATCCAGTTCGAAGCCTAAGGGCTCGATCAAATGCAGGGTGCTGCCGGTATTGGCGCACAGCCTGATGACGTTGCCGGTATTCGGCGGAATTTCTGGTTGAAAAAGGATGACGTGAAACATGCACGGCTCCGAGCTGAAGAATGGGGAGCATTCTACCCCCGAAGAGGACCCGCGGCCGAAGCTATGGCCAAAGGTTCTGGGTTCGCTGGCAATTGTCGGGCTGTTGGTCGGCTTGATGATCGGGCGTCTTACCGAGCCGACTCCGCTGGAATTGCTGCAGATCGAGGAGCAGCAGACCGGGCTGGCACTGTGGTTCAACCGTGAACCCGAGGTTATGCCTGAGCATGTGGACGGAACGTTTGCCATGCGCTTTACGGCCAAAGGTCAGCCGTGGAGGGGGCAATTGAAGGTTAACGGGAAGGACGTGCGCTGGAAGCTGGAGCGGGACAAGAAGGATTTGCTGCTAACTCTGCTGGCGGCCCGCCCTCTGCATGGCGACTTGCGCGGTGCAGAGCTGGACGGGCGCTGGAGACTGGAGGTCAGTCTCCGAGAGGAATAAAAGAGGGGAATCCCCGGCCTGCCTGTACCAAGGTCCCCAAAACTGGTGATACGTAACCTATTGCAGGCGTCGTGCCAGTTTTTGAAATTTCTGCTTTCAAAAATATTCACCAGTACTTCCTGGGAGGCCAAAGCCCCTGCTTGTGGGGCTTTCAGGGTGTTTCATTCATTTATCAGAATCGTGTTCAGCGCTCATTCAGCCAGGCTGGAATGAATAGGCGCGTGTTTTGCTGCGCGCGAAAATCGCATCGTTATGGTGCAAGTTTTGCCAGCCATGCACGCTTTTAACGATTCGCCGTTAGTGCCGCCACGACAACGATTTTCCAGTTTTGTTCGCGGCGAGCGTGCTCAACCCCTCCTGAATACCCCCCAAAACTGTCCGACAGAAGGGCTTTAAACAGCCGTTTCAAATATTTTTTGATACAGAATTCAGATGGCTGGAAGCAAGTGGTGACAACTGTAACAATTGGTGCTGTACCCTCTGCGCCTCAATGACTACGGGGCTTTGAGTGTTTTCGGAGCGGTTTTGGGTGGGCTGATTTCTAAAGGCAGGCGGTTTGCTTTTCGCTTTCCATTCGACCAGTCAGAATGATCTGACGAATGGCAGTGAAATATTATTTAGGAATTAGTGAAACAGCTCGATACACTCAAGGACGGATGGATCCGACAGGGTGTGTGGCATATAACCGACAGGTCTTAAAAGCTCAGCAATAATTCTTTTTCGATTTGTTAAATGTTCACTACCCTGCGACCACCGTGACCGGTGGGTCATTGGTCTTGAGGCGCTGGTTAACCATTGGCTTCGGTCGGGTTTGGCGCTAACCGTAAATTTTTGGGTCAGAGCGTCCCAGGGCCTCGGCACCAGAAATTATAAAAAATTAAGATTCACGAGGAGCGATTCATGAAGAAGTCCACTCTGGCCATGGCTGTAGCCTTCGGCGTTATGGCTCAGCAGGCCGGTGCAGCAGGTTTTATTGAAGACAGCAAAGCGTCCGTTAGTTCGCGGACCCTGTATTTCAACAACGACCCCCGTGAAGGCACTGGTAACCGTACCGAAGAAACAGCAACGGGTCTGAAATTCGATTACCTGTCCGGTTTCACCCAAGGCACAGTCGGCTTCGGTCTTGACGTTCAAGCGCTGGTGGGTGTTCACCTTGACGGTGGTCGCGGTCATCACGGCGTTAACGGTGCCATCACTCCTAGCGAAGACTTCGCAACCAAGGACGGCCAAGCTACTGCCAAGTCCGTTGACGAGTGGACTCGTATTGGTGGTAACGCCAAGGCTCGCTTCTCGAAAACCGAACTTCGCATTGGTAACGCGTTGGCACCAAACCTGCCAATTCTCGTTTCCAACGATGGTCGATTGCTGCCAGCTGCCTTTCAAGGCGGCATCGTAACTTCTAAAGAGCTGGACGGTGTTACCTTCACCGCTGGCCAACTGGACAAGAGCATTGGCCGTGCGTCGAGCAACTGGACAGGGTTGTCCGTCGACGGCGCGACTGAAGAAAGCGATCACTTCCGTTTTGCTGGTGCTGACTGGAAAGTCACCAAAGACCTGACTTTGCAGTACTACTTCGCCAACCTGGAAGACTTCTACAAGCAGCACTTCCTGGGTCTGGTTCACGTATTGCCACTGGGTGAAGATCAGTCCTTCAAGACTGACCTCCGCTACTTCAACAGCAGTGCTGACGGCAAGAACGACGACGCTACCGCTGGTTATCGCTTCAACAACAACAGCGGTTACGCCAAGAACGCTGGCCAAGTTGATAACAGCACCTGGTCGGCAATGTTCACCTATGCATTGGGTGGCCACGCGCTGATGGTTGGTCACCAGCAAGTTGGTGATGACGGCGGTATGGTCTTCCTGAACCAGGGTAGCCTTACTAATGACCGCGGTCGCAACGAAGGTAACGGTGGTTCGAGCTTCTACCTCTTCACTGACTCCATGATCAACGGTTTCAACCGTGCTGGTACTAATACTACCTTCGGTCAATACTCCTACGACTTCGCACGTGTAGGCGTTCCGGGCCTGAAAGCCGCAATCGCTTACCTGCATGGCGATGACATTCGTGGCAACACCAATGCTACCCGCAACAACGATTACTCTCAGTGGGAACGCGATATGCGCATTGACTACGTGATCCAGAGCGGTGTGCTGAAAGGTTTTGGTACTACGCTGCGTCATGGTTCGTACCGTGCCGATGCTGGTCTGAACGGCGCAACCGATGCCGATCAAACCCGTTTGATCTTCAACTACACCTACGCTTTCAAATAAGCCGGGTCAGTTGAAAAGGAACCCCGCTTCGGCGGGGTTCTTTTTGCCCAAAATTTGATATCTCCAAACGCTATATTCAAAGCGTTATCTATTCTTTTTAATTTCTAGCGAAGGCGCGCAGAGTGGCTTCAATGAATGAGCACACATCACAACAAGGAGCCACATCCATGAGCTTGCGACTTGGCGATATCGCCCCTGATTTTGAACAGGATTCCAGCGAAGGTCGTATCCGGTTTCACGAATGGCTGGGTAACAGCTGGGGCGTGTTGTTCTCCCACCCCGCTGACTTCACCCCGGTTTGCACCACCGAATTGGGCTTTACCGCCAAGCTCAAGGACGAGTTCGCCAAGCGCGGCGTGAAGGCCATTGCGCTCTCGGTTGACCCGGTCGACTCCCACGTGAAGTGGATCGACGATATCAACGAAACCCAGAACACCCGAGTCAATTTCCCGATCCTGGCCGATGCGGATCGTAAGGTGTCCGAGCTTTACGACCTTATACACCCCAACGCCAGTGAAACCCTGACCGTACGTTCCCTCTTCGTAATCGATCCGAACAAGAAGGTGCGTCTGACGATCACCTACCCAGCCAGTACCGGGCGTAACTTCAACGAAATTCTGCGGGTCATCGACTCTTTGCAACTGACCGACAATCACAAAGTCGCCACGCCTGCCAACTGGGTCGATGGTGATGACGTGGTGATCGTGCCTTCGCTCAAGGATGAAGACGAGATCAAGCAACGCTTTCCTAAAGGCTACAGAGCCGTCAAACCGTACCTGCGTCTGACGCCACAGCCTAATCGCTGAATCACCCTTCCACGACAGATGGGGTTGCTCTTGATAGGGCATACGGGCCGATTAGTCGGCCCTTTTTTATGCCTGAAATAACACAAGCACCAGTTGGAGCGAGGCTTGCCCGCGAACCGGCCACCTCGGCTTTTTCAGATGCACCGCTTAATCGTTCTTCGCGGGCAAGTCGGATTGCCGCCCACTCGCTCCAACAGGATTTCACATATATGCATTTAAAGAATAAACAAATGAAAAAATAAGATTTATGGATATAAAAAATCACTGATATGGTCAGTGCAATTCAACAAAACCCTCACACCTTACTCGTCCGCCAACGGTCCAGCAGGTGCCACTGAATTAGCAAAGGAGCGCGCCATGCGCACAGCTATTTTGCGTCAAGGTTTGGTCGCTCTGTTTGCCGCAGCGGTCGCCTTTGGCGCTGTAACCCAGGCACAGGCCGAGACCCTGCGGATCGGTTATCAGAAATACGGCACGCTGGTGCTGCTCAAAGCCAAGGGCACGCTGGAAAAGCGCCTGGCCGAGCAGGGCGTGCAAGTGCAATGGACCGAGTTCCCTGGTGGTCCACAGTTGCTTGAAGGTCTGAACGTCGGCTCCATTGATTTTGGTGTGACGGGCGAAACGCCGCCGGTGTTTGCCCAGGCCGCGGGTGCTGATCTGGTGTATGTCGCTTACGAGCCGCCTGCGCCGACCAGCGAAGCGATTCTGGTACCCAAGGACTCACCCATCACTTCTGTTAAAGAACTCAAAGGCAAGAAAGTCGTCCTCAACAAAGGCTCCAACGTGCATTACCTGTTGGTAAAAGCCCTTGAAGATGCTGGCCTGAAATACACCGATGTCCAGACCGTTTTCCTGCCGCCAGCCGATGCCCGCGCGGCATTCGAGCGTGGCAGTGTGGATGCCTGGGTGATCTGGGATCCCTACCAGTCAGCTGCCGAGCAGCAACTGCAAGCGAAAACCCTGCGAGATGGCACCGGGATTGTGGATAACCACCAGTTCTATCTGGCGACCAAGCCTTATGCCCAGAAAAACCCGAAAGTCGTTCAAGCGCTGATTGAAGAAGTTCGCGCGGTAGGTGAGTGGTCCAAGGCTCACCCCGAAGAGGTGACCAAACAGGTCGCGCCACTGCTTGGTCTGCCTGCGGATATCACCCTGACTTCGGTCAAACGCCAAGGCTACGGAGCGCTGTTCCTCACGCCGCAAGTGGTTGCCTCGCAGCAAAAAATCGCTGATACGTTTTATCAGCTCAAGTTGATTCCAAAGCCGCTGAACATCGCGGATGTGGTCTGGACGCCGCCCGCCGCAGTCGCGAAAGCGCCGTAATCAGCCGGACCATGAGGAGACAACTCCATGAGCACTAACGCTTCGCAACGAGCAATCCAGCGCCTCGCACCCTGGGCTCTGCCGATTCTGCTGCTGGCTATCTGGCAGCTATCGGTCAGCGCTGGCTGGCTGTCCACTCGCATTCTGCCTGCGCCGAGCGCGGTCATTGAGGCGGGTGTGAACCTGGTTTCCAGTGGTGAGATCTGGACCCATCTGGCAATCAGCGGCTGGCGTGCTGGTGTCGGTTTCGCCATCGGTGGCGGCATCGGCCTGGCACTGGGTTTTATCACCGGCTTGTCAAAATGGGGCGAGCGCCTGTTGGACAGCTCGGTCCAGATGATCCGTAACATCCCGCACCTGGCGCTTATCCCGCTGGTGATCCTGTGGTTCGGCATCGACGAAACCGCCAAAATTTTTCTGGTCGCACTGGGCACCTTGTTCCCGATTTACCTGAATACCTATCACGGGATTCGCAACATTGATCCGGCGCTGGTCGAGATGTCCCGCAGCTATGGTTTGTCCGGCTTCGGTCTGTTCCGGCACGTGATTCTGCCGGGGGCGATGCCTTCGATTCTGGTCGGCGTGCGCTTCGCGCTGGGCTTCATGTGGTTGACGCTGATCGTCGCGGAAACGATTTCTGCCAGCTCCGGTATTGGTTACCTGGCAATGAACGCCCGGGAATTCCTGCAAACCGACGTGGTGGTGCTGGCCATCGTGCTGTACGCAATACTGGGCAAGCTGGCCGACCTGGCCGCGCGTGGTCTGGAGCGAGTTTGCCTGCGCTGGCACCCGGCCTATCAAGTGACTAAAGGCGGTGCCGCATGAGCAGCTTGAAACAGCAACAGCCCGCGCATCTGCTGCGCGGCATCCCTCTGGCGGTGCAACAGCTGAAGAAAGCCTTTGGCAGCCGTGAAGTGTTGAAGAACATCGACCTGCACATTCCGGCCGGGCAGTTCGTCGCCGTTGTCGGTCGCAGCGGTTGCGGCAAAAGTACGCTGCTGCGTTTGCTGGCCGGCCTGGACAAGCCTACTGCCGGGCAACTGCTCGCTGGCTCTGGAAAGCTGGCAGATGCCCGCGAAGACACCCGGTTGATGTTCCAGGAAGCACGTCTGCTGCCGTGGAAAAAGATCATCGACAACGTTGGCCTCGGTCTCAGCGGTGACTGGCGTGGAAAAGCGCTGGAAGCTCTGGAGGCGGTCGGCCTGGCCGAACGTGCCGAGGAATGGCCTGCTGCATTGTCCGGTGGCCAAAAGCAGCGTGTGGCGCTGGCCCGTGCGTTGATTCACCAGCCGCGCTTGCTGTTGCTCGATGAGCCACTGGGCGCGCTGGATGCCTTGACCCGCATCGAGATGCAGCAATTGATTGAAAACCTCTGGCGCAAACATGGCTTCACCGTGTTGTTGGTGACCCATGACGTCAGCGAAGCGGTAGCGATTGCGGACCGCGTGATTCTTATCGAGGAAGGGCGTATCGGCCTGGACTTGCTGGTTGATCTCCCGCGTCCACGTGCCCGCGGCTCGCATCGCTTGGCCAATCTGGAAGCGCAAGTGCTCGAACGAGTGCTGTCGCTGCCCGGCTCGCCGCCTGAACCTGATCCCGTTTCACCGCTGCCCACGCAACTGCGTTGGGCCAATTAACCGACCGTTAGCAATCCATCCCACACAGGAAGATCATCATGACTATTAAAGCCATCAACGTTCGTAACCAGTTCAAAGGCACCATCAAGGAAATCGTCGAAGGCGACGTACTGTCGGAAATCGACGTACAAACTGCTTCAGGTATCGTGACTTCGGTGATCACCACTCGCTCGGTAAAAGAGCTGGAGCTAGTGGTTGGCAGTGAAGTGATCGCGTTCGTGAAGTCCACCGAGGTTTCCATCGCCAAGCTGTGACCGATGCGCAAAAAACAACCCCGGACGGTGATGACTCTCCGGGGTTTTTTGTGTCCGACGACACCGCGATATCTAACAACAAACACTTCGCCTGGCTTGGTCCCATCAAACACAAAATATAAACCACTGAATAGACGCGTTTGTGTGGGAGCGGTGCTTGCCCGCGATAAGAACACCGCGATTTACCCTTCAGACCGCGTCGACCTTATCGCGGGCAAGCACCGCTCCCACATTGAACCGAGTTGCCGCACCATAGCGCGGTGGCGACGGAAAACTCATCCGTGCTTGTGGATAAACACACTGGCCTTCTCGGCGAACATCAGCGGCTGGTCTTCCATCAGAAAGTGTCCCGCATTGTCGATTATCTGCACTATCGAGTCAGGAATGTCGCCGTGCAAACGGTGGGCATAACTTGATGGTTGCCATTCATCTTCGGCGCCCCAGAGGATCTGCACCGGAATGTTCAGCCTGGGCAGACGTTGCGCGAAGTCTTCGGTGTAGCGCGAGTCGTAATGCGCTACCTGGTTCTTGTAAAAACCTTGCTGGCCGATCAGGCCGGTGATCGGCGCCAGGTAGGCTTCAAGCACCTCGCCCTCCATGATGCTTTTGTTGAAAACCGCCATGCGCAATTGCCGGATCATTAATTGCCGATGTTCGTCTGCGTTCATGACCGCGTGTTCGGCGTAGTGCGTGCGGATATGTTGCCAGCTTGCAGAGGGCCACGAGTCATAGCTGACGATATCGGCAATGGTCAGGGACAGGAAACGTTCAGGTGCATCGATCGCCAGCCGTAGCGCAACGCCTCCGCCAATGTCATGGGCAATCATATGCGTTTGCTCCAGCCCCCAGTGATCCAGCAACTGCTCCAGCAGGATCCGTTGGGCCGCGACCGAGGTGTCCTGATCTTGCGGAAACTCCGAGGCGCCAAAACCCAGCAGATCGAACAGGTGCACTTTCAGCCCGGCAGCCACCAGTTCTGGGACGACTTTGCGCCAGATAATCGAGTGTGCGGGCGTGCCGTGCAGCAGGACAACCGGCAGCCCTTCGCCGTGACACCCGGTGGCGATGCGTCGCCCATCGATGATCACGTGTTGATTGAGCAGTGGATTGTTCATGAGCGTGGTCTCCGAGACGTTGATGATGGATTCAGCGTATCGAAGGGGTATTCATGACGCCAATGACAACTTATGCTGCTGGAATTCGATTTTTGTCATGTTGATGTGAACGGTCTGATGCATATCTGTAGGACCGGCTTTAGCCGGGAGGAGGGCATTTCAGGCGAAGGCTTATAGCGATAAACAGGACTTCTCGCGGCTAAAGCCGCTCCTACGACGAATTCGCTTATAAGGATAATTTGTGAACCAACGCCTCCCCATAGACGTCCTTCGGGCGCTGCGCAGCATTGTCGAACTGGGCAGTGTCACCCGCGCGGCTGAAAGCCTGAACCTCACGCAATCAGCGGTCAGTTGGAAGATCAAGCGGCTGGAGAAGCAGCTTGGGCGAGATCTGATCCGTCGTGAAGGCCAGCGTCTGGTTGCAACCAGCGACGGTGCCGAGCTGCTGATTCATGCGCGGCGCATCCTCAATTCTCACGACGAGGCGCTGGCACTGTTTGCTCCGTCTACCCTGGAAGGCACCGTCCGGCTGGGCGTGACCGAGCAGGCTTCGCTCGCCCAACTGTCACCGATACTGGCGAAGTTCTCCAGGCAACACGGCAATGTCGACGTTCGTGTTGTCGTCGAACAGAGTCAGGCGCTGCGCGAGTCGCTGGTCAACGGTGCGCTGGATATGGCTTTGCATCAGGATTTCGCTCACGGGTTGAGTGCTGAAGATCACTTGTTGTGGAGCGAACGGCTGAACTGGTGCGTGCCTGCCGGTTGGGAATATAACCCTGATACCACCGTCGCTCTCGTGACCTACGGGGCGGGATGTTTCTACGGCAATCTGGCGCAGGACCGACTTCAGGCCGCGGGTATTCGCTGCAAGGTGGCGGTGCAGTGCCCCTCGACTGAAGGCGTGTTGTCGGCCATATCGGCAGGCTTGGGCATCGGGTTGGTGACGGCGAGCAATGTCGACAAGCGCGTCGAGATCAGTCGTGCTTTTGAGCACAATATGCCGCTGCCAGACGTGGCCAATGTGTTGCGTTTTAGCCAGCGCAAACACGATCCGGTGTTACAGGCATTGCAGCAGATGCTGGCTCAGACCCTAACGCGTGTCAGGGAGGAGTCGCCCATTCCTGCATGAAGCTAAGTCGTCAAGGGGCGCTCTCTTTTCGGTAGGTAAGGCGGCAAATAAATACCCACGTACGCATCAAATACCCGCATCCCTTCTTCGGCCATGCGCGGGGTTATCTGGTCATGCAGTTGCATGGAGCGTGCATACACACGGTCGCCCAGCTCCATGGCCAGGGCGAACACGTCGACATCCGTCGGTAGCACCGGCAGCGCGAAGTGTCTGTCAAAGACCTCCAGCATCAAGTGCCCCAGCTCGATGTCATGCTGACGATCCGCCTGAGTGATTTCGGTCAGGCCATGCTGGGCCAGAATCAACTGGCGCGCAGCGGCGTCAGCGTTGTAGATATCCAGCATGCGCTGCTCGACCAGGCGGGACAGATCACGCCACGTGTTGAGTTCTGCATGTTCAATAGGGGCTTGCAGGCTGGCACGGAAGGCTGCATGGATGTCGGCGGTCAGCGCTTCCAGCAGGGCGGGAACGCTGGCGAAAAAGTGGTAAACCGAAGACGGCGGAATCTGTGCCCGTTCGGCCACGCTGTAGATCGACAGACTCGCTACGCCCTCAGTGGCAAGCAGTTCGCGTGCAGCATCAAGAATCGAATCGATTCGGGCCTGGCTGGCTGCGCGGGGTTTGCGGGGCGTGATGGGGCGGGTCATGTGACGGTCTCGTGGGCGGGGACTTGTGGGATTGTAATGGAATTTGGCGTGGGACCGGCTTTAGCCGAGAAGGCTGCATTCCTGGCGATAAGATTTGCTGAATGTACCGACCTCTTCCCGGCTGAAGCCGGTCCCACGACACAAAAAAACGCCGCACAACCTCACGGCCTGCGGCGTTTCTCATGCTTCACACCATTATTTAAACGGTATGCAGGTACCAGTTGTACTCAAGGTCGGAGATGGAGTGTTCGAACTCCTCCAGCTCACTTTCCTTACAGGCAACAAAGATATCGATGTATTTAGGATCGATGTACTTGGCCATGACTTCGCTGTCGTCCAGCTCACGCAATGCGTCGCGCAGGTTGTTCGGCAGGCTTTGTTCGTTCTGCTCGTACGAGTTGCCCGAAACCGGCGCGCCAGGTTCGATCTTGTTGGTCAGGCCGTGGTGCACGCCTGCCAGGACCGAAGCCATCAACAGATAAGGGTTGGCGTCGGCACCCGCAACACGGTGCTCGATACGCACCGCGTCGGCAGAGCCGGTCGGTACGCGTACGGCCACGGTACGGTTGTCCAGGCCCCAGCTCGGGGAGTTAGGCACATAGAACTGAGCACCAAACCGGCGATACGAATTGACGTTCGGGCAAAGGAACGCCATCTGCGCCGGTAGGGTCTCGAGCACACCGCCGATGGCATGACGTAACGCGGCGTTCTGCTCGGGATCCTCGCTGGTGAAGATATTCTTGCCATCGCGATCCAGGATCGAGATGTGTACATGCAAACCGTTGCCTGCCTGGCCTGGGTAAGGCTTGGCCATGAAGGTGGTGTCCATCTCATGGTCGTAGGCGATGTTCTTGATCAGGCGCTTGAGCAATACCGCGTAGTCACACGCCTTGATCGCGTCGGCGACGTGGTGCAGGTTGACTTCAAACTGGGCCGGAGCACTTTCCTTGACGATGGCGTCAGCGGGAATCCCTTGCTCCTTGGCACCTTCCAGAATGTCCTGGAGGCAGTCGACGTATTCGTCGAGGTCGTCGATCAGGTAGACCTGTGTCGAGTGCGGGCGTTTGCCGGAAATCGGCGAGCGGGGTGGTTGCGGACGGCCGTTCACGTTCTCCTGATCGATCAGGTAGAACTCCAGCTCGAAAGCGGCGCAAATCGTCAGACCCATTTCGTCGAACTTGGTCACGACCTGGCGCAATACTTCGCGTGGGTCGGCGAAAAACGGGTCACCTTCCAGTTCGTGCATGGTCATCAACAGTTGCGCAGTAGGGCGCTTCTGCCAAGGCTCATTGCACAGGGTATCGGGGATTGGATAACAGATTCGGTCCGCATCACCGATGTCCAGACCCAGGCCGGTACTTTCTACCGTCGAGCCATTGATATCCAGGGCAAATAAAGAGGCAGGCAGGTTAATGCCCTTCTCGTAAACCTTATGGAGGCTGGTGCGTTCAATGCGCTTGCCGCGCACCACACCATTCATATCTGCAATCAGAAGGTCAACGTACAGAACCTCAGGATGTTCCTTAAGGAACGCGTTCGCTTCGTTAAGCTGAACGGCACGCGGGGGTACCGACATGATGCAACACCTTTGTTGTTAAAAATATCAATCATCGAGCTTTACGGGTTTCAGTCAATCCGAAAGCCATGATGAAGTCAATAGAGCCTTCCCTTGCCCCGAAAGGGCGCAAAAAGGCCGTTTTTGCCGCAATTCAGGGCAAGTATTTAACAGCGGAAGGCTACGGATTACGGGGCTTTCACGGTGCCTGTTCGATTTCCACAGGACTGTTGTGTAAAAAAACGAACAAGGCTAAGCTCGATCGCAACCCAGAACAGCAACAACACGGGGGTCCCATGTCACGCCTGCCCTTGATCGGCGTCACCGCCTGCACCAAGCAGATCGGTCATCATGCTTATCATGTTTCTGGCGACAAATATGTCCGTGCGGTAGCAGTGGCTGCCCAGGGCATGCCGTTGATTCTGCCTTCACTCGGACCCTTGCTAGACCCCGCCGATATTCTTTCCAGCCTCGATGGACTGCTGTTCACCGGTTCGCCTTCCAATGTCGAACCCTACCACTATAGTGGCCCAGCCAGCGCGCCGGGTACTGCTCATGATCCCGAACGCGACCGCACCACCTTACCGCTTATTCGTGCCGCCGTGGCAGCCGGTGTTCCGGTTTTAGGCATTTGCCGTGGTTTTCAGGAGATGAATGTAGCGTTTGGTGGCAGCCTGCATCAGCGCGTCCATGAAACTGAAGGCTTCATGGATCATCGTGAACCGGAGAATGAGCCGGTTGAAGTCCAGTATGCGCCGAGTCATCCGATGCGCGTCCAGCCGGGCAGTGTGTTGGACGGCCTGGGGCTGGCGAGTGAAATTCGTGTTAATTCCATCCACGGGCAAGGCATCGAGCGCCTGGCGCCGGGCCTGCGCGTGGAGGCCATTGCGCCCGATGGTTTGATCGAAGCCGTCTCGGTACAGGACAGTCCGGGCTTCGCGCTGGGGGTGCAATGGCATCCCGAGTGGCAAGTTACTGCAAACCCTGATTACCTTGTCATCTTCCAGGCGTTTGGCGATGCCTGCCGTAAACGAGCACTACAACGCGACGCCGATGCGTCAACTAACGCCTGATTCGCGATCAGGACTCTGACCACCTGAGGTATTTATGAGTACCAACCTCGACCAGCTCACCGATTGGTTGAAAGAACACAAGATCACCGAAGTCGAATGCATGATTGCCGACTTGACCGGGATCACTCGCGGCAAGATTTCCCCCACCAACAAATTCATTGCCGAAAAGGGCATGCGCTTGCCGGAGAGCGTATTGCTGCAGACGGTGACCGGTGACTACGTCGAAGACGACATCTATTACGAACTGCTCGACCCGGCAGACATCGACATGTTCTGCCGCCCGGATGCCAACGCGGTTTATGTAGTCCCCTGGGCCATCGAGCCCACCGCGCAGGTCATCCATGACACTTACGACAAGCAGGGCAACCCCATTGAGTTGTCGCCGCGTAACGTCTTGAAGAAAGTCCTCAAGCTCTACACTGATCAGGGCTGGCAGCCCATTGTCGCGCCAGAGATGGAGTTTTACCTGACCAAGCGCAGCGACGACCCCGACTACCCATTGCAGCCGCCAGTCGGGCGCTCCGGGCGTCCTGAGACAGGTCGTCAGTCGTTCTCCATCGAAGCGGCCAACGAGTTCGATCCGCTGTTCGAAGATGTCTACGACTGGTGCGAACTGCAAAACCTCGACCTCGACACGCTGATCCACGAAGACGGCACGGCGCAGATGGAAATCAACTTCCGTCACGGTGATGCCTTGTCGTTGGCAGACCAGATTCTGGTGTTCAAGCGCACCATGCGTGAGGCCGCACTCAAGCACGATGTGGCGGCTACTTTCATGGCCAAACCGATGACGGGTGAGCCTGGCAGTGCCATGCATTTGCACCAGAGCATCATCGACATCAAGACCGGCAAGAACATCTTCTCCAACGAAGACGGGACCATGAGCGAGCTGTTCCTGCAGCACATCGGCGGCTTGCAGAAGCTGATCCCTGAGCTGTTGCCGCTGTTCGCGCCGAACGTCAACTCGTTCCGCCGCTTCCTGCCGGATACCTCGGCACCGGTGAACGTCGAGTGGGGCGAAGAAAACCGTACGGTTGGTCTGCGTGTTCCGGATGCAGGTCCGCAGAACCGTCGCGTGGAGAACCGCTTGCCGGGCGCCGACGCCAATCCGTATCTGGCGATTGCCGCGAGCCTGTTATGCGGCTTTATTGGCATGGTTGAACACATCAACCCGAGTGCTCCGGTCGTCGGCCGTGGTTACGAGCGACGCAACCTGCGTCTGCCGCTGACCATTGAGGACGCATTGGAGCGCATGGAAAACAGCAAGACAGTCGAGAAATACCTGGGTGAGAAATTCATCAAGGGCTACGTCGCGGTCAAACGTGCCGAGCATGAAAACTTCAAACGCGTGATCAGTTCGTGGGAGCGGGAGTTCCTTCTGTTTGCGGTTTGATGCCATAGGACCTGTTGGAGCGAGCGGTTGAGATGACGTGGGACCGGCTTTAGCCGTGAAGGCTGCTTGGCAGACAACAAAGATTTATCAGCTGCCCCGGCCTCTTCCCGGCTAAAGCCGGTCCCACGACACTGATGCGGCCGTATAAACATGCGCGCAAACATAGAGCCTCCTGCGCATTTAATATGGAGTTGTACATGAGTTCCAAGAACCCGCAAACCCGCGAATGGCAGGCCTTGAGCAGTGAGCATCACCTGGCCCCGTTCAGCGATTACAAGCAACTCAAGGAAGTCGGCCCGCGGATCATCACCCGTTCCAGGGGGGTTTATCTATGGGACAGCGAGGGCAACAAGATCCTCGATGGCATGTCCGGCCTGTGGTGTGTCGCCATCGGTTATGGTCGTGAAGAACTGGCCGACGCGGCTGCCAGACAGATGCGCGAGCTGCCGTATTACAACCTGTTCTTCATGACCGCCCACCCGCCGGTGCTGGAGTTGGCCAAAGTCATCTCCGAAATCGCCCCTGAAGGCATGAACCATGTGTTCTTCACCGGTTCCGGCTCGGAAGGCAACGACACCATGTTGCGCATGGTTCGTCACTATTGGGCGATTAAGGGCCAGCCGAACAAGAAAACCATCATTAGTCGGGTCAACGGTTACCACGGTTCGACAGTCGCGGGCGCAAGCCTGGGTGGCATGACCTACATGCACGAGCAGGGCGACTTGCCGATCCCGGGCATCGTGCACATCCCGCAGCCATACTGGTTTGGCGAAGGCGGCGACATGACGCCGGACGAGTTCGGTATCTGGGCTGCCGAGCAGTTGGAAAAGAAGATTCTTGAACTGGGCGTGGACAACGTCGGTGCTTTTATTGCCGAGCCGATTCAGGGCGCGGGCGGGGTTATCGTGCCTCCGGAAAGCTACTGGCCGAAGATCAAAGAAATCCTCGACAAGTACGACATTCTGTTCGTCGCCGACGAAGTGATCTGTGGTTTCGGGCGAACGGGTGAGTGGTTTGGTAGCGACTTCTACGGCCTCAAACCGGACATGATGACCATCGCCAAAGGCCTGACCTCGGGTTACATCCCCATGGGCGGCCTGATTGTGCGTGACGAAGTGGTGGCCGTGCTCAACGAAGGCGGTGACTTCAACCACGGCTTTACCTACTCCGGGCATCCGGTCGCAGCGGCCGTGGCGCTGGAGAACATTCGCATCCTGCGCGAAGAGAAAATCGTCGAACGCGTCAACGCGGAAACGGCACCATACTTGCAAAAGCGTCTACGTGAGCTGAGCGATCATCCGCTGGTGGGTGAAGTCCGCGGCGTCGGTATGTTGGGGGCCATTGAACTGGTCAGGGACAAGACAACCCGCGAGCGCTACACCGGCAAAGGGGCGGGCATGATTTGTCGAACCTTCTGCTTCAACAATGGCCTGATTATGCGGGCTGTAGGCGACACCATGATCATCGCGCCACCGTTGGTGATCAGCTTTGCGGAAATTGATGAGTTGGTCGAAAAAGCCCGCAAGTGCCTGGATCTGACGTTGGCTGAGCTACAGGATTAAGGCGCGAATCGGTAGGAGCCAACTTGTTGGCGAGGCGGTGTGTCAGGTTCGATGTCTCGCGAACAAGTTCGCTCCTACCGACGCTACACCAGGCTTGTCATCCAGATTAAGAACTTGCCAGACTAATGGCTAGAAGCCGCTACCTAATAACACTGGAGTTGTACACATGAAGAAATTTGGCAAGACCCTCCTCGCTTTGTCCCTCATGGGCGTTGTGGCCGCCGCTGCGCAGGCCGACGACAAAGTGCTGCACGTGTACAACTGGTCCGATTACATCGCCAAGGACACCATCTCCAAATTCGAAAAAGAGTCGGGCATCAAGGTCGTCTACGACGTGTTCGACAGCAACGAAACCCTTGAAGCCAAGCTGCTTGCCGGCAAGTCCGGTTATGACATCGTCGTGCCGTCGAATAACTTCCTGGCCAAACAGATCAAAGCCGGGGTTTACCAGCCGCTGGACAAGTCCAAGCTGTCCAACTACAAAAACCTGAACACCGACCTGCTCAAAGCCGTATCGGTCAGCGACCCGGACAACAAGCACGCCTTCCCGTACATGTGGGGCTCGATTGGTATCGGTATCAACCCGGACAAAGTCAAAGCCGCACTGGGTGCCGACGCACCGGTCAACTCGTGGGACCTGCTGTTCAAGCCAGAGAACGCAGCCAAGCTGAAATCCTGTGGCATCAGCTTCCTCGATTCGCCAACCGAAATGCTGCCGATTGCCCTGCATTACCTGGGTTATCCAACCGACAGCCAGGACAAGAAACAGCTGGCTGAAGCCGAAGCGCTGTTCATGAAAATCCGTCCTTCGATTGGTTACTTCCACTCGTCCAAGTACATCTCCGACCTGGCCAACGGCAATATCTGCGTAGCCGTGGGTTACTCGGGCGATATCTACCAGGCCAAATCCCGTGCTGAAGAAGCCGGTGGCAAGGTGAAGGTCAGCTACAACATTCCGAAAGAGGGTGCTGGCAGCTTCTACGACATGGTGGCAATTCCTAAAGACGCAGAAAACGTCGAAGGGGCCTACAAGTTCATGAACTTCCTGCTGCAGCCGGAAATCATGGCCGAGATCACCAACGAAGTACGCTTCCCGAACGGCAACTCGGCAGCAACTGCTCTGGTCGATAAAGACATCACCAGCGATCCAGGCGTCTACCCGCCTGCTGATGTGCTGGCCAAGCTTTACGCCATCGCTGACTTGCCAGCCGCCACGCAGCGGATCATGACCCGCAGCTGGACCAAGATTAAGTCGGGTAAATAAGTAGATCCCGGTAGGAGCGAACTTGTTCGCGAGGCGGTATGTCAGGCACTAATATGTTGAATTTGCCGACGCCCTCGCGAACAAGGTGGATCGCCACCCCGGTCGCTCCTACCGGTCCATCCCAAGGCAATGTCACATAAAGTTTTTTTGCGATACGCGGTCAACAACGGTAAGTTGCGCCCCCGGATTTTTTCGACCTGATCTGCTCAACTTCCCGACACGGGCACCAGACCCCACCTCAAAAAGGATTGTTCACGTGTCTATTTCTTTATTTGCCAAATCCATGCTCGCCGCCGCCACGCTCACTGCTACCGTCGCAGCGCACGCGGCATCCACCGTGCATATTTATAACTGGTCCGATTACATCGGCAAAACAACCCTCGAAGACTTCGAAAAAACCACCGGCATCAAGCCGATGTACGACGTATTCGACTCCAACGAAACCCTGGAAGCCAAGCTTCTTGCGGGTCGCACGGGCTATGACGTTGTCGTGCCGTCCAACCACTTCTTGGGCAAACAGATCAAAGCAGGCGCGTTCCAGAAGCTCGACAAGAGCCAGTTGCCGAATTACAAAAATCTAGACCCGGCGCTGCTCAAGCGTCTGGAGAAAAACGATCCGGGTAACCAGTACGCCGTGCCGTATCTGTGGGGCACCAACGGCATCGGTTACAACGTCGAGAAAGTCAAAGCGGTGTTGGGCGTCGACAAGATCGATTCCTGGTCGGTGCTGTTCGAACCCGAAAACATCAAGAAGCTGCAGAGCTGCGGCGTAGCCATGCTCGATTCTGCCGATGAAATGCTCCCGGCAATGCTCAATTACCTGGGCCTGAATCCCAACAGCACGAACGAGGCCGACTATAAAAAAGCCGAAGCCAAGCTGATGGAGATTCGTCCTTACGTGACCTATTTCCACTCCTCGAAATACATCACCGATCTGGCCAACGGCGACATCTGCGTGGCGGCCGGTTTCTCGGGTGACGTGTTCCAGGCCAAGTCCCGGGCAGAGGAAGCAGGCAAAGGCGTGAACATCGCCTACAGCATCCCGAAAGAGGGCGGCAACCTGTGGTTCGACATGCTGGCGATACCGGCGGACTCGAAAAACACCAAGCAGGCTCACGCGTTCATCAACTACATGCTTGAGCCTAAAGTTATTGCTGAAGTCAGTGACGAAGTGGGTTACGCCAACCCGAACCCTGCTTCCGACGAGTTCATGGACAAAGACATTCGCGCGGACGAGGCGGTTTACCCGTCCAAGGAAGTGCAAGAGCGCCTGTACGTCAACTCCGAGCTGCCGCCGAAGATTCAGCGCGTGATGACGCGCAGCTGGACTCGAATCAAGTCCGGTAAATAAAGACCTCGCGCCCGGTCATGCAGGCCGGGCTGCAAACCAGTTGGGAGTTTCACCCATGGCAGTTGCCTCCGGCGCCTACAAGAAATCACTCGAAGGCGATCAGCAACCCAAACAGGTGCTGGTCAAGATCGATCGGGTCACGAAGAAATTCGATGAGACGATTGCCGTGGACGACGTGTCCCTGCAAATCAACAAGGGCGAGATTTTCGCCTTGCTGGGCGGCTCCGGCTCCGGCAAGTCAACGCTGCTGCGCATGCTGGCCGGTTTCGAGCGGCCGACAGAAGGGCGGATCTTCCTGGATGGCGTCGATATTACCGACATGCCGCCGTACGAACGTCCAATCAACATGATGTTCCAGTCCTACGCGTTGTTCCCGCACATGACCGTGGAGCAGAACATCGCGTTCGGTCTGCAGCAGGACAAACTGCCCAAGTCGGAAATCACCGAACGCGTGGCGGAAATGCTCAAGCTGGTGCAGATGACCCAGTACGCGCGTCGCAAGCCTCATCAACTGTCCGGCGGTCAACGTCAGCGGGTAGCGCTGGCTCGTTCCCTGGCGAAGAAGCCCAAGCTGCTGTTGCTCGACGAACCCATGGGCGCGCTGGACAAGAAACTGCGCTCGCAGATGCAACTGGAACTGGTGGAAATCATCGAGCGGGTCGGCGTGACCTGTGTGATGGTGACCCACGACCAGGAAGAAGCCATGACTATGGCTGAACGCATCGCGATCATGCACCTGGGCTGGATCGCTCAGATTGGCAGCCCGATCGACATCTACGAAACCCCGACCAGCCGTCTGGTCTGCGAATTCATCGGTAACGTCAACCTGTTCGAAGGCGAAGTGATCGAGGACATGGAAGGCCATGCCCTGATTCGAAGCCCCGAGCTGGAACGCAATATCTACGTTGGCCACGGCGTGACAACCTCCGTGGAAGACAAGCACATCACTTACGCGTTGCGTCCAGAGAAGTTGCTGGTCACCACCGAACAGCCAGCATTCGAATACAACTGGTCGCGTGGCAAAGTCCACGACATCGCGTACCTGGGCGGCCATTCGGTGTTCTACGTACAACTGCCGTGCGGCAAGCTGGTGCAGTCATTCGTTGCCAACGCCGAGCGTCAAGGCACCCGGCCGACCTGGGGCGATGAAGTGTTTGTCTGGTGGGAAGACGACAGCGGCGTGGTATTGCGCTCATGAAGATACGCAAAATCAAGCGCGCCTTGAACCGGATAACCCCCAATGGCCGGCAACTGGTCATCGGGGCACCGTTCCTCTGGCTGTTCCTGTTCTTTGCCTTGCCGTTTCTGATCGTTATCAAGATCAGTTTCGCCGAAGCCGACGTAGCGATTCCGCCCTACACGGAAATCTTCAGCTACGCCGAGCAGAAGTTCGAGGTCATCCTCAACTTCGCCAACTACGCGCTGCTGACAGGCGATGACCTGTACATTTCGGCGTATCTCGGTTCGCTGAAAATGGCGTTCTTCAGCACGTTGCTGTGCTTGCTGATCGGCTTCCCGATGGCCTATGCCATTGCAACCGCACGCAAGGAGCTGCAAACCGTGCTGTTGCTGTTGATCATGATGCCGACCTGGACCGCGATTCTGATCCGGGTCTACGCATGGATGGGTATCCTCAGCAACAACGGTCTGCTCAATGCGTTCCTGATGTGGCTCGGCCTCATCGACGAGCCGCTGCAGATCCTCAATACCAACCTGGCCGTCTATATAGGCGTGGTGTATTCGTACCTGCCGTTCATGATCCTGCCGCTGTACGCCAACCTGGTCAAACATGACCCGAGCCTGCTTGAGGCGGCGTCTGACCTGGGCTCGAGTAACTTCAACAGCTTCTGGAAAATCACCGTGCCGCTGTCCAAGAACGGCGTGATTGCGGGCTGCATGCTGGTGTTCATTCCGGTGGTCGGCGAGTTCGTCATTCCTGAACTCCTGGGTGGTCCGGAAACCCTGATGATTGGCCGCGTGTTGTGGCAAGAGTTCTTCAACAACCGTGACTGGCCGGTGGCTTCGGCATTGGCGGTGATCATGCTGTTGATCCTGATCGTGCCGATCATTCTGTTTAACCGCAGTCAGGCCAAAGAGCTGGAGGGCAGGGCATGAGAGGCTTTCGATTCTCGAACATGATGCTGGTCCTGGGCCTGCTGTTCATCTACGCGCCGATGGTGATTCTGGTCATCTACTCGTTCAACGCGTCCAAACTGGTCACGGTCTGGGGTGGTTGGTCTGTGCACTGGTATGTCGGTTTGCTGGATAACTCGCAACTAATGGGCTCGGTGATGCGCTCACTGGAAATCGCCACGTATACGGCGATTGCAGCGGTAGCGCTGGGCACCATGGCAGCGTTCGTGTTGACCCGCATCACGCGCTTCAAAGGCCGCACATTTTTCGGTGGGCTGGTGACAGCGCCGCTGGTGATGCCTGAAGTGATTACCGGTCTGTCGCTGTTGCTGCTGTTCGTGGCCATGGCGCAGTTGATCGGCTGGCCGCAGGAGCGCGGCATCGTCACCATCTGGATCGCCCACACCACGTTCTGCGCCGCCTATGTGGCGGTCGTGGTTTCGGCACGCTTGCGTGAACTGGACCTGTCCATCGAAGAGGCCGCCATGGATCTCGGTGCGCGGCCATGGAAGGTGTTCTTCCTGATCACCATCCCGATGATCGCGCCTTCGCTGGCAGCGGGGGCCATGATGTCCTTCGCGCTGTCGCTGGACGACCTGGTACTGGCGAGCTTCGTTTCTGGTCCGGGTTCAACGACCTTGCCGATGGAAGTCTTCTCCGCCGTGCGTCTGGGCGTGAAGCCGGAAATCAACGCCGTCGCGAGCCTGATTCTGCTGGCCGTTTCGTGCGCGACCTTCCTGGTCTGGTTCTTCACCCGCCGTGCCGAGCAACAGCGCAAGAAAGCCATCCAGCAAGCCATCGAAGAAAGCGCGGCTGATAACTACAAACAGCCCGACCCACGCCGCGCGGCTGCGCCGGTTTAAATCGTAAGGTGATTGTCGGTAGGAGCGAACTTGTTCGCGAGACGGTGTAACTGTTTACGCAGCACCGTCGCCTCGCGAACAAGTTCGCTTCTACCGGGATGGGGGCATCAGCCTCAAGGTGCCTTGGGCATTCTTCGCCACATCCTCTTCGCTCAAATGCTGCGCCGGTTTAACGCGTAAGGTGATTGTCGGTAGGAGCGAACTTGTTCGCGAGGCGGTGTAACTGTTTACGCAGCACCATCGTCTCGCGAACAAGTTCGCTCCTACCGGGCCGGGGGCACCAACCTCAAGGTGCCTTGGGCGTTCTTCGCCACATCCTCTTCGCTCAAATGCTGCGCCGGTTTAACGCGTAAGGTGATTGTCGGTAGGAGCGAACTTGTTCGCGAGGCGGTGTAATTGTTACGCAGGATCATTGCCTCGCGAACAAGTTCGCTCCTACCCGGATGGGGGCATCAGCCTCAAGGTGCCATGGGCATGCTTCGCCACATTCTCTTCGCTCAAATGCTGCGCCGGTTTAACGCGTAAGGTGATTGTCGGTAGGAGCGAACTTGTTCGCGAGGCGGTGTAATTGTCACGCAGGATCATCGCCTCGCGAACCAGTTCGCTCCTACCGGGATGGGGGCATCAGCCTCAAGGTGCCTTGGGCATTCTTAGCCACATCCTCCTCGCTCAAATGCTGCGCCGGTTTAGAGCGTAAGGTGAATTTCGGTAGGAGCGAACTTGTTCGCGAGGCGGTGTAACTGTTTACGCAGGATCATCGTCTCGCGAACCAGTTCGCTCCTACCGGGATGGGGGCATCAGCCTCAAGGTGCCTTGGGCATTCTTAGCCACATCCTCTTCGCTCAAATGCTGCGCCGGTTTAACGCGTAAGGTGATTGTCGGTAGGAGCGAACTTGTTCGCGAGGCGGTGTAATTGTTACGCAGGATCATCGCCTCGCGAACAAGTTCGCTCCTACCGGGCCGGGGGCACCAGCCTCAAGGTGCCATGGGCGTTCTTTGCCACATCCTCTTCGCTCAAATGCTGCGGCACGTACTCGCCGTTGATGTAGGTCTGTGCCTGATCCGAATAGTGTTTATCAAACAGCACGCCGCTCTGTCCGACTGGGTTGATGCCCAGTGCATGGGCCGGGTCGGCGAAGTCGATCAGGCGGCGGGTTGAGGGGCCGTAGGTAACTGGCCAAGGCGCAGGTCCGATGCGGGACGAAAGATTGTTGGGTACTTCATGGGTGCCGGGCGCTGCGAATGGGCCGACGTTTAAAAGCTGATCCAGCGGCTTTTGCGTGCCCAGCGGATGAGCGTGGGTCAGGGTGTGTGCTTTACCCCAGCGCCATTCGTCCGCGTTAAGGCCATACGTGGATTTCAAATGCGACACCGTAGCGTGCCAAGCGACTTTGACGGTGTTGGCGCGGTTCTCTTCAAACGGCGAATTGCGATTGTTCCACCACGGCGAACTGGCGTCGGCGGCCACGCGGGGCAGGGCGGCATCAATCACTCTTGTTGATAGCAGTGTTTCGAAGAGACCATCCCCAAGCTCATCGTGGAAGACCTCTTCGCTCAGGTCGAAAAGGAACTGGTTGAACAGCGTCGCGCCTACTGAATCCACTGGGTAGTCCCCTTTCCAGTTGGCGAGTCGTTCTACCAGCGCATTCTCTTCCGGATCACTGACTACTTCGCGGAGGATGGGTAGCAAAGGCTTTAAAACCCGATGGGCATAATCAGTTGTCGTGCCCAGCTGCAGCGCTTTACTGTTGTCCAGATCCCACTTGATCGACGTATCACTTAACTGCCGATTCAACTGTTGGCCGCGATCAGCCAGGTTGTAGTAACCGGGGATTTGCATGCCGGTGGGCGAGAGGGGCTGGAAGTTGGCGGAGACGATGTAGCCGCGTGCGGGGTTTTCTTCCTGCGGGTTGGCGCTGAAGGGGTAAAAGCCCAGTTTGTCGGCTTGCTCAGTGCTGCCATCGAGAATGTAGTTCGGGTTGACCCCTTCCGGGCGGATTGGCAACTGCGCCGCAGCCCACCAGCCGATATCGCCTTTGGCATTGGCCCAGACAATGTTCAGCCCCGGCGCCTGAATTTTTTCGGCAGCGGCGCGCATTTTGTCCAGCGTGTCGGCGCGGTTTACTTCGTAGAAACCTTCCAGAATCGGATTCTCCGACTCCAGGAATGACCACCACATGGCAACCGGCGTGGCGCTTGCGGTGACGCCCATCACGTCGTTGACGATAGGGCCGTGAGGCGACCTGCGCAGCGTCAGCGTGACCGGCGCTTCGCCTTTGACCGCGATCTGTTGTTCGGTAGTGGTCATGTCGACCCACTGGCCGTGGTACCAGACTTGATTCGGGTTTTCCGGGTTGGTCTTTTCGGCGATAAGGTCCAGGTCATCGTTCTGGAACATGGTCAGGCTCCAGCCGAAGTCCATGTTATTGCCCAGCGACGCAAACGGATTGAGCGCCTGATGATGGCCGTACAGCTCAAAGCCCGGCGCGGACAGATGCGCTTCATACCACACCGACGGTACCGAGAAACGGATGTGTGGATCGCCCGCCAGTAACGGCTTGCCGCTTTGGGTTCTGTTGCCGGAAACAGCCCATGCATTACTGCCTTCGAACTGGGGTAAACCCGCCTGTTCAAGTGCCTGATTGCTCAGGTAGGCGAGCTGGTTGAGGTTTTTCCAGTCGCTGGTTGAGAGCCTTGTTGGCTGATCGAGAACACCTTGAGGCTGCCAGTCGAGATCAAAGACTTTCAGGTAGTCGTCACCCAATTCGTCGCGCACATAGGTCAGCAAGGGTTCGGTACGAAAAGCGGCTGCGAAGCTGTAGGCCATGTAACCGCCGACGCTCAGAGTGTCTTCAGCAGTGAACGGGCGTTTGGGGATGCCCAGTACGTCGAATTCCAGTGGTCTGGCGTGGCTGTCCTGATACTGATTGATGCCATCGAGGTAGGCTTGCAGCGCTTTCCAGGTCGGCGTGTCCTTATTGTGGCGGGCAACGTAGTCGTCGGCGTGTTCACGAATACGCAGGCTGCGAAACAGCTTGTCCGTCGCCACCAGCTTAGGGCCCAGCACTTCAGCCAGTTCACCTCGGGCCAGGCGACGAATCATTTCCATCTGGAACAGTCGGTCCTGAGCCTGTACATAACCCAGTGCGCGATACAGATCGGCTTCGTTCTCGGCGCGGATATGTGGCACGCCGCGTTCGTCGTAGCGAACGCTGACGGGCGCCTGAAGGTGGGCGAGGGAGATCTGACCGTCACGCTGGGGTTGCTTGCTGTGCAGATACCACGCACCTGCGCCAATGACGAGGGCGATGATGAATACAAGGATAGACAGGCTGCGTTTCATCCGGCTTCTCAGATAAGGCGACAAGGCGCGATTGTAGGCATATTGGATGGCCAGACGCATCGCTTCACATTTGAAATGAATTCCCGTGGAAGATTCTATGTTTGGCCGCAAGCCAATGTGACGACGTGGGACCGGCTTTAGCCGGGAAGAGGCCGGGACAGCCGCTGAATATGTGGCATCTGATAGGCAGCCTTCCCGGCTGAAGCCGGTCCCACGTCAACATCAGTGTGTCCGCGGTGCTTGCCCGCGATAAACGATGACGCGGTATGGCTTCTAGACGTGTCTCATGCATCGCGAGCAAGCTCACTCCTACAGGGGGGCTGCGTTCCACCCGCAATAGCAACCCACCGCCATGGTGTGTGTCGCATCCACGGTTCGTCCCACAGTCAGTGCTTGCAGGATGGGCTCGATAAAACTGTTGCTCGAGTTACACGTCAAGCCTTCGCTGTATGGCCCGAAATAGGCCAGTTTGCCCTCTCTATCCCAGATCGCCACCGCAGGGCTGACGCTGATGTTTTCGGCTCCCTGCAAGTGCGTCAGCGGCTTGATAACGCTTAAGGTGGAAGGGAGTTGACCGTGGCTGCCGGTTTTTTGCACCGCATAAAAGTCCACGCCACCCAGCCCACCAAAATGCTCGATCAACTCGACAAGATGCTGTTGGTTGCCAACGTTGCAAGGGCAGGCGGGGTCCCAGAAGTGCACCACTCGCACCCTTCCCGGACCTGCCAGTTCGCTGGGCAGGCCGAGCGTGTCGCCATTAAAGAATGCGGCTTGATCACTGAATGGCCGCAAATAGCGACTTTGAAACCAGTCATAGCCAGCCCACAAAAGCCCTGCGCAGAGAATCGCGATCAGGCCTGCGACGAGCGTGCTGCGGTGTAAGGATTTCATTTCAAACGCATCTGTTTGAGGGGGCTGGGTTGCCATGTTTCGGGATACAGCTGAATATCGCAGCACAGTCTATCGTCCCACCGGAAACCTCATGTCTGCCACGTTCGACCCCGAAGCACTGCGCAACAGCCTGCAACCGCTCAGTGCCGCCCAGCCGTTGTCTGCTGAGGGCGCGGCTTACCAGCGATTTTACGTGCTGGACAGATTGGGTCTGGAGCGTCCGCTGCGCACCTGGCTGGGCAGAATGGATGTGGGTGGTTATGAGATTGTCGGGCAGGTCTGGATTCCGGATAAGCCCGTGGCGACGTTGTTTTGCATGCATGGTTTTTATGACCACATGGGCCTGTTCCGGCATGTGATCGAATGGGCGCTGAGCAAAGGCTTTGCAGTGATCACCTGTGATTTGCCCGGACACGGCTTGTCGAGTGGTCCGCGGGCCAGCATCAACGACTTCGCGGAGTATCAGGTCGTCCTGCAACGCCTGTTCGAAGAAGCCCGCGGACTGCAGTTGCCTACGCCGTGGCACCTTTGCGGACAAAGCACGGGGGCCGCGATTCTGATCGACCATCTGCTTGATCATGGCGTTGAAAGTCCCGCTCAAGGTCAGGTCATCCTGCTTGCGCCGCTGGTCAGGCCTCGGGCATGGGGTTGGTCAAAGCTGAGCTATCACCTGCTCAATCCCTTCATCACGGGTATCGCCCGGCGCTTCAGCGAAAACTCCAACGCCCCGGCGTTTCTACCGTTTCTGTTGGCAGATCCCTTGCAGCCACGTCGTTTGCCGACTGCCTGGGTCGGCGCACTGGCGCGCTGGATCAAGCGTATCGAGTCCGCACCTTCAAGCCCGCGCAGCCCGATCATTATCCAGGGGGACGCCGACATGACCGTTGACTGGCGTCATAACCTGACGGTACTCAACGAGAAATTCGCCGAGCCAAAAGTGCTGATGATCGAGCATGCGCGCCATCATCTGGCGAACGAGCTGCCCGAGTTCCGCGCACTTTATTTCGCGTTTCTGGACCGCCAGATGCGCTGAGCCTATTTGGCGACGGGGCTGCGGGTTTTGGCCAGGGTACGGCGCAGGCGATAGTTGTCCACCGCAAGGGAAATCATCACAACACTGGTGATTACCGTAAAGGCATCCTTATCCAGGTAATGCAGGATTGCCCATGCAAGCAGTGACATGCCCAGGCCACAGATCAGCAGAAGTGCGGAATCTTTCATGCTGTGTACTGCCAGTGCTGGGGAAGCATTCTGCCGGGATGGTCGGTTTTGTAGATACCCGGATGCATGTGTATGCACGTCCTTAGCCAGTCCCGGTCGAGATTATTCCTGCTTGCCGTCAGCAGTACGTCAGCCAGCGATGTCCCGCCTGCGAGGGTTCGGCCCAGGGCAACAGCAATGCTGCCTACGACGGCCCCGGCATAGTAGGCGGCAGAGCATGCCCCCACGACGGCCAGTTTTTCCAGTCGAGTACCGGCGCCTATGACTTCCATCACCGTGACGCCTTTGCCGAACTTGTCGATCTGGGTCGCGAGTGTCGTGGCGGTGGCAAGTGCGGTAGTCGCGTTGGCGAACAATGTTTCCGGTGCCGCCAGCCCGAGGGCATCCATATTCTCTTTAAAGTATTTATAGAATTCTGACATTCCAAAAACTCCATTTTTTGCAGTGTTTGAGAGGCGAATATAAAGAGGCGAATCTTGGAGTCACGAGGTGCGCATCTGGTTCACAGGCGAGGCACTTTGTCTTGTCATCGGCACGCTGCGAACGGGGTGCTTAAGGTGCAAGGCTCGACGAGCTTTGCCCAACGGCCAGCCCGGCGCGTATCGCTGCCAAGGCGGCCTGGTAGTAAGCCTTGCCGTCGGCTGATTCAGCAAACGTAGAAAACTCTTCCAGTTCCGGATCGGAAAGATCGCGGTAGACGTAGAGCAGGGTGTTATTCATGTCTGCCTCGATCTGCGCCATCAGGCGTTCGCGCTGTCCGTCGAGCATGCCTTGAGCCTGACCGCCGCCCAGCAATCCGGGAATCATCTGACTCAGGCTGTCGGCGGCCACACCGGCAATCGCCAGGCTGACTTCAGCCCCTGCCTGCTTGGCGGGTAGCGCTTGGGCCAAGTGACCGATCAACAGCTGGCGGGTGGCGTCGGCCTGGATTTGTGGCAGGCCTTTGGCATTTTTTGCCAACTGGTCAGGGCGGGTGGCGGTCAATTCGGCGTTGACGATCTTGCGCCCCAGCGGAGACTGGAAGAACTGCAGCGCAGGGGCGGGGTTGCGCAGACTTTCGCGCAGGCGCTTTTCAGCGCGTTGGTCCATGGCTTGAGGGGCGAAACGCTGATTGCTGTTGCTCACCAACGCTTGAAATACCGCCGGTGGGAGGCTGTTGCGATAGCGTTGTTGAGCCGCTTTAAGAGCGTCGTTGAAATGCGCGCGCTGTTCTGGCCAGCCGGCGACCTTGTACAACTGGTCATAGCTGTCTGCCCAGGCGGGCATCGTGCAGAACATCAACAACACAACAAACAAACGGCGCATAGGGACTCCTGTCGGCAGGCCGCTATTGTCCCGGTGGTTACGGGGCTTTGTCGAGTTATGAGTTCGCCGCCCCGGTGAAATTTCATTCACCTGGCGATCAGTCGAGTGCGCAGGCTTCCCGATTCTCGGGCGGCTGGATACTATGCGCCATGCAAATCGCCTCTGATCATCCGCTGCTGCTTCGAATCGTCGACGACCTCGCTGCCCGCGGCTGGTCGCAGCAAAATATTTTCCTGCCTGAAAGCCTGACGCTTGAGCTGGCCGACGAGTGCCGCACGCGTGCCGCCGAAGGTGAGCTCGCACCTGCTGCTGTTGGCCGCGGGCCATTTCAAGAGATCCGTGAAGGGATTCGTGGCGATCATATCCAGTGGCTGGAGGCTGGGCAGTCTGGGCCTTGTGATCGTTATCTGGGATTGATGGACAGCCTGCGTCAGGCCCTGAATCGCGGTTTGTTTCTGGGGCTGGAAGACTTTGAAAGCCATTTCGCGTTGTATCCGCCAGGGGCGTTCTATCTCAAGCATGTGGATCGCTTCCGCGACGATGACCGGCGTATGGTTTCAGCAGTGGTTTATCTAAACAACGCCTGGCTGCCGGAGCATGGTGGGCAACTGCGCATGTTCCTTGATGACGGGGTGGAATACGACGTGCAGCCAACCGGCGGCTGCCTGGTGGTATTCATGTCTGGTGATATCCCTCACGAAGTGATGCCTGCCAGCCGTGATCGGCTGTCCCTGACCGGCTGGTTTCGTCGGCGTGGGGATGGGGTTTTTTAGGCGGCGAGAGTGATGCGCGTTGCGTCATTCGCGGTGCCTCGCGAACAAGTTCGCTCCTACCTGTTAGCACCGTGTCAGGTAGGAGGCAACTTGTTGGCGAGGCGGTTTACCGGTTCGCCGCCGCCTTTCGCGAACTACAGGTCCTGCGTCGTTAGCTCTACGGCGCATTGCTTATCTGTAGAAATGAAATCTTTTTCATAAAACCCGGTTCTTCAAACCAGTAACTCACCACCGCGCTATGGTAGTAGGCATGTCACTCAAAGGCTGATCGCTGGTGCCTATAAAAACGGGAGAACCCATGAAAACCCTTTTTGCAAAAACTGCCCTCGCAGGCCTGCTGTTCGGGGTGTCGTTGATGGCCAGTGCTGCCGACGTTCCACGCACGCCATCACCCGCCGGTGCCGAGGTGTACATCATTTCGCCTAAAGACGGCGCGACGGTGCCGGGGACGTTCAAGGTCCAGTTTGGCCTCAAAGGCATGGGTGTTGCGCCTGCTGGCGTGGACATTCCCGAAACCGGCCACCATCACTTGCTGATCGACGTCAAAGACCAGCCGGACCTCAATGCACCGCTGCCGATGACCGACAACATTCGTCATTTTGGTAAAGGGCAGACCGAAACCGAAATCACCCTGCCGCCCGGCCCGCACACCCTGCAGTTGTTGGTCGGCGACAAGAGCCACATTCCGCTGAACCCTTCGGTTGAGTCGAAGGTGATCAGGGTGAATGTTCGCTGAGGTTAGCAAGAATCCTGTAGGAGCTCACGAGCACCGCGAGGCAGCGATAGCGGTGTGTCAGGAATACCGCTATCGCTGCCTCGCGGTGCTCGTGAGCTCCTACAGGTATAGGCCAATACTCACAAAAAAAGGAGACCCGAAGGTCTCCTTTTTGTTGAGCCAGAAACGCTTAGAACAACACGCGGCTACGGATCGTGCCTTTGACGTGTTGCAGCTTTTCCTGGGCCAGATCGGAATACTCGGCATCGACGTCGATGACCACGTAACCGACTTTCTCGTTGGTCTGCAGGAACTGACCGGAGATGTTAATGCCGTTTTCGGCGAAGACCTTGTTGATCTCCATCAGCACGCCCGGGATGTTCTCGTGGATGTGCAGCAGGCGGTGCTTGCCAGGGTGAGCAGGCAGGGCCACTTCAGGGAAGTTGACCGAAGACACCGACGTACCGTTGTCGCTGTATTTGACCAGCTTCTCAGCCACTTCCAGACCGATGTTGGCTTGTGCTTCGGCGGTCGAACCACCGATGTGCGGGGTCAGGATCACGTTGTCCAGGCCGCGCAGCGGGCTTTCGAAGATGTCGTCGTTGGAGCGAGGCTCAACCGGGAACACATCGATAGCGGCGCCGATCAGGTGCTTGTCCTTGATGGCGTCAGCCAGTGCGTCGAGGTCCACGACCGTGCCGCGAGCGGCGTTGATCAGGATGGCGCCCTTTTTCATGGCGCGGATTTCTTTCTCGCCAATCATCATTTGGGTGGACGGCAGTTCAGGCACGTGCAGAGACACGATGTCGGCCATGCCCAGCAGCTCGTTCAGGCTTGGTACCTGAGTGGCATTACCCAGTGGCAGCTTGGTCAGCGGATCGAAGAAGAACACCTGCATGCCGAGGCTTTCGGCGAGTACAGACAACTGGGTACCGATCGAACCGTAGCCGACGATGCCCAGTTTCTTGCCACGGATTTCGAACGAGTTGGCAGCGCTTTTGATCCAGCCGCCACGGTGGCAGGATGCATTTTTCTCCGGGATGCCGCGCAGCAGCAGGATCGCTTCAGCCAGGACCAGTTCGGCGACCGAGCGAGTGTTGGAGTACGGCGCGTTGAACACCGCGATACCGCGCTCGCGAGCCGCGTCCAGATCAACCTGGTTGGTACCGATGCAGAAGCAGCCGACCGCGACCAGTTTCTTCGCGTGATCGAACATTTCTTCTGTCAGCTGGGTGCGAGAACGGATGCCGATGAAGTGAGCGTCGGCGATCTTTTCTTTCAGTTCGGCTTCCGGCAGAGACTTGGTGTGGTACTCGATGCTGGTATAACCGGCTGCCTTGAGGACATCCACAGCGGATTGATGGACGCCTTCGAGAAGAAGGAACTTGATCTTGCTCTTGTCGAGGGAAGTCTTGCTCATCTGCTTTAACCTGTGTCCCGGAGAAATTTGGCAGTAAGTGAAGCGGTCGCGAATCGGGCCGTCAGCTCGATTGGCGGGGGGCGTATGCTAGCATATGCACCCCGCTAAACCCCATTCCTGGACGTGAAGCGTTCTCAGGATGACCATGAATTGTTCGAGAGTTCCGTCGATGATCCATTCTGCGCTGGTAGATGAACTGAAGACCCTGGTTGAGCCTGGAAAAGTGCTGACCGATGCCGCATCCCTTGAGACTTACGGCAAGGACTGGACCAAACAATTCACACCTGCGCCCGTTGCCATTGTCTTTCCCAAGACTGTCGAGCAGGTTCAGGCCATCGTCCTGTGGGCCAACGAACGCAAGGTCGCGCTGGTGCCATCTGGCGGCAGAACCGGGCTTTCGGCGGCGGCCGTGGCGGTCAATGGTGAAGTGGTGGTTTCGTTCGATTACATGAATCAGGTGCTGGAGCTGAACGTCACCGAGCGCACGGCTCGCGTTCAACCCGGCGTAATCACCAGGCAACTGCAGAGCCTCGCGGAAGAAAACGGCCTTTACTACCCGGTGGATTTTGCATCCTCGGGTTCCAGTCAGATTGGCGGCAACATCGGCACCAATGCTGGCGGGATCAAGGTCATTCGCTACGGCATGACCCGCAATTGGGTCGCGGGCCTGAAAGTGGTGACTGGCAAGGGCGACATCCTTGAGCTGAACAAGGACCTGATCAAGAACGCCACCGGTTACGACATGCGCCAGTTGTTCATCGGTGCCGAAGGTACGCTGGGCTTTGTCGTCGAAGCGACCATGCGCCTTGACCGCGCTCCCAAGAACCTGACCGCGATGGTGCTGGGCACTGCTGATTTCAACTCGATCATGCCGGTGCTGCACGCCTTCCACGGCAAGCTGGATCTGACGGCGTTCGAGTTCTTCTCCGACAAGTCGTTTGCCCGCGTCATGGCCCGCGGCGACGTACCTTCGCCCTTTGATACGCCTTGCCCGTTCTATGTGCTGCTGGAGTTCGAAGCCACCACCGAAGACCTGGCCAATGAAGCATTGGCGATCTTCGAGCATTGCGTCGAGCAGGGCTGGGTGCTGGATGGCGTGATGAGCCAGAGCGAGCAGCAACTGAAAAACCTTTGGAAGCTGCGCGAGTACATCTCTGAGACCATTTCCCACTTCACGCCTTACAAGAACGACATCTCGGTGACTGTTTCAAAAGTGCCGGCGTTCCTGGGTGAAATTGATGCGATCGTTGCCGAGCACTATCCCGATTTCGAGGTGCTCTGGTACGGCCATATCGGTGATGGCAACCTTCACCTGAACATCCTCAAGCCTGAGGCGCTCGACAAGGAAGAGTTCTTCGTCAAATGCGCCCGTGTAAACAAGTGGGTGTTCGAAACCGTGCAGAAGTACAACGGCTCGATTTCCGCCGAGCACGGTGTGGGCATGACCAAGCGTGATTACCTGACGTACAGCCGCTCGCCGGTGGAAATCGAATACATGAAAGCCATCAAGGCGGCATTCGATCCCAACGGCATAATGAACCCCGGAAAAATCTTCGCTGTTTAATTGGCCGTCACTATCTATAGTGGCGTGACCACAACGAGACCAAGGAGCCGCCATGAGCTATCAGCATAAGTATGTCGACGGAACGAGCATCCACTTTCCCATGGGCAAGGCTGTATGCGTGGGGCGTAACTACGCCGAGCACGCCAAGGAACTGAATAACGCGGTGCCTACAGAGCCGCTGCTGTTCATCAAGCCTGGCAGCGCCGTAGTTGCGCTGGAAGGTGGTTTCACCATTCCGGCTGATCGTGGCGCGGTGCACTACGAAGCGGAAATTGTCGTGCTGATCGGCAAGCCGTTGACCAAGAACCCGACCCGTGAAGAAGTGCTGGACGCTATTTCCGGCTTTGCTCCCGGCCTGGACCTGACCCTGCGTGACGTGCAGACCAAGCTGCGCGACAAGGGTTACCCATGGGAAGAAGCCAAGTCTTTCGACGGTGCCGCTGTTATCGCCCCGTTTGTTCCGGCTGAAACCTTCTCCGACCTGACCGACATCGGCATTCGTCTGACCATCAATGGCGAAGTCCGCCAGGACGGTAACAGCCGCGACATGCTCAATCCTATCGTGCCGGTGATTCAGCACATGGCAGCCTGCTTCTCGCTGCAGGCCGGTGACGTCATCATGACCGGCACTCCGGCAGGCGTTGGCCCGCTCTTGGCTGGCGATGAGCTGGTACTGGAACTGGTAGGTCAGAAGCCTTTCGAAAGCAGCGTTCGCTGACTTTTTAAGCGGTAACCAAAAACCGTCTGGGATGCGCATCACAGGCGGTTTTTGCGTTTTTTGCAGCCTCAATCGGTCAATTGGCGTTTTTTTCACAATTGATCTGGATAATCCGGCCTCCAGCTCCCCGCTTGGGGCACTGTGCCACTGGATGTTATCCATACTTGGGAACGCTCATGACCAACCCGTCATCTTCTGCCAAATCGCCACGTCGCCTACCTCGCCCGCGCTGGTACGTCTGGCTGTTGCTGGTTGTGGTGATTGCAGGCGGCGTTGCCCATGCAATGCATTGGGATGATCGTGGTCGGCTATGGCTGGGGGAGCGTTTCGAAAGTCTTGCCAACCGCGAGGCCAGTGTCTGGCTGCCGGACTACGTTGTCGACATTGACGCCAAACCGCTTCCAGGCATGGAGGACGATGAAGCGTCGGATGTGTCTTATAACCCGGTGACCAAAACACTTTTTGCGGTCATGGGAAAGAATCCCTTTCTGGTCGAATTGACCCTCAATGGCGACGTGCTGCGCAAGATCCCGTTGATTGGGTGGAGCAATCCCGAGGCGGTTGCCGTCATGGAAAATGGCTTCATGGCCATTAGCGATGAGCGCCAGCATCATCTGACTATCGTCAAGGTCACGCCGGAAACCACCACCCTTAATATCGCTGATTTCCGGGAATACGACCTCGGTCCATCCGATAACCAGAATAAAGCGTTCGAGGGCACTGCCTGGGATCCGCGTCGTCAGCAATTGCTGCTGGGGGAAGAACGCCCCGCTGCGATATTCACCTGGGAAAGCGACGGTAGCGACGTCTTGAAAGGGGAGAAGCAAAAGGTCGAGAGCAAGTCTCTGGATATGCGCAATCTCTCTTCATTGACCGTCGAACCCCGTACCGGGCACACCCTGGCCCTGTCCGCAGACTCACACATGCTGCTCGAACTGGATGAAAACGGCCAACAGGTCAGCTTCATGACTTTGCTGGGTGGATTCAACGGTCTGAAAGACACTATTCCACGCGCTGAAGGTGTAGCGTTTGATGACGACGGCAATTTGTACATCGTCAGCGAGCCGAACCTGTTTTATTCGTTTAAGAAGAAGTAGGTCAGGTTCTGTCGAGCTGCCTGTAGGAGCTGCCGCAGGCTGCGAACTGCGGTACATCAGATGAAACGCCTTCGCAGCCTTCGGCAGCTCCTACAGGATCATTTGCGTGTGATGGCTCGCCGCCATTAAGCTTCAATTCATATTCGCATGGTATCCATGCTATCCGCCTGAACCTCGAGCAACCTGAATGCGCCTGCTTCTCTCCCGAAAAATCCTCATCCCTCTGCTCATTCTTCTCACTGTATTGGCGTTTTTTGCGGGTCGTGAATATCGCGTCGTTGAGCGTGCATCCTTCAACTGGAGGATTTTGTGGCAGGGCGAGGACGCCCAGGCTATCGGCCTGGGGGGCTATAAAGTCGTCATAGAAGCTCAACCCATTGCGGGCCTGGATTCTGATGCGTCGGCGCTGAGCTACGATCCAGATCGTAAAAGCCTGTTCACGGTGACTAACAAAGACGCCCAACTGGTTGAATTAAGCCTGGATGGTAGAACGCTGCGCCGCATTCCGCTGACGGGGTTCGGTGACTCGGAAGCGGTCGAATACATCAGCCCTGGTGTTTATGTCATTAGCGATGAGCGTAAGCAGCGCCTGATCAAGATCCACGTCGATGATGAAACCACTTTTCTGGACGCCAAAGATGCCGAGCAACTGACACTGGGTATCGGCTCCGGTAATAACAACGGTTACGAAGGCTTGGCGTATGACACGAAAGGCCAGCGCCTTTTTGTCGCCAAGGAGCGTCGACCGGTCCAGATAATCGAGGTGCGCGGTTTCCCGTATGCCAACGTCGAAACGCCCAATGTAGAGGTGTCTTCCGACTCTCAGCGTAATGCAGAGATTTTTGTGCGGGACATTTCCAGCCTGCAATTCGACGAGCGTAGCGGGCATTTACTGGCGCTGTCGGATGAGTCCCGACAAATCGTTGAGCTCGATACCAAAGGCCGTGCGGTGGGTAACGTTTCGTTGAGCAAGGGCTCAATGGGCCTTGGCAAAACCGTCCCCCAGGCCGAGGGTATCGCCATGGATGACGAAGGTACCCTGTACCTGGTGAGCGAGCCGAATCTGTTTTATGTGTTCAAAAAGCCCTGAGCAGCGCGCCTGACGTGGGACCGGCTTCAGCCGGGAAGGCAACATTCCTGACAATAAAGATGTAGCGAATGTACCAATCCCTTCCCGGCTAAAGCCGGTCCCACGTCAAGCTCGCGAAGGCATCAACGCGTCAGCGTCTTCACCCCTTCACTCGTCCCCAGCAGCAGCAAGTCTGCAGGGCGCGCAGCAAACAGGCCGTTGGTCACAACGCCAACGATGGCGTTGATCTGGCTTTCCAGTTCGGCAGGACTGGTGATGTTCATGTTGTGCACATCAATAATGATGTTGCCGTTATCGGTCAGCACGCCTTCGCGATAAACCGGGTCGCCGCCCAGCTTTACCAATTGGCGGGCAACGTGGCTGCGCGCCATCGGGATCACTTCGACTGGCAGTGGGAACGCACCCAGCACCGGCACCAGCTTGCTGCCGTCAGCGATGCAGATAAAAGTCTTGGCAACGGCTGCAACGATCTTCTCGCGGGTCAATGCTGCACCGCCGCCTTTGATCAGGTTCAGGTGCTCGTCGCTTTCATCCGCGCCGTCGATATAGAACTCCAGATCGCTGACAGTGTTGAGCTCGTAAACCGGGATGCCGTGGCCTTTGAGGCGTGCAGCAGTGGCTTCGGAGCTGGCAACTGCGCCGTCGAAGGCGCCTTTGTGCAGGGCCAGTGCATCAATGAAACAGTTGGCAGTGGAGCCGGTACCGACGCCGACGATGCTTTTGTCGTCCAGTTTCGGAAGGATGAAGTCCACAGCGGCCTGCGCCACGGCTTGTTTGAGTTGATCCTGGTTCATGCGGGCTCCACGGGTGCCGGGTTGTTCACGTATGGTAGGAGCGAACTTGTTCGCGAGGGGGCCAAGTCTGCGTACACAGGCACAACGCCTCGCGAACAAGTTCGCTCCTACCGGTAATGTGTAAAAGGGCGCGCATTATAGCGACATGCCAGCGCCAAAGCCCCGTGATTCGTGTGGTCGTGCATCGGGGCGCGGGTTAGACTTCCCGTCCTTGCCCTTTCGCCAGTGATGTCGCCGTGATGCTTGAACAGTACGTCAAAAAGATCCTCACCTCCCGCGTCTACGACGTGGCCGTGGAAACCCCGTTGCAGGGCGCTCGTCAGTTGTCCGAAAGGCTTGGCAATCAGGTGCTGCTCAAGCGCGAAGACTTGCAGCCGGTGTTCTCGTTCAAGATTCGTGGCGCGTACAACAAGCTGGCGCAGCTCAGCCCTGAAGAACTGGCCCGGGGTGTCGTCACCGCCTCGGCAGGTAACCACGCGCAAGGTCTGGCGCTGGCGGCGAAAACCCTGGGCGTCGCAGCGACGATCGTGATGCCCAAGACCACGCCTGAAATCAAGGTGGAAGGCGTGCGTTCCCGGGGCGGTAAAGTGGTGCTGCATGGCGATTCTTTCCCTGAGGCGCTGGCCCATTCGCTGAAACTCGTCGAAGAAATGGGCTTCGTTTACATCCATCCCTATGACGACCCAGACACGATTGCCGGGCAAGGCACCGTGGCCATGGAGATTCTGCGCCAGCATCAGGGGCCGCTGGACGCGATTTTTGTCCCGGTGGGCGGCGGCGGTTTGATCGCCGGTATCGCGGCTTACGTGAAATACCTGCGGCCGGACATCAAGGTCATCGGCGTTGAGCCGGATGATTCCAACTGCCTGCAACAGGCCATGGCCTACGGCGAGCGGGTTGTGCTGCAACAGGTCGGTCTGTTTGCGGACGGCGTGGCTGTGGCGCAAATTGGCGAGTACACCTTCGACATCTGCAGGCATTACGTCGACGAAGTGATCACGGTCAGCACCGATGAAATCTGCGCGGCCATCAAGGACATTTACGACGACACCCGCTCGATCACCGAACCTTCCGGGGCACTGGCTGTTGCCGGGATCAAAAAGTATGTCGAGCAGGAAGCCGTCAGCGGCCAGACATTTGTCGCCATCGATTCAGGTGCCAACGTTAACTTTGACCGCTTGCGCCACGTGGCCGAGCGCGCCGAGCTGGGTGAAGGTCGCGAAGCCATCATCGCCGTGACCATTCCCGAGCAGCCAGGCAGCTTCAAGGCGTTCTGCGAAGCGATTGGCAAGCGCCAGATCACCGAATTCAACTACCGTTATCACACCGACCGCGAGGCGCACATTTTTGTTGGCGTGCAGACGCATCCGGACACTGATCCACGTAAGGGCCTGATCTCAAGCCTCACCGAGCAGGGCTTCCCGGTCATCGACCTGACCGACAACGAACTGGCCAAGCTTCACATTCGGCATATGGTCGGTGGTCATGCCGAGCGGGTCAGCGACGAAGTGGTGTTCCGCTTCGAATTCCCGGAGCGTCCGGGCGCGCTGTTCAACTTCCTCAACAAGCTGGGCGGCCAGTGGACGATTTCGATGTTCCACTACCGCAACCATGGTGCTGCGGATGGTCGTGTGGTGGCGGGGCTGGTGGTGCCAGAGGAAGAACGGCACCTGGTTCCGGCGGCGTTGGCCGAGATTGGCTACCCGTATTGGGATGAGAGCAAGAACCCGGCGTATAAGCTGTTTTTGGGCTAATAAAATGATCCCGGTAGAAGCGAACTTGTTCGCGAGGCGGCAGGCCTGCGTACTCAGATGCATCATCTCGCGAACACGTTCGCTCCTACCGATTCACCTGCGGAGCTTATAGAACATGGACCATCTCACCGCCCTGAAAACCTTGCACATCTCGGCGACGGTGCTGTTTTTGCTTAGCGCCCTCGGTCTGACTATCTGGCTGATCAAAGGCCGCAGGGCAGGGTTTACCACCAATCACACCCGCTTGTTGCTACGTCCCCGGCTGTTCGCCTGGATCCTGATGGGGTTGTGCCTGCTGACCATGCCGATCACCGGTTGGTGGCTGGCGCACCTTGTTGGCTGGCCGTTGGGGCAAACCTGGATATTGGCGAGCAGCGTGCTCTACACCTTAGGCGCGTTGAGCTGGCTCTGGCTGGTGGCGCGTCTGAACAAGTTGCGAATTGATCCAGTCAGGGGTGGTTTGAAGTTCACCCTGGCGTTGGCGATCTTTGCGGCCGTCTGTTTCATCGCCATTGCTGGGTTGATGGGCGCGAAGCCGGTTTGAGGCTAAAGATTAGCTAACCTGGATGCAATCTCCTTGTGGGAGCGGTGCTTGCCCGCGATACGGTTTAGGTGATCCACCTGCAGAACTGCGGTGTCCTTATCGCGGGCAAGCACCGCTCCCACAGGGGCAGTATTCCACAGTGCGATCGTATTTCGCTGGAGTCATCCGCGCAGCGTAATCACCGGCCAGCCGCGGCTTTCAGCTTCTGCGCGCAATTTCGGGTCCGGGTCTACGGCTACCGGGTTGGCAACCTTTTCCAGCAGCGGCAGATCATTCAGAGAATCGCTGTAGAAGTAGCTGTCTTCCAGGCTCAACTGGTTTTCTTCCAGCCAACGGTTCAGTCGTGTCACTTTGCCTTCGCGGAAGCACGGCACATCGGTGGTGCGTCCGGTGTAGCGCCCGTCGACCATTTCGCACTCGGTGGCCAATAGCGTCTCGATACCCAGGCGCTCGACGATTGGTCCGGTGACAAAGCGATTGGTGGCGGTAATGACGACCAGTTTGTCGCCTGCTGCGCGATGTTTGGCGATCAGTTCCAGCGCCTTCGGCAGGATGATGGGTTCGATGCAATCACGCATGAAATCACGATGCCACGCGTCTAGCTGGGCCATCTCGGTGCTGCCGAGGATTTCCAGTGAGAAGTTCAGGTAGTCGGTCAGGTTCAGAGTCCCGGCCAGGTAATCCTGATAAAACTCATCGTTGCGGGTTTTGTAGGTGGCGGTATCCAGGATGCCGCGTTCGCACAGGTAATCACCCCAGGCGTGGTCGCTGTCGCCACCCAGAAGCGTGTTGTCGAGGTCGAATAAAGCCAGGCGCATGCGGTTACTCGCTGAAATTGCTGAAAAAAGAGCACCAGAATACGAGGTTTTCACAACTCTTCACATAACCTGCTAAGCCTCGTTGCTGCTTTGATCGGCTTTGTGGAACAATGCGGTGACATGCGTTTGCGAGGTTGTTGCCGTGATCGACCCCGATGGTTTCCGTCCTAATGTCGGGATAATTCTGACAAACGACTCCGGCCAGGTCCTATGGGCTCGGCGAATCAACCAAGATGCCTGGCAGTTTCCACAGGGTGGTATCAACCCTCAGGAGACGCCGGAAGACGCGCTTTATCGTGAGTTGAACGAAGAAGTCGGGCTTGAACCTGAGGATGTGCAAATTCTTGCCTGCACTCGGGGTTGGTTGCGCTATCGTTTGCCGCAACGACTGGTCAGGACGCACAGCCAACCGCTGTGCATCGGCCAGAAGCAAAAATGGTTTCTCCTGCGCCTGGTCTCCAACGAGCAGCGGGTGCGGATGGATTTGACCGGGAAGCCGGAGTTCGATGGCTGGCGATGGGTCAGCTATTGGTATCCGCTGGGTCAGGTGGTGACATTCAAGCGCGAGGTGTATCGACGCGCACTCAAAGAGCTTGCCCCGCGCCTTTTGTCGCGCGACTGACACGGAGTTCGACCCCGAGCCATGCTCAATACGCTGCGCAAGATCGTCCAGGAAGTTAACTCCGCCAAGGATCTCAAGGCGGCGTTGGGGATTATTGTGTTACGCGTCAAAGAGGCCATGGGCAGCCAAGTCTGCTCGGTCTATTTGCTCGACCCCGAAAGTAACCGCTTTGTGCTGATGGCTACCGAGGGCCTGAACAAGCGCTCCATCGGCAAAGTCAGCATGGCGCCGAACGAAGGCCTGGTTGGCCTCGTGGGTACCCGTGAAGAACCGCTGAACCTCGAAAACGCCGCTGATCACCCGCGCTATCGCTACTTTGCCGAGACTGGCGAGGAACGTTATGCGTCGTTCCTCGGCGCGCCGATCATTCACCATCGTCGTGTGGTGGGTGTACTGGTTATCCAGCAAAAGGAGCGCCGCCAGTTCGACGAGGGTGAAGAGGCGTTCCTCGTAACCATGAGCGCGCAGCTTGCCGGGGTTATCGCCCACGCTGAAGCCACTGGCTCGATCCGCGGTCTGGGGCGTCAGGGCAAGGGGATTCAGGAAGCGAAATTCGTCGGTGTTGCCGGTTCTCCGGGGGCCGCCGTGGGCGTTGCGGTGGTCATGTTGCCACCTGCGGACCTCGAAGTGGTCCCGGACAAGACGGTCACAGACATCAAAGCCGAGCTGGCCCTGTTCCAGACCGCCCTTGAAGGCGTGCGCAGCGACATGCGCGCATTATCTGCCAAGCTTGCCAACCAGCTGCGCCCTGAAGAGCGCGCCTTGTTCGATGTTTACCTGATGATGCTCGACGACGCCTCGCTGGGCAGCGAAGTGACCAACGTCATCAAGACTGGCCAATGGGCGCAGGGCGCACTGCGCTCGGTGGTCAACGAGCACGTCAAACGTTTCGAATTGATGGACGATGCCTACCTGCGCGAGCGTGCCTCGGACGTCAAAGACCTGGGCCGTCGCTTGCTCGCATACTTGCAAGAGGCGCGGCAACAGACGCTGGTGTATCCGGACAACACGATCCTTGTCAGTGAAGAGCTGACGGCTGCCATGCTGGGCGAAGTTCCGGAAGGCAAGCTGGCTGGTCTGATTTCGGTACTTGGCTCCGGCAACTCCCACGTAGCGATCCTGGCCCGAGCCATGGGTATTCCCACGGTCATGGGGGTGGTCGACCTGCCTTATTCCAAGGTAGATGGCATTGAGCTGATCGTCGACGGCTACCACGGTGAAGTCTTCACCAACCCCAGCGATGCCATGCGCAAGCAGTTCGCCAAGGTCGTTGAAGAAGAGCGTCAGCTGTCCCAAGGGCTGGACGCATTGCGCGAGCTGCCTTGCGTCACGCTGGACGGCCATCGTATGCCGCTGTGGGTCAACACCGGCTTGCTGGCTGACGTGGCTCGCGCTCAGCAGCGCGGCGCTGAAGGTGTAGGTCTGTATCGCACTGAAGTACCTTTCATGATTCAACAGCGCTTTCCGAGCGAGAAAGAACAGCTGGCGATCTATCGCGAGCAACTGGCGGCCTTTCACCCGCTGCCGGTCACCATGCGCAGCCTGGACATCGGCGGTGACAAAGCCCTGTCTTATTTCCCGATCAAGGAAGAGAACCCGTTTCTGGGCTGGCGCGGTATTCGCGTCACCCTCGACCACCCGGAGATCTTCCTGGTGCAGACCCGTGCGATGCTCAAGGCCAGTGAAGGCCTGAACAACCTGCGGATTCTGCTGCCGATGATCTCCAGTACCCACGAAGTGGAAGAAGCGCTGCACTTGATTCACCGGGCTTGGGGCGAGGTACGCGACGAAGGTACCGATGTGCCGATGCCGCCTGTAGGCGTGATGATCGAAGTACCCGCTGCGGTTTATCAGACCCGCGATCTGGCGCGTCAGGTGGACTTTCTGTCGGTGGGTTCCAACGACTTGACCCAGTATCTGCTGGCGGTGGATCGCAACAACCCAAGGGTTGCCGATCTATACGACTACCTGCACCCGGCCGTGCTGCAAGCGTTGCAAAACGTGGTTCGCGATGCTCATGCCGAAGGCAAGCCGGTCAGTATCTGCGGCGAAATGGCTGGCGACCCTGCCGCTGCGGTGTTGTTGATGGCGATGGGCTTCGACAGCCTTTCGATGAACTCCACCAACCTGCCGAAAGTGAAATGGATGCTGCGTCAGATCCACCTGAGCAAGGCCAAGGAATTGCTGGCGCAGTTGATGACCAACGACAACCCGCAAGTGATCAGCAGCTCGCTGCAACTGGCGCTGAAGAACCTGGGGCTGTCACGGATGATCAATCCGGGGTCTGTGAAAGGGCATTAATTCTTGGATTGAAATGCGATCTCTTGTGGGAGCCGGGCTTGCCCGCGATGCAGACACCGCGGTCTACCTTATAGATCACTGATCGTCGGAATGCCGCCCAGACTAATCCCAGCTCCCACAGGATTCACTGATGACGTGGGACCGGCTTTAGCCGGGAAGAGGCCAGTACATTCAGTACATCTTCATCGTCAGAAATACCGCCTTCCCGGCTAAAGCCGGTCCCACGTCGGGCTGCGGGCAAACATAAAATCAAGCGGAGAGCAGTGAGCGCATTAGTTCTTAGCCTGAAATCCTTTTCCCCTGTGGGAGCCGGGCTTGCCCGCGATGCAGACACCGCGGTCTACCTTATAGATCACTGATCGTCGGAATGCCGCCCAGACCAATCCCAGCTCCCACAGGATTCACTGATGACGTGGGACCGGCTTTAGCCGGGAAGAGGCCAGTACATTCAGTACATCTTCATCGTCAGAAATACCGCCTTCCCGGCTAAAGCCGGTACCACGTCGGGCTGCGGGCAAACATAGAATCAAGCGGAGAGCAGTGAGTGCATTAGTTCTTGGATTGAAATGCGATCTCTTGTGGGAGCCGGGCTTGCCCGCGATGCAGACACCGCGGTCTACCTTATAGATCACTGATCGTCAGAATGCCGCCCAGACCAAGCCCGGCTCCCACAGGATTCACTGATGACGTGGGACCGGCTTTAGCCGGGAAGAGGCCAGTACATTCAGTACACCTTCATCGTCAGAAATACCGCCTTCCCGGCTAAAGCCGGTCCCACGTCGGCCTGCGGGCAAACATAAAATCAAGCGGAGAGCAGTGAGTGCATTAGTTCTTGTATTGAAATGCGATCTCTTGTGGGAGCCGGGCTTGCCCGCGATGCAGACACCGCGGTCTACCTTATAGATCACTGATCGTCGGAATGCCGCCCAGACCAATCCCAGCTCCCACAGGATTCACTGATGACGTGGGACCGGCTTTAGCCGGGAAGAGGCCAGTACATTCAGTACATCTTCATCGTCAGAAATACCGCCTTCCCGGCTAAAGCCGGTACCACGTCGGGCTGCGGGCAAACATAGAATCAAGCGGAGAGCAGTGAGTGCATTAGTTCTTGGATTGAAATGCGATCTCTTGTGGGAGCCGGGCTTGCCCGCGATGCAGACACCGCGGTCTACCTTATAGATCACTGATCGTCAGAATGCCGCCCAGACCAAGCCCGGCTCCCACAGGATTCACTGATGACGTGGGACCGGCTTTAGCCGGGAAGAGGCCAGTACATTCAGTACACCTTCATCGTCAGAAATACCGCCTTCCCGGCTAAAGCCGGTCCCACGTCGGCCTGCGGGCAAACATAAAATCAAGCGGAGAGCAGTGAGTGCATTAGTTCTTGTATTGAAATGCGATCTCTTGTGGGAGCCGGGCTTGCCCGCGATGCAGACACCGCGGTTTACCTTATAGATCACTGATCGTCGGAATGCCGCCCAGACCAAGCCCAGCTCCCACAGGATTCACTGATGACGTGGGACCGGCTTTAGCCGGGAAGAGGCCAGTACATTCAGTACATCTTCATCGTCAGAAATACCGCCTTCCCGGCTAAAGCCGGTACCACGTCGGGCTGCGGGTAACCCCAGAATCTCCCACAGGATCTAAAGCCTCAACTCCACCTCACCCAATCTCCCGCCATAAGGCCCGAAACTGTGTTCAACGAAGTGCCGGCTGCCGTCAGCATTGACGATCAGCACCGTGCTGGCGCGGGTGCCGTAATTTGGGCTGGCGATGAACAGGCTCGACAGCAGTTTTTCGGTCTCCAAACTGACGCCCGTATCAGGCAGCTCAGCGGTCGGAGCGGTGGTCGGGTCGCTTAACAAGGCCATGAGCGCCAGTGGATCTGGATCATCAAGTTGGGTGCTCAGTGCAGCTCTGGCTTTCTTGACCTTTGGCCATGGCGTATCCAGTCCTGCGTTGGAGAGACCATAAACACCCTCATCGAGCCAACGCGGTTCAGGGTTGGAGCTGTTGAGGTAGTACAACTGCTGACGATCACCCACCAGCAGATTGAAACCGCCGTATTCATCCGATCTGTTGGCTACCTCGGCAAGATAATCTTCGACCGGAATATCACTGGTCAAAAATTGAGCAGCCAGTTCGCCTCGTGACCGATGCCCCAGTGGCAAGCTCGGGTTGCGAATATTGGTCAGCGCGGCAAAACGCCCGTCTGCGGTAATCCCTAGCCAGGTTCCGCCTGCTTCGAGGTCCCGCCCGGCGTAGACCTGTGGTGCGTCTGCCCACTGCGCGAGAGGTTGAGTCGGGCGTGCGTAGAACTCGTCACGATTGGCCGCGACGATCAGCGGCCGGGCGTGAGAAGGGCGCCAGGCGAAAGCGATGAGACACATGCAGTACTCCTTTTTCAGCCACTTTACTCACACATGAAGCTTGCATCCATCGCGCGCCGCTAGAGCGACGGGCCGGGCTCCGGTAACATGCCGGTCTCTTTTCGTCATGCCCGGCCAATAGCTGTTCAGCACGGGTTTATGTTTCCTGCTTTAGTGTGTCTGGTTAAGTGCTCGCAAGAGCGTTCCCATTTAAGGAGTTGCAATGCTGCCTTACCCGCAGATTGACCCGGTGGCGGTAGCCATCGGCCCGCTGCAAATTCACTGGTACGGTTTGATGTACCTGGTCGGGATTGGCGGCGCGTGGCTGCTGGCATCGCGGCGGTTGAACAGCTTTGATCCGACCTGGACCAAGGAAAAGCTCTCCGACATGATTTTCTGGCTGGCCATGGGCGTGATCGTCGGTGGGCGATTGGGTTATGTGTTGTTCTACGACCTGCCCGCGTACATCGCCAATCCACTGTTGATCTTCGAAGTCTGGAAGGGCGGCATGGCGTTCCACGGCGGTTTCGTCGGGGTCATGATCGCGGCATGGTGGTTCGGCCGACGCAATGGCAAGTCGTTCTTCGAACTCATGGATTTTGTTGCGCCCATGGTGCCGATTGGGTTGGGTGCGGGTCGTATCGGCAACTTCATCAACGCCGAGTTGTGGGGCAAACCGACGGATTTGCCATGGGCAATGGTCTTCCCGCCCTTCAGCGATCCGGCGCAATTGCCACGTCATCCTTCGCAGTTGTATCAATTCGCACTCGAAGGTGTGGCGCTGTTCCTGATTCTCTATCTCTTTTCTCGCAAACCCCGTCCAACGATGGCTATTTCCGGCATGTTCGCCCTGTTTTACGGGCTGTTCCGGTTCCTGGTCGAATTCGTGCGGATGCCCGACGCGCAACTGGGTTATCTGGCATGGGGCTGGGTCACCATGGGGCAGATTCTCAGCCTGCCGATGATCATCGCCGGTATCGTGCTGATCTGGCTGGCCTACAATCGCGCGCCCGCTGGCAAGAACGCGGCGGTCTAACACCGAAACGTCGGGCGAGGCTGCCCGGCGGATTCACGAAGCAGGTAATTTATGAAGCAATATCTGGATCTGGTCGCCCACGTCATCAAGAACGGCACGTTGCAGGCCAACCGCACCGGTGTGAAAACCATCAGTTTTCCCGGCGCCATGCTGCGTTACGACCTCAAGGAAGGCTTCCCGGCAATTACCACCCGGCGTATGGCCTTCAAGTCGGCCATCGGCGAAATGGTGGGCTTCCTGCGTGGCGTGAACAACGCGGCTGAGTTTCGCGAACTGGGCTGCAAAGTCTGGGACCAGAACGCCAACGAAAACGCCCAATGGCTGGATAATCCGTTCCGCAAGGGCGAAGACGATCTGGGCGAAATCTATGGCGTGCAATGGCGCAAGTGGCCTGCTTACAAGCGCATTGACCTGAGCAACCCGAAAGCCATCGAACTGGCGCTAAGCCAGGGCTATCAGCAGATCGCTCAATCAGAGGAAGACGGTCAGCCTTACGTGGTGCTGTATAAGGCCATCGATCAGATTCGTCAGTGCGTCGACACCATCATCAAGGATCCGGGCAGCCGCCGTATTCTGTTCCACGGCTGGAACTGCGCTCAGCTGGATGAAATGGCGTTGCCGCCATGCCACCTGCTGTATCAGTTCCACCCGAATCAGGAGACCAAAGAGATCTCCCTGACGCTGTACATCCGCTCCAACGATCTGGGCCTGGGCACGCCGTTCAACCTGACCGAGGGTGCTGCGCTACTGAGCCTGATCGGCCGTCTGACGGGCTACACGCCGCGTTGGTTCACGTATTTCATCGGCGATGCCCATGTCTACGAAAACCACCTGGACATGCTCAACGAACAGCTCAAGCGCGAGCCGTATCCGATGCCGAAACTGGTGATTTCCGACCGCGTGCCGGAGTTTGCCAAGACCGGTGTGTATCAACCGGAATGGCTGGAGCAGATCGAGCCTTCAGACTTCTCGCTGGAAGGTTATGAACACCACCCGGCAATGACCGCGCCGATGGCGGTTTAGAACATTGCTTTGATGCTTTTATGTGGGAGCGGTGCTTGCCCGCGATTCAGGCGCCTCGGTGCATCAGACATACCGAGTAATCTGCATCGCGGGCAAGCACCGCTCCCACAGGGAATGTGCGAGGCCGTTCGATCGCCTCAATGCCCATGACTCCTGCCCACATGGGAGTGCTCTACATCAGCGGTCACCACGCTGCCGCTGACTTCCAGTCGATCCAGAATCCCGCAATGATCCGGTGCACCGTCGCTGCAGCGTTGGCGCAGGTCCAGTAGCTGAGTCTGCAAGGCTTGCAGGCTGGCGATGCGGTCATTGACGTGCTGGATGTGTTCATCAATCAGCGCATTGACACTCATGCACTGGTCTTGCGGGCTGTCACGCAAGTTGAGCAGGCTGCGTATTTCCTCAAGGGTCATGTCCAGGCTGCGGCAATTGCGAATGAAGGTCAGCCGCTCCACATGGGCCTGGGTGTACAACCGATAGTTGCCGTCGCTGCGGGCAGGTGCCGGGAGCAGGCCTTCGCGCTCGTAATAACGGATGGTTTCCACCTGGGCATCAGTCAGTTTTGCCAGCTCGCCAATCTTCATCGTCGTCGTTCCTGTTTTAGTGCTTGACCCTATAGTGGCTACAGGGTGTTCACTTGGCAACAAGCACGATAAAGGACCGGACCATGAGCCAGTTGACCCCTGTTCACGACAAGCACGATCACGATCACGACAAGCATGACCATGAAAGCCACGATCATCAAAGCCATGACCATTCCCAGCATGATCACGGTAAGGTCGAACAAGGTCACGGCAGTTGCTGCTCGTCGAAAGTCGCGCCTGCGGTGGTCACGTTCAGCGATGCCCCGGCATCGGGCGCGCAACTGAGCACATTCCGTATCGAGCAGATGGATTGCCCTACGGAGCAGACGCTCATCCAGAACAAGCTGGGCAAACTGGCCGGCGTGCAGAAACTTGAATTCAACCTGATCAATCGCATGCTCGGCGTCTGGCACGAACTGCCGTCTACCGATCCGATTCGGGACGCTATCGCTTCGTTAGGCATGCAGGCCGAACCGATTGAAGAGGGCGCAGAGGCAGCGCCTGCCCCGGTGGTGAAAAAAGCCTGGTGGCCGTTGGCGCTGTCCGGCGTGACTGCGCTGGCCGCTGAAGTCATCCACTTCGGCTCATTCGCGTCGGATTGGGTTGTGGCCATCGTGGCGCTGGTTTCCATCCTCAGCGGCGGTTTGGGCACTTATAAAAAAGGCTGGATCGCACTCAAGAACCTCAACCTGAACATCAACGCGTTGATGAGCATCGCTGTGACCGGTGCCGTGTTGATCGGGCAATGGCCAGAAGCAGCGATGGTGATGTTCCTGTTCACCGTCGCCGAGCTGATTGAAGCCAAGTCCCTGGACCGCGCCCGCAACGCTATCAGCGGCTTGATGCAGCTCACGCCGGAACTGGCCACCGTGAAACAGGCGGATGGTCAGTGGTTGGAACTGGAAGCCAAAAACATCGAGTTGGGCGCCATTGTCCGGGTTAAACCGGGTGAGCGCGTCGCACTGGATGGTGAGGTGGTATCCGGTAACTCCACGATTGATCAGGCGCCGATTACCGGTGAAAGCCTGCCGGTCGAGAAAACCATTGGCGATAAAGTCTTTGCCGGGACCATTAACCAGTCCGGTTCGCTGGAGTATCGCGTGACGGCTGCGGCCAATAACTCGACGCTGGCGCGGATCATTCATGCGGTTGAGGCGGCCCAAGGTTCGCGGGCACCGACTCAGCGTTTCGTCGATACCTTCTCGCGCATTTATACCCCGGCGGTATTCATCTTCGCGCTCGGCGTCGCAATCATCCCGCCGCTGTTCATGGGCGCAGCCTGGTTCGACTGGATCTACCGCGCGCTTGTGCTGCTGGTGGTGGCTTGCCCTTGTGCATTGGTCATTTCCACTCCGGTGACCATTGTCAGCGGGCTGGCGGCTGCGGCGCGCAGAGGCATCCTGATCAAGGGCGGCGTGTACCTGGAAATGGGCCATAAGCTTGATTACCTGGCTCTGGACAAGACCGGCACGATCACCCACGGAAAGCCGGTGCAGACCGATTTCCTGTTGCTTGAGTCAACCGCTGCGGATCGGGTTCCGGGTGTGGCGGCGAGTCTGGCGCGGCGCTCTGATCACCCGGTTTCCCAGGCAATTGCCAAGGCAGCCGAGCAAGACGTTAATGCCCATGAAGTCAGCGCGTTCGAAGCGTTGGCTGGACGCGGCGTGCGCGGCGAGATCAATGGCGAGCTTTACCATTTGGGCAACCACCGTTTGGTGGAAGAGCTGGGCCTTTGCTCACCCCAGTTGGAGGCACAACTGGATGCGCTGGAACAGCAAGGTAAAAGTGTCGTGCTGCTGCTGGACAAATCTGGCCCGCTGGCGTTGTTTGCAGTGGCCGATACGGTCAAGGAGAGCAGCCGCGAAGCGATCCAGCAACTGCATGAACTGGGCGTCAAAACCCTGATGCTTACCGGTGACAACCCGCACACCGCCAAGGCGATCGCTGCGCAGGTGGGTATCGATTCGGCTCAGGGCAACCTGATGCCAAGCGACAAACTGGAGGCTATCGAAGCGCTGTATGCCAAAGGGCATCGGGTCGGCATGGTCGGCGACGGCATCAACGACGCACCCGCGCTGGCACGCTCCGAGATTGGCTTCGCCATGGCGGCAGCGGGTACCGATACTGCGATTGAAACGGCGGATGTCGCCTTGATGGACGACGATCTGCGCAAGATTCCGGCGTTTATCCAACTGTCGCGTCGGACGTCGGCGGTATTGAAACAGAACATCTTCCTCGCCTTGTTTATCAAAGCGATCTTCCTGGCGATGACCTTTGCGGGCGTGGCGACGATGTGGATGGCTGTGTTCGCGGATATGGGTGTGAGTCTGTTGGTGGTGTTCAACGGGTTACGGTTGCTTAAAAAGTAATGAGTTCGCTCCTACCGGATGGTGGATGATCCTGAAGATGCCAAGGTTGGCTGCCGCGTTACGGTAGGAGGCAACTTGTTGGCGAGGCGGTGTGTCAGGCGGACCGTCTCGCGAACAAGTTCGCTCCTACCGGTGAATGTATTACCTGCCAAATTTTTCCTGTCCCCACTCAATCATCTCTTCAACCAACTGCCTCAACACCACCCGCGTCGGCTCGGCCAGATCCGGCCGGTAGTGGAACGGCACGAATTCGTCCATGTAGGTCGCCTGCACAAGCTCCAGTTGCACGGCATGGATGTTGTTGGCCGGGTCGCCGTAGTGGCGGGTGATGTGTCCGCCTTTGAAGCGTCCGTTCAGCACATGGCTGTAATCGCCCGCGGCAGCGCAGGTGGCTTCTAGTCGTTTGGCCAGTTGCTCATCGCAGCTTGCGCCGTTGAAGGTGCCCAGGTTGAAGTCCGGCAAGCGGCCTTCAAACAGGTGTGGGATATGTCCGCGAATCGAGTGGGCATCGAACAGCAGCGCGTAGCCGAATTCATCTCTCAGGCGTGCAAGCTCTTGCTCAAGCGTCTGGTGATACGGCATCCAGATCTGCTCCAGATAAGTCGCCCGCTCTTCAGCGCTCGGTGCCAGACCGTCTTTGAATAGCGGCACGCCGTCGAACAGGATCGATGGGAACAATCCGGTCGTTGCCCCGGCATATAGCGGTTTGTCATCCGAGGGGCGATTCAGGTCGATCACAAAACGCGAATACTCGGCGGCCAAGGTGCTGGCACCCAGCTCTGCAGCGAAGTCGTAGAGCTGCGGGATGTGCCAATCAGTATCTGGCAGGCTCAGGGCTTCATCCACCAGCCCCGCCTCGACTGCAGGCGTCAGACGTAACCCGGCGTGGGGCATGCTGATCAGCAGCGGCACCCGACCGCGGGAAAACTTCAGAACGTTGTCCATGAATCTCTCCTGTTAACCATATATTGAACCCATTCCTGTAGGAGCTCACGAGCAACGCGAGGCAGCGATGGCGGTTTGCCTGACACACCGCCATCGCTGCCTCGCGTTGCTCGTGAGCTCCTACAGGTTCATTGATTCAACACCGTGACGGACGATGCGTTTGTCCAGATCGCCACCCAGCCAATACGCCAGATCAGCAGGACGTTCGATGTTCCAGGCCACGAAGTCTGCGACTTTGCCGACCTCCAGCGAACCATGGGTTTCGCCCAGGCCGAGGGCTTTCGCAGCGTTGATCGTGACCCCGGCGAGGGCTTCTTCGGGTGTCATGCGAAACAGCGTGCACGCCATGTTAAGCATCAAACGCAATGAAAGTGCGGGCGATGTGCCGGGGTTTAGGTCGCTGGCAATCGCGATGTCGACCCCGTGTTTGCGCAGCGCGTCCATCGGCGGCAATTGAGTTTCGCGCAGGAAGTAATAAGCGCCCGGCAGCAGCACCGCGACGGTTCCAGCCGCGGCCATGGCGACGGCATCGGCCTCGGTCATGAATTCCAGATGATCCGCCGACAAGGCTTGGTAGCGCGCCGCCAGGCTTGAACCTGCCAACGGCGAAAGCTGCTCGGCATGCAGTTTTACCGGCAAGCCCAACTGCCCGGCAGTGATGAAAACCTGCTCGACTTGCGCCGGGGAGAACGCCAGGTACTCACAGAACGCATCCACCGCATCGACCAAACCCTCCTCGGCCAGTGCGGGCAGCATTTCGCTACAGATGTGATTGATGTAGTCGTCAGCCCGGTTGGCGTATTCAGGCGGTAATGCATGGGCAGCCAGACACGTGCTGCGCACTGTCACCGGCAGCGTGTTGCCCAGTCGGCGGATAACCCGCAGCAGCTTGCGCTCGCTGGCCAGGTCCAGGCCGTAACCGGACTTCATTTCCACCGTGGTCACGCCGTCCTTGAGCAAATGCCGCAGACGGCGCTCGGCGCTGGCGTACAGCTCGTCTTCACTGGCGGCGCGAGTCGCGCGCACGGTGCTCGCAATGCCGCCACCGGCCGCGGCGATTTCGGCATAACTCACACCTTGCAGGCGCTGCTCGAATTCGCCGCTGCGGTTGCCGCCGAACACCGTATGAGTGTGGCAGTCGATCAGCCCCGGCGTGACCCACGCGCCGTTCAAGTCGATGACACTGTCGTAAGCGGTTTCAACGAGAGCCGATTGAGGCCCGATCCACTCGATCAACGCTCCAGAGGTCACGATGGCGGCATCTTCGACGATCGAGTATTTGCCTTGAGCCATGCTTGCTACGTGACAGTGTTTCCAGAGCGTTTTCATGTCCAGTCTCCGAGGTTACCGGTGGGTGGGAGGGGAATGTTCAGGGCGTTTTGCCGAGCCCGGCTTGCCCCAAATGTGGTAGGCCGCGATCAACAGCACAACCCAGCCTGCGCCAACGATCAGCGCGATACGGTTGTCCGGGAAATAACCCAGCACGCCGAAGATAAACAGCATGAAGACGATGGCTGCGGCGGGTGCGTAGGGCCAGAACGGCACCGGGAATTTCAGCTGCGCTGCGTCTTCGCGGCTCATCTTGCGGCGCATGGCGACTTGGGTCAGCAGGATCATCAGCCAGACCCAAACGGTGGCGAAGGTCGCAATCGAGGCGATGACCATGAACACGTTTTCCGGGATTCGGTAATTCAGCCAAACACCAAGCAACAGCGCGACGCCCATCACCAGCACGGTCATCCACGGCACGCCCTGTCTGGACAGTTGCGAAAACGCCGCCGGTGCCTGACCCTGTTGCGCCAGGCCGTACATGATGCGGCCAGCGCCGAATACGTCACTGTTGATCGCCGACACCGCTGCTGAAATCACCACAACGTTTAGCAGCGCAGCCGCCCATGGCAGGCCGAGGCTGGAGAAGATCTGCACGAACGGGCTGTTTGCCTTGGTGATCTGCGACCACGGGAACAGCGACATCAGGACGAACAAGGTGAGGACGTAGAACAGCAGAATGCGCAGCGGTACCGAGTTGATAGCCTGCGGGATGGTGCGTTGCGGGTCCTTGGCTTCGCCCGCCGTGATACCGATGATTTCGATACCGCCGAAGGCGAACATCACCACCGCAAAGCAGGCGATCAAACCGCCGATGCCATTGGGCATGAACCCGCCATGGCTCCACAGGTTGCTGATACTGGAAACCGTCTCGCCACTGCCCGACAGGTTGACCCCGAACAGCAGCAAGCCAAGCCCGGCGACGATCATTGCGACAATGGCGCCGACTTTGAGCAGTGACAGCCAGAACTCGGTCTCGCCGAAGACTTTGACGTTGCACAGGTTGAGCGCGCCGATCAGGAAGACGATGCCCAGTACCCATATCCAGCGGGGGACTTCCGGGAACCAGAAACCCATGTAAATCCCGAACGCGGTGACGTCAGCGATGCAGACAATGATCATCTCAAAGGCATAGGTCCAGCCGAGCACGAAGCCCGCCATTGGGCCCAGATACGTGCTGGCGTACTCGCCGAACGAGCCGGAGACCGGGTTGTGAACGGCCATTTCACCCAGGGCGCGCATGACCATGAACACCGCTGCACCGCCGATCAGGTAGGCCAGCAAAACGGCCGGGCCTGCCATCTGGATCGCCGAAGCCGAGCCGTAAAACAGGCCCGTGCCGATGGCTGACCCCAGCGCCATGAAGCGAATGTGCCGGGCCGAAAGCCCGCGTTTCAAACCTTGCTGTGACGTCATTTCAATCCAATCCAGTTTCTTTCCAGCGAACTGCCAGGTACTCAGGCGCGCAAGGATACCTGCTGGGTCGCGTCGGCCAAATCATTGGCCTGTCGGGTGTCGCCTGGCTGACATCCGGTGTCATGGATGTCTATACGTTTGCATATTGCATAGACCAAGTCGTGGGACCGGCTTTAGGGAAGGCGGTATTACTAACAATACGAATGCTTCGGATGTACTGGCCTCTTCCCGGCTAAAGCCGGTCCCACGTCATGCGCAGAACCTGTGGGAGCGGTGCTTGCCCGCGATATAGGCGACGCGATCTAAGGTGAACCGCGTCCAGCCTTATCGCGGGCAAGCACCGCTCCCACAGGATCGAGTACTTTCACAGCACCTTGCTCAACCCGAGCTGAATCGATAGTGAGCGACCGGCACTGGCGAAACACTCTTTCCAGCAGCGCTTCACTTCTCAACACCTTGGCACTGCTGGCAATATCCGGCGCGAGCCAGCGGTCTTCGTCGTACGGCGGGACTTCTTCGCGGAGCACGCGCCACGCGGCATCGGTACCCACGCCAAAGCGCTGGATCTTCAAAAATTCGAAAGCCTGGGCCGCGAGCAAATACTCAATCGCCAGAATCTGGGTGGTGTTATCCAGCACCTTGTGCAGCTTCAGCGCCGCGTTGGTGCCCATGCTCAAGTGGTCTTCCTGCAAACCCGAGGTGACGAAGTTGTCGGTAACCGCCGGTTGCGCCAGTTGGCGGTTTTCCGCACACAGGGACGCCGCGACGTACTGAACAATCATCATCCCCGAGTTGACCCCCGGCTGGCTGACCAGAAACGCCGGCAGGTTGCTGATGGTCGGGTTGATCAGGCGATCCAGTCGCCGTTCGGCAATCGAGCCCAGTTCGGCTACGGCAATTGCCAGTAAATCGGCGGCCATGGCGACAGACTGACCGTGCGGGTTGGCTTGCGACACCACTCGATAGGCTTCAGGTGTGCCGAGCACCAGCGGGTTGTCCGTGGCCGAGTTCAGCTCGATTTCAATCTGCCGGGTCGCATGCACCAATTGATCTCGGGTCGCGCCATGCACTTGCGGGATCGAGCGAACGCTCAGCGCGTCCTGAGTCCGAATGCCATGGCTGTTGACCACCACTTCGCTGCCGTCCAGCAGACCACGCAGGTTGCTGCCAACGATTTGCATGCCTGGATGCGGCTTGAGTGCGATGATCTCGGGATCGAACGCATTGATCTGACCGCCAAGCGCTTCAAAGCTCATGGCGCCAATCACATCCGCCCACTGTGTCAGACGCTGCGCGTCGGCAATCGCCAGGCAGCTCAGGCCGGTCATGCACGGCGTACCGTTGACCAGACACAACCCGTCTTTCGCACCCAGCACCACCGGACTCAACCCTTCGGCGTCCAGCGCTTGCTGTGCAGGTACGACATGACCGCGATAACTGACGTTGCCCACGCCCAGCAAGGCGATGCCGATGTGTGCCATGTGCGTCAGATAACCCACCGAACCCTGGGACGGTACGTACGGTGTGATGTTGCGGTTGAGCAGGTTCAGTAACGCTTCGACCACTTGCCGGTGCAGCCCGGATTTGCCTTGGCTGTAATTGATGATTGCCGCGCAGATGATCGACCGGGTTTGCTCGTCTGAAAGCGCTACCCCGACGCCACACGCGTGGCTCAGCAAGGTATTGCGCGACAGCTGGCTCAGTTGTTCGCCTTGCAGGGAAATGTTGCACAGAGCGCCCAGCCCGGTGTTCACGCCATAAGCACGCTCGCCACTGGCGACGATGCGCTCGACGATGGCCTGAGCGTTTTCGATCCGCGCCCAGGCGCTGTCCGAAAGCGCCAGCTGTGCGCCCCGGCGAGCGACTGCGACCACCTCTTGCCAACGGACCGGACCTTCACCAATGACCACTTGTTCGACGGGCGACATCTGCACGCTTCCTTACACAGTGACTGCGCGCCGCTGCACGAAACGATCAACGTATTCGTCGGCGGGGGAGTAGAGGATTTCTTTCGGAGTGCCCACCTGAATCAACTGCCCGTCCTTGAGAATCGCGATGCGATTACCGATGCGCACGGCTTCATCAAGGTCGTGGGTGATGAACACAATGGTTTTCTTCAGGCTGCTTTGCAGTTCCAGCAACTGGTCCTGCATTTCCGCGCGGATCAACGGATCGAGGGCGCTGAACGCTTCGTCCATCAGAATGATGTCGGTGTCAGCCGCCAATGCGCGGGCCAGCCCCACCCGTTGGCGCATGCCGCCGGACAGCTGATGCGGGTATTTGTTTTCGTAGCCTTGCAGGCCCACGGTACTGATCCAGTGGCGGGCGCGCTCGATGCAATACTCTTTGCTCTCGCCGCGTACTTTCAGGCCGTAGGCAACGTTGTCCTCTACCGTCTTATGCGGCAGCAGGCCGAAGCTCTGGAACACCATGCTGATTTTCTTGCGACGAAATTGGCGCAGGGCTTCCATGTCGTACTGCAGGATGTCTTCGCCATCAACCAGAATTTCACCGCTGGTGGGATCAATCAGCCGGTTGAAGTGGCGCACCAACGTCGATTTGCCCGAGCCGGACAGGCCCATGATCACGAAAATCTCACCGCTGCCGATGGACAGCGACAAGTCGTTCACGCCGACCACGCAGCCGGTTTTTGCCAGTACTTCATCTTTGCTGCCGTTCTGTCTGACCATTTCCAGCGCGTCCTTGGGACGGTTGCCGAAAATCTTGAAGACGTTGCGGACCACGATTTTGTTGGGCTCTTGGTCAGTCATTTGTTCGCCTCATGCCGTGGTCGGCCGTATGCCTGGGTGATGCGGTCGATGACCACTGCGAGAATCACGATAGCCAGCCCGGCTTCCAGTCCGCGTCCGACGTTCAGGGTCTGAATGCCCACCAACACGTCTTCGCCAAGACCGCGAGCGCCGATCATCGATGCAATCACCACCATCGACAGGGCCATCATCGTGGTCTGATTGATCCCGGCCATGATGCTCGGCAGCGCCAGCGGCAGTTGTACGCCGAACAACTGCTGCCAACGATTGGCACCGAACGCATTGATCGCTTCCATGACTTCGCCGTCCACCTGACGAATGCCCAGGTCGGTAAGGCGAATCAGCGGCGGCGCGGCGTAGATCACGGTGGCGAAAATCGCCGGGACCTTGCCCAGGCCGAACAGCATCAATACCGGTATCAGGTAAACGAAGCTGGGCATGGTCTGCATGATGTCCAGCAACGGCATCAGCACCGAGCGCAGACGGTTGCTGCGTGCCGAGAGGATGCCCAGCGGGATGCCGATGATCACTGAGATCAGAGTGGCGACCAGCATCAGCGCCAACGTCTGCATCAGCTTGTCCCACAGCCCGACCGCGCCCACCAGAAACAGCAGGCCGACGATGACCGCCGTAGTGACGATTTTGCGTGTGGCGTGCCAGGCAATGCCGCCGACAATCGCCAGCATCAACCACCATGGCGCCATGCGCAGCAGGCCTTCCAGATTGACGATGGCCCACAGCAGCGTATCGGAGATCTGCCGGAACACATCGCCGTAATTGGTCACCAGCGCATCAACCCAGTCGTTGACCAGATTGGCGATGGAGAATGTGAAGCTTTCGGGGAACATAAGGTGCTCTCTGAACGGGGATTCAATTCTGTAGGAGCTGCCGAAGGCTGCGAAGGCGGCGGATCAGGTATATCGCTTCGCAGCCTTCGGCAGCTCCTACAGGGGATTGCGTTACAACGAAGCATCCACCTTTTTCGCCGCTTCTTCACTCACCCAGGCATGCCAGACTTCCGGGTGTTCCTTGAGGAAGATCTTCGCCAGTTTCGGCGATTCGATGCGGTCCTTGGTCATGCGGGCCAGGTTCTGGTTGAGCAGATCAATGGGGATGTTGACCTTTTCCATGACTGACACCAATTCCGGAGCCTGTTCGTGGAAGGTCTTGGACAAGCCCACCTTGATCTCGATGTTCTTGTTCACCCCATCTTTCTCTTCCAGACGTACCAGATCCACCTGGCCCATCAGAGGCGTTGGCGACCAGTAGTAAGTCAGGATCGGCTCGCCACGTTTGTAGCTGGACAGAATAGCTGCATCCAGCGCCGGGCCGGTTCCTGGGCGGAAGTTGGTGTATTTGTCTTCCAGGCCATAGGTCTTCAGCATTTCGCTGTTTTCCAGCTCGCAGGTCCAGCCAGCAGGGCAGTTGTAAAAACGGCCTTTGCCCGGCTCTTCAGCGTCTTTGAACAGCGTCGAGTATTTGGCCAGATCGCTAATGGATTTCAGGTCCGGAGCCTTGGCTTCCAGCTTGCGCTTGGCGTCGCCTTCGATCACATAACGCGGCACGTACCAACCCTCGACCGCGCCTTTGACGGGGCTGCCGACACCGACCACTTTCCCGGCTTTCTCAGCCTTGTTCCACACTTCGCTGCGGCCGACCCACTCTTCGGCAAAGACCTGAATATCGTTGGTGCTCAGGGCGTTTTCCATGGTGATGGAATTGCCCGGCAAGCTGTCGACTTCACAGCCGTAACCCTTGTTCAGGACCACCTGCAACACGTCGGTCAGCAACATGGCGCTTTCCCAGTTCAGACCGGCGAACTTCACCGGCTTGCCGGATTCACACCAACCCGCTGCCTGACTCGCGCCAGCGCCGGTGAGCAAACCCAGTGAAATCAACGTGGATAGCAGTGCCTTCTTGGTTTTCATTGTGTGACGCTCCTCGCGAATGGATGTGGGCAGTTTCCAGATCAAAAGGCCAGAAGCCTGATTGCAGGACACTTGACGGTCCTTTGGGGTGGTCAGTTCCTTCTGCGCTATTGGAGATTCCTTGTGGGAGCGGTGCTTGCCCGCGATAAGGCTGGATGCGGTTCACTTTAAATCGCGTGGACCTTATCGCGGGCAAGCACCGCTCCCACAAGTACAGTGTTCCCTCTGGATCTCCGTTAGCCTTAACTCCCCACCATCGGCAGGTTCAAGCCCTTTTCATTGGCGCAATCGATCGCGATCTGATAACCCGCATCCGCATGGCGCATCACGCCGGTGGCCGGGTCGTTGTGCAACACGCGGGCGATGCGTTCGGCGGCTTCGTCGCTGCCGTCACACACGATCACCATCCCCGAATGCTGCGAGAAGCCCATGCCGACGCCGCCGCCGTGGTGCAGTGAAACCCAGGTTGCGCCGCTGGCGGTGTTCAGCAGAGCGTTGAGCAGTGGCCAGTCGGATACGGCATCGGAACCGTCCTGCATGGATTCTGTTTCGCGGTTCGGGCTAGAGACCGAGCCGGAGTCCAGGTGGTCGCGGCCGATCACAACCGGTGCCGAGAGCTCACCGCTGCGGACCATTTCGTTGAATGCCAGACCGAGTTTGGCGCGCTGACCCAGGCCGACCCAGCAGATACGCGCTGGCAGGCCCTGAAAGGCAATGCGCTCGCGGGCCATGTTCAGCCAGTTGTGCAGATGCGCGTCGTCCGGGATCAGTTCTTTGACCTTGGCATCGGTCTTGTAGATGTCTTCCGGATCGCCAGACAGCGCGGCCCAGCGGAAAGGCCCTACGCCACGGCAGAACAACGGACGAATATAGGCCGGAACGAAACCCGGGAAGTCGAACGCATTGGCCACGCCTTCTTCCTTGGCCATCTGCCGGATGTTATTGCCGTAATCGAAGGTCGGAATCCCCATCTTCTGGAAGGCCAGCATCGCCTCGACGTGTTCAGCCATGGACTGCTTGGCGGCTTTGACCACAGCTGCCGGTTCGGTCAAAGAGCGGGCGCGGTACTCATCCCAGGTCCAGCCTTTTGGCAGATAACCGTTGAGTGGGTCGTGGGCGCTGGTCTGGTCGGTGACCATGTCCGGGCGCACACCACGACGAACCATTTCCGGCAGGATTTCTGCGGCGTTACCACACAGGGCGATGGAGATCGCCTTGCCTTCTGCGGTGTACTTGGCGATACGTGCCAGGGCGTCATCCAGATCGTCGGCTTGTTCATCGACGTAACGGGTCTTGAGGCGGAAGTCGATGCGGCTCTGTTGGCATTCGATGTTCAACGAGCTGGCCCCGGCCATACCTGCGGCCAGAGGTTGCGCGCCCCCCATTCCACCCAGGCCTGCGGTCAGGACCCACTTGCCTTTGAGGCTGCCGTTGTAATGCTGGCGACCGGCTTCGACGAAGGTTTCGTAAGTACCTTGAACGATCCCCTGGCTACCGATGTAGATCCAGCTGCCTGCGGTCATCTGGCCGTACATCGCCAGACCCTTGGCATCCAGTTCGTTGAAGTGCTCCCAGCTCGCCCAGTGCGGCACCAGGTTGGAGTTGGCGATCAATACCCGAGGCGCGTTGCTGTGGGTCTTGAACACGCCGACCGGCTTGCCGGACTGAACCAGCAGGGTTTCGTCGTCATTCAGATTGGTCAGGCTTTCGACGATCTTGTCGTAGCACTCCCAGTTGCGGGCTGCGCGACCGATGCCGCCGTAAACCACCAGTTCTTTGGGGTTCTCGGCCACTTCCGGGTCAAGGTTGTTCATCAGCATGCGCAATGGTGCTTCGGTCATCCAGCTTTTGGCGGTGAGCTTGGTGCCACGAGCCGCGCGTACTTCGACGTCACGGTAGCGGGTCCAGTGTTGGTTATTCTCGGTCACGAAAGAAGTCCTCAGCGATCAGTTCAATGCACTTGGCTTTACTTGTATGTACAAGCATATGCAATTGAAATACCAACTCTTGAAAACCAGTTGGTAGGAGCGAACTTGTTCGCGAGGTGGGAGGCGGATTGATGAATATGTTGGGTGGTCTGACGCTCTCGCGAACAAGTTCGCTCCTACCATTAATCCGCGCAGGTTCAATAGGTTGTGTGCTGTTTGGCTGCGTGGTGCTTTGCTGGATTGGCGACGTCTGCGGTGTCGTGGACCAACCTTGCAGAGAAAGATGCGCGAAAAGAACTAGTCGTCTGCAGTTGTTACCTGGCAGACGACTCGCTTCGTTTTGGGGCGCTCGGTAACAAAATGGTGCGCGGTTTGGGTCAGATGACCTTCACCGCACGCCCGATGAACTGGATCGGCCCGGTAGGCTTGCCTATCGGTGAACCGGTGGCTTGCTCAAGCGTCAGCTCGAACAATTGGTTAGGCTGCAGCGGCGGCAGTTTATCCAGCGGCACTTGCAGGGTTTGCCCCGGCTTGACCAAGCCCAGAGACACGGGACCCTGCCAGTCGTCACCCTTGGTCCAGAACTCCAGCGCTTTGTCGGCGGGCACTTCGGTCACGCTCAGGGGGATGAGCTGTATGTCTTGAGAGTTGCTGGTCTGAATCACCCAGCCCGGCGCTTTATCCTGCGGCGCGACCAGCACCACCAGATACGATGGCGATGGAGTCGAACGCGACTGAGTGAGCAGTGTCATGCCTAGCACCAACGACGCCGCCAACCCGGCACCTGCCAGACCGCGCCAGATCGAGAGGTTGTTCCACCAGCTTTGTACGTCGCGTTTTGCGGCTTTTTGTGGCGCGAGCAAATCATCCAGGCTGCGCTCGATCCGCGCCCACAGATGCGGTGGCGGGTTCTGCGGCTCTACCATGTCCGTCAGCGGCAGCAGACGTGCTTCCCACTCATCGACTGCAGCGCGCAAGGCGGGTTCGTTGGGCAGCCGACGCTCTACTTCAATTCGTTGATGGGCAGACAAAGTGCCCAGCACATATTCGCCCGCCAACTCATTCAGCGGTTTTTGGGGTTCAGTGCCCGAGCTGTTGCTCATCCGATGCACTCCCGTAATGCATTCAGGCTGCGCTTGATCCAGGCTTTGACAGTGCCCAGCGGCGCGCCGATTTTTTGCGCAATTTCTTGATGTGAATAGCCGTCCACGTAAGCGTGGAACACGCAGTTGCGACGTACCGGTTCAAGCTGTTCCAGACAGAATTCGATCCGCCCCGGATTTACTCGCCAGTCAAAACTGTCCACCGTTTCGTTCCAGCCTTCCAGCGTTGCCTGGGCTTCATCGTGCTCGTCTTTCTCGTCGCTCTGCACTTCCCGGGCATTGTTGCGAATGGCGTTCAACGCCAGATGCCGGGTGATGCTGAATATCCAGCCACGCGCCGAACCTCGGGTCTTGTCGAAGCTTGCCGCCCCGGTCCAGACCTTGATAAAGGCGTCATGCACAATGTCCTGAGCCAGCGCGCTGTCACGCACCAGTCGTTGCGCTACACCGAGCAAACGAGGACTTTCCTGGGCATACAGCCGCTCAAGCGCCTGCCGCTCGCCTCGGGCGCAGGCATCCAGTGCTGCTTCGTAATCAAACAGGGATTCTTGGGAGGACAATTCAATACGCCGTATACAGAGTACTTCTACCCCGATTTGAATCGGAGCACCCGCGCAGGAGCATAGACCAGTTCCTGCGCAGGACCCACAGACTTACTTGGCGGACCAGAAAATATAATCGGCCTGATATTTAACGATTTCCTTGGCGCCTTTGTTGCTCTCGGCACAGGCTTTGGCGGGAGCTACGCCGCCTTTGAGCGCGGTACGCTGAATGTAGGCAACACCGGTCATCGCGCCTTTGCCTTCAGCCGGGTTGGCTTTGACCAACTGGTACGGCAGGTTGCCAGCGCTGGACGGGGCTACTGCAAGCTGGGTGCCGGTCACTTTCGAACCGTCTTTGGCTTCCCAGGTGGCTGGCGGGCCGTAGTAGGTGCCGACTTGCTTGCCGCTGCGATCATTGAGCACGGCTTTAGGACCCACGAACGCCCATTCCATGCCTTCGGCAGCATTGGCTTTGGCGCGGCACTCGTAAGTGATCTCGCCGACACCGGTGGTTTCCAGGCTGACTTTGAAGCCATCCGGCACCCGCACGGTTTCCGGCAGGTTGCTTTGAGCGAAGGCAGAGGGCGCCAGGCAAGTGAAAGCCAGTGCAGCACCAGTCAGGCAGAGCAAGCGTTTTGCGTTCATGCAGACATCTCCAGTTTTGGGTTTTCGCTTAACAGCCAAACCGGCTGCTTATCTGTACTACCCGCGAGAAACCCATCTGGATGCAGCAATTTGAAAATAAATTTTCAGCCTTTGCTCATTTTGCTGCGCAGGAGGATGACGCCCGCAATTGCAGCCAGTCCGGACCCCATCAATACACCGACTTTTACTTCGTCGATCAGATGCGCGGAACCGGGAAAGGCGAGGTTGCCAATAAACAGACTCATGGTGAAACCAATACCGCACAGGATTGCGACGCCATACAACTGCACCCAGTTGCTGCCTTCCGGCAACGACGCCAGGCCGGATCGAATGGCCAGAACAGCGGCGAGGAATACGCCAATCTGTTTACCCACGAACAGGCCAAGCGCAACGCCCAGCGGTACAGGATCAATCAGGTTTTGCAGCGAGATTCCTGACAACGAAACCCCGGCGTTGGCAAAGCCGAAGATGGGCACGATGGCAAACGCGACCCAGTAGTGCAGCTTCTCTTCAAGGAACAGCAGTGGTGAGCGGGACTCTTCTTCGGGCTTGCCCAACGGAATGCACAGTGCCAGAGCGACACCGGCCAATGTCGCGTGAACGCCCGATTGGAGGACGAAAAACCACAAGGCAGCGCCCAGCAACAAATACGGCAGCAGACGACGCACCCGCAGGCGATTCATCACGATCAATACCGCGAGCGTGGCGAAGGAGGCCAGCAGCATCGGCATGTTCAGGCCGGAGCTGTAGAAGAAGGCGATGATGGTAACGGCGCCCAGATCATCGAGAATCGCCAGTGCGGCGAGGAATACTTTCAGGGAAGTTGGCACGCGTTTACCCAGCAGCGACAACACGCCGAGAGCGAAGGCAATGTCGGTAGCGGCAGGGATTGCCCAGCCGCTCATGGTTTCCTTATTGCCCCAGTTGACCGCAATGTAGATCAGCGCAGGCACCAGCATGCCGCCAGCCGCTGCAAAACCAGGCAGGGCGCGCTGGCCCCAGGTAGCCAGACCGCCCGCGAGCACTTCACGTTTGATTTCCAGACCGACCATCAGGAAAAAGATCGCCATCAGCCCGTCGTTGATCCACAGCTCGACGGAAAGCCCCAGCCAGACGCTGTGCAGTGCCGCGAAGTAACCCGTTGAAAGCCCTGAGTTGGCGACGATCAAAGCAGCCAGCGCCGCGCCCATCAACACGATTCCACCGGCTGATTCGGAGGTCAGGAAGCTGGCAAGAATCGCGATGGCTCTTGGGGTTTCTTTTTTGTTGTTATAGGCAGTCATTGGCGGTGGGGGCGTCCTTGGTTTTTGATTCGCGCCACATCCTCTGTAGGAGCGCGCTTGCCCGCGATTGCGGTGTGTCAGTCATCATAAGAAGCGGCTGAACCGACGCAATCGCGGGCAAGCGCGCTCCTACATGAAAGGTGCGTTCAGATCCTGGTTAGCTCAATCAAACAACAGCGGCTCGCGCGCGGGGCGTACAGCACCACTTCCAGCAATTCATCTGCCGCGTTATCCAGTTGCAGGCAATCATGCTTTTCCAGCAATTGCGGGGGATGCTCTGCCAGGTTCGCGGCCATCTGCTCTGCGGCGCTGAACAGCAACAGCGTAGACGCAGAACTGAACAAGCGTTGCGGTTTGAGCACGTCGACCCACTGCAAACTGACGCGATAACGTGCTGGCGAATAGATCAGGTTGAAGTCGCGAATCGCACCGTCGAGCAATGTGCAACTGACCTGGCTGTCGCCGCTGAACGCGAACGGATCACCCGGCAAAAGTGGTTCGGTCGTCTTGCCGTCGATATCCAGCGTCATGCCCACGCCTTGCAGCACGGTGATGATGCGCTGATAGCCCGGAAACAGCGAAAAGCCGCCGGACTGCTCGATATCGGCAATCGACAGGCGCCAGCTGAAACCGTCCAGGCCTTCGCCTGCATCGCGGGTCACTTCTTCCGTGCTGCCACCGCCGTTTTTCCAGGGCATGCGCGGGTAGTCGGCGGCGCGTAAAACAGTCAGTTGGCTCATTTGCTGAAACGTCCTTCCAGGCGATGGCGGGAACCGGGGTGGATCAGTCGTGCGGCGGTCACTGGCTGACGGCCAGACCACGTGCGACGGCGGATCAACAGGCAAGGTTCGCCGGGGGTGATTTGCAGCAGCTCGCACTCATCCGGCTCGGCCAGAATGGCTTCAACCACATGCTCGCCTTCGGTCAAGGGCGCGACTTGCGAGAGATAAGCGTAGGGCGTCTGCTGAGTGAAATCCTGACTCAAGTAATCCGGCGCGACCAACGCGTTGACATAGCGATCTTCGATTTGCACCGGCAGATCGTTTTCCAGATGCACGATCAACGAGTGAAAAACCCGCTGACCTTCGCGCATATCCAGCGCCAGGGCTCGCTCTGAGCCTGCGGCTTCTTCTTTGAGCAGGATGACCTTGCAGGTGTGCCGGTGACCACGGGCAGCGATTTCGTCAGCAATATTGTGGACTTCGAACAGTGCCGACTGACTTTTAGGCTCGGCGACGAAAGTACCAACGCCTTGCATGCGCACCAACAGGCCTTCGGCGGTCATTTCACGCAGGGCACGGTTGATGGTCATGCGGCTAAACCCCAGCTGGGTCACCAACTCGCTTTCCGACGGAACGCGGTGATGCGGCGGCCAGTTTCCGCACTGGATCTGCTGGGCGATCATCTGCTTGACGCGGGCGTACAGCGGGGCCGGACTATCGCCCATTTGGGCAGCCAAAGGTGAAGTGGCAGGCGGAGTCGGCACTGAGGGCAATCCTTTTCGAAGGTAATTCAGGTGCAGGTCGGCGCTGATCTTGCAGCGCCTGGACATTAATAACGTGTGTTCACGCTAACCATTAACCTGTTCGGCGACAAGCTTGCCGGAGTTTACCGAGCGTGCAAACGTCTGTATATGTATATACAAATCACTTTCTTCGGGATGCAAAGCCATGTCCGCCTTCTTTGCCGAGCGTGCATTGTTGCCCAGCGGCTGGGCCACTAATGTTCGCATTGAGGTCAGCGCCGCTGGCGTGATCACTCATGTCGCCACGGAGGCAGAGGCTTCTGGTGCGGAGTTACTCACAGGACCGTTGCTGCCAGGCATGCCAAATCTGCATTCTCATGCGTTTCAGCGGGCGATGGCCGGGCTGGCGGAAGTCGCGGGCAACCCGAATGACAGCTTCTGGACCTGGCGCGATTTGATGTACCGCCTGGTCGGCAAGATCAGCCCGCAGCAACTGGGCGTCATTGCCCGTCAGTTGTACATCGAAATGCTCAAGGGCGGTTTTACCTCGGTCGCCGAATTTCATTACGTGCATCAAGACACCACCGGCAGGCCTTACGCCGATCCCGCGGAACTGGCACTGCAAGTCAGCCAGGCGGCAAGTTCTGCCGGGATCGGACTGACGCTGTTACCGGTGCTCTACAGTCATTCCGGTTTCGGCGGGCAAGCGCCGAACGAGGGGCAGCGGCGATTTATCCACAGCACCGACAGCTACCTTGATCTGCAGGCCCGTTTGCAACCTGTATTGCGCCAGCAGCCTGCACAACAACTGGGCCTGTGTTTTCACTCGCTGCGTGCGGTAACGCCTGAGCAGATCAGTGCGGTACTGGCCGCTAGTGATCCGCACTGCCCGGTACATATCCATATCGCCGAACAGCAGAAGGAAGTCGACGACTGCCTGAGCTGGAGCGGCCGTCGGCCTGTGCAATGGCTGTACGAGAACGCTCCGGTTAATGAGCGTTGGTGTCTGGTGCATGCCACGCATGTGGAGCCTGATGAAGTGGCGCTGATGGCGCAAAGCGGCGCGGTCGCCGGGTTGTGTCTGACCACCGAAGCGAATCTGGGCGACGGGATTTTTCCGGCAGTGGATTACATCGCTCAAGGCGGGCGCTGGGGGATCGGTTCAGACAGCCATGTGTCATTGAGCGTTGTCGAAGAGTTGCGCTGGCTGGAGTACGGTCAGCGACTGCGGGATCAGCGTCGCAATCGCTTGTATCGCAGCGATCAGCCCATGGTGGGCAGGACGCTGTTTGATGCAGCGCTGGTCGGTGGGGCTCAGGCGCTGGGTCAGCCGTTAGGTCGACTGGAAGTGGGGCAGCGCGCCGACTGGCTGGTGCTCGACGGCAATGATCCGTATATCGCCACAGCGTCGGACGACGGGATCCTCAACCGCTGGCTATTCGCAGGTAGCGACCGGCAGATTCGCGACGTGATGGTCAACGGCAAGTGGGTGGTACGCGAAGGGCATCATGCCGGGCAAGAGCAGAGCAATCGTGAGTTTGCGCAGGTGCTGCGGGAGTTGTTGGGGTAACGTTCAGTATTTGAAGGCGTCGACGTGGGACCGGCTTCAGCCGGGAAGGCGGTATTTCTGACGATAGAAATGTTGCGAATGTACCGGCCTCTTCCCGGCTAAAGCCGGTCCCACGACATCGCGTGAATACGTGGGATCGCATCCACCCTTTGGAGAGTGGACGACGATCCCGGCAGTGATTATTTCTCGGTTTTCCCGATCTTCGAATCTTCAACCCGCCAGACCAGCTTGGTCGTGTCATAGCCCTGCTGTTGGGCCTGGCTGAGCAGATGCTCTTTCACATCCTTGGAGATGGTCGGCGTGCGCGACAGCAGCCACAGGTATTTGCGATCCGGGTTGCCTACGACAGCGGTTTTGTAGCCGTCGCCGATGTAGAGCACCCAGTAGTCGCCTTTGGCTACGCCAGGCAGCAGGCGGGAGAACCAGTTATCGAACTCCACCCATAACTTGTCGGTTTTACCCGGCACTTGCGGCGTGGCTGTGCCTGTCGCTTCCTGCCACTCACCTTCGATCGTCCTGCAGCGGTTAGTCACGCCAACGCTACCGTCGTCCTTGAGGGCGTAATTCGCTTCGGATTGTGCGCATTTGCGCTGGAAGAACATGGGCAAGCGGGCGATTTCGTACCAGGTACCCTGATATTGCTTGAGGTCGACATTGCCCACCGTTTTTGGCTCGAGGTTTTCAGCAGAATGCGCGAAACCGATTGCGAGGAAGCTGGCCATGAGCACCAGACCAAAACGCACAAGTAATTTGATCATCTGTTATTTCAAGCCCTGACTCGTGAAAAGCACAACCTTGTCGGCGGCATACTGCACGCTGATGAAACTGTTCTGGTCGCCCCACGTGCAGCTGGACATGCCCAGCGCGCCGGAGCATTCAGTCGGGCTGCCCAGCAGCTGTTCAACTTCCGCCTTGGGCATGCCCGCAGACAGTTTCGAGTAGTTTTCCTGATTGACCTTGCTGCATGCGGCCAGCAGCACGCAAAACGACAACAACGCTAGAGAGCGCAGAGACATGGATGAAGCTCCTGAACGGAAAGGGCAACGCCGCAGCAAACGGTCGATGGGCAGGTTGCTGGCGTAATACCGCAAGCTTAGAAGAGAAAAGGGGGATCTGGTTCCCTTGGTCGAAAGGTCTTTGCTGGAAGGACTAAATTCGGACTAAAATCAGTTATCTGGTCCTCGCTGGGAATTTGACTCATGAAACTTTCGACGCACGTAAAGCCCATTAGCTATCTCAAAAGTCATGCGGCAGAAATTGTTAAAGATTTATCTGAAAGTCGTGAGCCGATGTTGATCACACAAAACGGTGAAGCGAAGCTGGTTGTGCTCGACGTTAAAAGCTATGAACAGCAGTTGGAAACTTTTGCCCTGCTCAAAATTCTGGCGTTGGGAAGTCGTGAAATAGAGCGTGGAGAGTTCAACGATGTCGATGAGGTATTTGCAGCGCTGGACAGGAACGATGACGAATGAGTTTCAAAGTCGTCATTTTGAAATCTGCACAGCATGACCTTAAAGAGCTTCGAAATTACATTGTGAGGAAGTTTTCTCACACCACGTGGTTGGCGACCTCTGAAAAGCTGAAAGGCGCGTTGAAAACGCTTGAGGCATTGCCCCTTTCCGGGAATGCTCCTGAAGAAATCGAAATGCTAAACCTGGGGTCGTTTCGCCAAATAGTCTCAGGCATGAACCGGATCATCTATGAGACGCGGCAAGATGTCGTCTTCATCCATGCCATCGTAGATACCCGCAGAAATATGACAGATTTACTGACCAGGCGTCTGCTGCTTAGCTCGCAATAGCATCTTAAAATCGTGAGCCAGGCTCTTTCAGAAATTCAATCTCTTCCGGCGTCGAATCGCGCCCCACGATTGCATTGCGATGCGGGAAGCGCCCAAAGCGGTCGATGACTGCTCGGTGGCGTTCTGCGTAATCAAGACTGTTGTTGAAATAGTCGCGGTCAGTGGCGGGGAGCAGGGGGAGGAGTTCGGTGAAGCGGGCGACGGCTTCATTTTGTGCATCAAGGGTTTCGCTGTGTTCCAGCACCAGATAGATGAAGGTACGTTGCAGCGGGTCCAGATGCTGGTCGCGACCGAGTTTCAGGCCGTGGGCGACAAGTGCCTGGGCGCGTTGATCGCCAGCGAAGGCGTTAGGCGTGTCGCGATAAATCATGCGTGGCAGTTGGTCGAGTAACAGCACCAGTGCCAGCCAGCCGTCAGGGCTTTCAGTCCACTCTTTCAATCCACCCGAAAGCGCAGATTCGACCAGATCACCAAAACGCGTCCGCGCTTCGGTGTCTTGAGCCTGGTCCTTCCCGAACCACAACTTGCCCTTGGCTTTTGCCACTTCGGAGGGCGATCCGGCAGAGCCGAACCACCATTCCAGCAGTGGGAGCCAAGGGGCAGTCATGATCGTCAGGCCTTGTGGTACGAGGTCGCGCGCTCAACTTCTTCTTTCGAGCCCAGGAACACCGCAACACGCTGGTGCAGACCATCCGGCTGAATGTCGAGGATGCGCTGATGGCCGTCGGTGGACGCGCCGCCAGCTTGTTCGACCAGGAACGACATCGGGTTGGCCTCGTACATCAAACGAAGTTTGCCCGGCTTGGAAGGCTCGCGGCTGTCACGTGGGTACATGAACAGACCGCCGCGGGTCAGGATGCGGTGTACATCGCCGACCATCGCGGCAACCCAGCGCATGTTGTAGTTCTTTTTCAGCGGACCGTCTTCGCCAGCCAGCAGTTCGTCAACGTAGCGTTGTACTGGAGCTTCCCAGTGGCGCTGGTTCGACATGTTGATCGCGAATTCCTGAGTGGAGGTCGGGATCTTGATGTCTTCGTGGGTCAGTACGAAGCTGCCCATTTCGCGGTCCAGCGTGAAGCCTTTGACGCCGTCGCCCAAGGTCAGCACCAGCATGGTCTGTGGACCGTAAATGGCATAACCGGCGGCTACTTGTTGGGTGCCTGGCTGCAGGAAAGCCTTCTCGTTCAAAGGCTCGTTCTGGCTCAGGTATTCATTCGGGCAGCGCAGTACGGAGAAGATGGTGCCGACCGGAGCGTTGATGTCGATGTTCGACGAACCGTCCAGTGGGTCAAAAACCAGCAGGTACGCGCCTTTCGGGTATTTGCCCGGGATCTGGTAGGCGTTGTCCATTTCTTCGGACGCCATGCCCGCCAGGTGACCGCCCCATTCGTTGGCTTCGAGCAGGATTTCGTTGGAAATCACGTCGAGCTTCTTCTGCACTTCGCCCTGAACGTTTTCAGTGCCCATGCTGCCGAGCACGCCGCCCAGCGCGCCTTTGGAAACGGCGTGGCTGATTTCCTTGCACGCTCGCGCCACCACTTCGATCAGGAAGCGCAGATCGGCAGGAGTGTTGTTGCTGCGGGTCTGCTCAATCAAATAGCGACTCAGGGTAACGCGGGACATGGATAGCTCCGAATAGGGGGAATAAAAAACCCGCGCAGTTTAGCGCGAGTCGAGACGTAATACTGCCCATAAGACTGGGTTAACACCCATTGAGTTCACGCGTGGGCAAAGCGTAGCCGGAAAATGCTGAAACGGTGGCTGAAACGACCAAGGCTGTCGGAACCGAACTGATGACGTGGGACCGGCTTCAGCCGGGAAAGCTGCCTCACAAACAATACAAATGCATTGAATGCAATGGCCTCTTCCCGGCTAAAGCCGGTCCCACGTCGTCATATCAGCTTGCGGGAAAACATCCACTCTCCCACATGGGTCGTATTGCCAAATTGAGAGCAGCTCTCCTCACACCATCAATCCAGCGCCTTCCAGATATCCCCCGCATATTCCCGGATCGTCCGGTCCGACGAGAACCAGCCCATGCGCGCCGTGTTGAGCACCGCGGAGCGCCACCACTCTTTCGAGTCGTGCCAGTGAGCCTCGACCCTGGCCTGGGCGTCCCAGTAGGAATCAAAGTCGGCGCAGACCAGAAAGCGGTCGTAGGCCAGCAATTGATCGATCAGGCCGGCATAACGGTTAGGATCATCCGGCGAAAACACGCCGCCCCGAATGGCTTGCAGAACGTCGTTGAGTCGACCCGAGGCCGCCGCTGCCGCGTAAGCGCTGAAGTCGCCTACTTGTTTGTGGGCTTCGACTTCCCGAGCGGTCATGCCGAAGATGAACATGTGCTCCAGACCCACTTGCTCGCTCATCTCCACGTTCGCACCGTCCAGCGTGCCAATGGTCAGCGCGCCGTTGAGGCCGAATTTCATGTTGCTGGTGCCTGATGCTTCCAGGCCCGCAGTCGAAATCTGCTCCGACAAGTCGGCTGCCGGGATGATGCTTTCGGCCAGGCTGACGTTGTAGTTGGGCATGAACACGACTTTGAGCAGGCCGCGAACGGTAGGGTCACTGTTGACCGTGCGAGCGATATCATTGGTCAACTTGATGATCAGTTTGGCCGAGTGATAACTGGCTGCGGCCTTGCCAGCGAAGATCTTCACGCGTGGCACCCAATCAGTGCCCGGCTGAGCACGAATGGCCTGATACAAGGCAACGGTGTGAAACAGGTTCAACAGCTGGCGTTTGTATTCATGAATCCGTTTGACCTGCACATCGAACATCGCGGCCGGATTGACCACGATCCCCAGACGCTCCTTGATGATCGCTGCCAGAGCACGCTTGCTGTGCAGGCGCTGATCCGCGAATTGCTTGCGGAAAGAGCTCTTGTCGGCGAACGGTTCCATTTCGATGAGGCGTGTTTCCGCACTGTCCAGCACGTCATCCCCGAGGGACTCGGTAAGCATCTGGGTAAGTTTGGGGTTGGCCTGGAACAGCCAGCGGCGGAAGGTGATGCCGTTGGTTTTGTTGTTGATCCGCTCGGGATACAACTTGTGCAGTTCGGCGAAGACCGTCTTGCGCATCAACTGAGTATGCAGCGCGGAGACGCCGTTAATGCTGTGCGAGCCGAGGAACGCGAGGTTGCCCATGCGCACCCGACGGCCGTTTTCTTCTTCGATCAGCGATACCGCGCGCAGTACGTCGAAATCGTGAATGCCTTTGGCGCGCAAGGTGTCGATGTGCTGAGCATTGATGATGTAGATGATCTGCATGTGGCGCGGCAGCATCCGCTCCATCAGGCCGACCGACCAGGTTTCCAGCGCCTCTGGCAGCAGAGTGTGGTTGGTGTAGGCGAGGGTGCCCACGGTGATCTTCCAGGCGGCATCCCACGCGATGCCATGGTTGTCGATCAACTGACGCATCAGCTCGGCCACTGCAATGGACGGGTGCGTGTCGTTCATCTGGATGGCCGCGTGTTCCGGGAGATCCATCAAGGTGGCATGCATATTCAGATGGCGACGCAGCAAATCCTGCAGCGACGCGGAGACGAAGAAATACTCCTGACGCAGACGTAATTCCTGACCAGCCTCAGTGGCATCGTTCGGGTAAAGCACGCGAGAGATACTTTCAGCGCGCACCACCTCGGCCACTGCACCAAAGTGGTCACCGGCGTTGAAGCGCTCCAGGTGCAGATCGCCAACCGCTCGGGCGCGCCACAGACGCAGGGTGTTCACGCTTTTACCGCGCCATCCCACGACGGGCGTGTCGTAAGCGATGGCCCGGACAGTTTCAGATGGACGCCAGACCTGACGCTGTTCACCGTCCTCATTGGTGAGGGTGTCGACACTGCCGCCGAAGCCGATGGGGTACACCACTTCCGGGCGTTCGAATTCCCATGGGTTGCCGAAGTCCAGCCAGTTTTCGGTCTGCTCCTGTTGCCAGCCATCGACAATGGCCTGGCGGAACAGGCCGTGTTCATAACGAATCCCGTAACCGTGACCTGCGATGCCGAGCGTCGACATGCTTTCCATGAAGCAGGCCGCCAGACGACCAAGGCCGCCGTTACCCAGCGCTGCGTCGGGCTCAAGCAATTTGATGCGCTCGATGTCCACGCCCAGCTCGGTCATCGCCTCGCGGGCAACTTCCAGCAGGCCGAGGTTGCTCAGGCTGTCGTACAGCAGACGCCCGATGAGAAATTCCAGTGAAAGGTAATAGACCCGCTTCTGGACCTTGCGATAAATCTGCCGGGTATGGTCCATCCAGTGCTCGACCATGTGGTCACGAGCAGCGAGTGCAACAGCTTCGAACCAGTCATGCTCAAACGCATGGTCAGGGTCCTTGCCCACCGAATAGGTGAGTTTGGCGAGAACAGCGGCGCGGAAAGCAGCCACTTCAGCGTCACGAACGAGTGGTTCCTGAGACATCGATACGACCTCAAGTAGTCAGACGAATGAAGGATGAGATTTCTTTGACTGTAGGGCGAGTCTGCAAAACTTTCCTGAAATTTCCTAAATTACTCAGGATACGACCCTCGGTTCGACAGACTCTTGTCGCTCTGGTTCGCCGGTTTGGGCAATTGGCAAACCGCTTGCATTGATCGTTCCACTCTCGGCATGAGCTGAGAGTGACAGCATGAACATTCCTCGTTTCGGGTTTATGATGCCTCAAGGCAAAAAAATAGAAGAACCCGAATCGCACTCACGGAGCACCTATGCAGACCTTGTATCCGCAGATCAAACCTTACGCCCGGCATGATCTGGCTGTAGAGGCACCGCACGTTTTGTATGTCGATGAAAGCGGGTCACCGGAAGGTCTGCCGGTGGTGTTCATTCATGGCGGTCCGGGCGCGGGCTGCGATGCGCAAAGCCGTCGTTATTTCGATCCCAATCTGTATCGCATCATCACTTTCGATCAGCGCGGCTGTGGTCGCTCGACACCTCATGCAAGCCTGGAGAACAACACCACCTGGGATCTGGTTGCCGACCTTGAGCGGATTCGCGAGCATCTGGGTATCGATAAATGGGTGCTGTTTGGCGGGTCGTGGGGATCGACCTTGTCCCTTGCGTATGCCCAGACTCATCCGGACCGGGTTCACGCTCTGATCCTGCGCGGTATTTTTCTGGCGCGTCCGCAAGAAATCGAGTGGTTCTATCAGGCCGGTGCAAGTCGCATGTTCCCGGATTACTGGCAGGATTACGTGGCCCCGATCCCGTTGGACGAGCGCGATGACCTGTTGACCGCGTTTCACAAGCGTCTGACCGGTACCGACCAGATCGCCCAGATGCACGCTGCGAAAGCCTGGTCCACCTGGGAAGGTCGCGCTGCAACGCTGCGTCCTAACCCGCAAGTGGTTGATCGCTTCTCCGAGCCGCAGCGTGCGTTGTCGATTGCGCGCATCGAGTGCCATTACTTCACCAATAATTCTTTCCTCGAAGAAAACCAGCTGATCCGCGACATGCCGAAAATCGCCCATTTGCCGGGGATCATTGTGCACGGTCGCTATGACGTCATCTGCCCGCTGGATAATGCATGGGAATTGCACCAGGCCTGGCCGAACAGCGAGCTGCAGGTGATTCGCGATGCGGGGCATGCCGCTTCAGAGCCAGGCATCACCGATGCCTTGGTCCGCGCCGCCGCGCAAGTCGCCGCGCGGCTGCTGGATTTGCCGCCTGAAGAGGCTTGATGGAATTTGTGGGAGCGGTGCTTGGTCTGGGCGGCATTCCGACGATAAGGCTGGACACGGTTCCCTTTAGATCGCGTCGCTCTTATCGTCGGAGTGCCGCCCAGGCCAAGCACCGCTCCCACAAGAGATCTTCAGCAGATTCAATATGGAATTTGATACATGAAAGGCTTGCTACAACGCGTCAGCAGCGCACGAGTTGAAGTTGAAGGGCAGATTGTTGGCTCTATCAATCAGGGTTTGATGGTTCTGGTGGGGGTCGAGCCTCAAGACACGCAGGCCAGTGCCGACAAGCTGCTACATAAGCTGCTCAATTACCGGGTGTTCAGCGATGCAGATGGCAAGATGAATTTGTCCTTGCGCGATGTCGAAGGTGGCTTGCTGCTGGTTTCGCAGTTCACTCTGGCAGCCGACACCAAAAGCGGCATGCGGCCGAGCTTCTCGAAAGCAGCCCCGCCAGCCCTTGGAGCCGAGTTGTTCGAGTATTTGTTGAGTCAGGCTAAAAGCTCGCACGCAGTGGTCGAATCGGGCCAATTTGGTGCAGACATGCAAGTCCATTTGATAAATGATGGCCCAGTGACTTTCCTGCTTGAGGGCTAAAGGACTGATTTGGTTTACTAACCCCGAAATTATTAGGCTGGAAAGCAATAAATACTTCATTGGACATGGTGCGTTGTTGCACGCGCTACTAGATAATCGCGCCGTCCGGGTATCCGCGTTTGTGGCACCGTTTGGCAAGTTCAAAAGCTGGTCCGACACCGTTTGGGGAATCATTAGGTTCTTTTGGAGTCGGAACAGTGCTCGCCAACCCGGCAATTGATAGCTGGCCGTTGGTTTCTTCATCTGTTTTCGGCGAGGGTTGCTCGTGATTGTTAGTCCCTGTAATGCGGTAAAGACACCTGGCAAGCGGTTGCGTAGCGCGCTATTGGCAAGTTCAGCCCTGATCTCACTGTTCAGCGCCACTCAACTGTGGGCGTTTAGTCTTGATGACGTAGCGAGCAGAGCGAAAGAACTGGCCGACAAGAAATACGAAGCCCCGCGCAGCAATCTGCCCGCCGAGTTCCGCGACATGAAGTTCGCGGACTACCAGAAAATCCGTTTCCGTGAGGATCGTGCCGAATGGGCTGGCGACAGAACGCCGTTCAAGGTCTCGTTCTATCACCAGGGTATGCACTTCGACACCCCGGTCAAAATCAACGAAGTCACTTCGACCACCGTTGAAGAGATCAAGTACGACGCCAGCCGCTTTGATTTTGGCGATGTGAAGTTTGATCCCAAGTCGACCGAGAATCTCGGCTATGCCGGTTTCCGCGTTCTGTACCCGATCAACAAAGACGACAAGCAAGACGAAATCATGACCATGTTGGGCGCGAGCTACTTCCGCGTCATCGGTAAAGGTCAGGTTTACGGTCTGTCTGCACGTGGCATGGCGATCGATACCGCGCTGCCGTCTGGTGAAGAGTTCCCGCGTTTCACCGAATTCTGGATCGAGAAGCCAAGCGCTGATGACAACCATCTGGTGATCTTCGCGCTGCTCGACTCCCCTCGCGCAACCGGTGCCTACAAGCTGACCCTGCGTCCGGGCACCAACACGCTGGTCGACGTCCAGTCGCGCATGTACCTGCGTGACAAGGTCTCCAAACTGGGCGTTGCTCCGCTGACGAGCATGTACCTGTTTGGTGCCAACCAGCCTTCGCGCGTGCAGAACTATCGCCGCGAGCTGCACGACTCCAACGGTCTGTCGATTCAGGCTGCCAACGGCCAATGGCTGTGGCGTCCACTGACTAACCCTAAACATCTGGCCGTCAGCAGCTTCTCGGTAGAGAACCCGCGCGGTTTCGGTCTGCTGCAACGTGGTCGCGACTTCGCTAACTACGAAGACCTGGACGACCGCTATGACAAGCGTCCGAGCGCATGGATCGAGCCGAAAGGTGATTGGGGCAAAGGCACCGTCGATCTGGTAGAGATCCCGACTGCTGATGAAACCAACGACAACATCGTTGCATTCTGGAAGCCGGAAACCCTGCCAGCACCGGGCGAGCCTGTTGACTTCAACTATCGCATTCACTGGACCATGGATGAGAAAGCCATTCACTCGCCTGATCTGGGCTGGGTGAAGCAGACTCTGCGTTCCGCCGGTGACATCCGTCAGTCCAACCTGATTCGTCAACTGGACGGCAGCGTTGCGTTCCAGGTCGATTTCGTGGGTCCGATCCTCGCATCGATGCCGGAAGACAAGACCATTCGTAGCCAGGTAACGACTGACACCAACACCGAGCTGGTGGAAAACAACCTTCGCTACAACCCGGTGACCAAAGGCTATCGCCTGACGTTGCGGGTCAAGGTCAAGGACACCAACAAGCCGATCGAGATGCAGGCTTACCTGCTGCGCGAGATCCCGGCCGAGCCAGGCAAGGAACCTGCGGTACTGGTTGCTGACAAGGCTCACATCGGTGACGAGAAAAAAGCTGCGGCTAAAGAGGCTCCGAAGAAAGAAGCCCCTGCGGACGCCGCGAAGGATTCGAAAGCCGATGTAGCCAAAGCTGACGCAGCCAAGCCTGCTGATGCCAAGGCAGATGCATCCAAGCCAGCAGATGTCGCCAAATCTGACGCCGCCAAGCCAGCTGATGCTGCCAAAGCAGACGTAGCCAAGGCTGATGTCGCGAGAGACAAAGACGGCAAAGAGATCCAGCAGCCTGAAGCCGAAGCTGCACCCACCAATCCAGAACCGGCCAAGACGCTGCAAGTCATGACCGAGACCTGGAGCTACCAGTTGCCAGCCGATGAGTAATTCCGTACCGGTGCCAGTATCGCTCAGCGAGTACCTGGCGCACCTCCCGATGAGTGATGAGCAGCGAGCCGAACTGGCTGGCTGCACCTCGTTCGCTGAGTTGCACGAGCGCTTGTCTGCTCAGCCAGTCACCGACCCTGCCGAAGCCGCTCAGGCTTCGGTGGGTCGTCGGCTGACGCTGACCACCGCCGAGGCTTTGGAAGAAGCCGAGATGTTGACGCTCGACGCTAACGGTCGTGTGTGCCTCAAGGCCACGCCGCCGATTCGTCGTACCAAAGTCGTGCCTGAGCCATGGCGTACCAATATTCTGGTGCGCATGTGGCGTCGCCTGACCGGTCGCAGTAACCCGGTCGAGCCAAAGGTCGAGCGTGATCTGCCCAAGGCGCGCTGGCGCACCGTGGGTTCGATCCGTCGTTATATCCTGCTGATCCTGATGCTTGGCCAGACCATCGTGGCTGGCTGGTACATGAAAGGCATTCTGCCGTACCAGGGCTGGTCGCTGGTTTCGCTGGACGAAATCACTCACCAGACTTTCGTGCAGACCATGTGGCAGGTTCTGCCGTATGCGTTGCAGACCAGCATCCTGCTGCTTTTCGGGATTCTGTTCTGTTGGGTTTCAGCCGGTTTCTGGACCGCCTTGATGGGCTTCCTGGAACTGCTGACCGGCCGTGACAAGTACCGCATCTCCGGTGCCAGTGCGGGTAACGAGCCGATTGAAAAGGGTGCTCGTACCGCGTTGGTCATGCCGATCTGCAACGAAGACGTGCCGCGTGTGTTTGCGGGTTTGCGAGCGACTTTCGAGTCGGTTGCGGCGACTGGCGACCTCGATCGTTTCGACTTCTTCGTGCTCAGCGACAGTAACGAGACCGATATCTGCGTTGCTGAACAGCAGGCCTGGCTGGACGTGTGCCGCGAGACCAAAGGCTTCGGCAAGATCTTCTATCGCCGTCGCCGTCGTCGCGTAAAACGCAAAAGCGGCAACCTCGACGACTTCTGCCGTCGCTGGGGCGGTGACTACCGTTACATGGTCGTGCTTGATGCCGACAGCGTCATGAGCGGTGAATGTCTGACCAGCCTGGTGCGCTTGATGGAAGCCACGCCGGACGCCGGTATCATCCAGACCGCACCACGGGCGTCGGGCATGGACACTCTTTATGCGCGCATGCAGCAGTTTGCCACTCGCGTATACGGTCCTTTGTTCACGGCCGGTCTGCACTTCTGGCAGTTGGGTGAATCCCACTACTGGGGCCATAACGCGATCATCCGCATGAAGCCGTTTATCGAGCACTGCGCCCTCGCGCCGTTGCCAGGTAAGGGGGCTTTTGCCGGTGCGATCCTGTCTCACGACTTCGTTGAAGCGGCCTTGATGCGTCGTGCCGGCTGGGGCGTGTGGATTGCCTACGACCTGCCGGGTAGCTATGAAGAGCTTCCGCCAAACCTGCTCGATGAACTCAAGCGTGACCGCCGCTGGTGCCACGGCAACCTGATGAACTTCAGGCTGTTCCTGGTAAAAGGCATGCACCCGGTTCACCGCGCAGTGTTCCTGACGGGCGTGATGTCTTACCTGTCGGCACCGTTGTGGTTCTTCTTCCTGGTGTTGTCCACAGCCTTGCTGGCGGTGAACACACTGATGGAGCCGACCTACTTCCTTGAACCGCGTCAGCTGTATCCGCTCTGGCCACAATGGCACCCGGAAAAAGCCGTTGCGCTGTTCTCGACGACCATCGTGTTGCTGTTCCTGCCTAAACTGCTCAGCATCATTCTGATCTGGGCCAAAGGCGCGGTCGGTTACGGGGGCAAGATCAAGGTCACCCTGTCGATGCTGATGGAAATGCTGTTCTCGGTGCTGCTGGCTCCGGTGCGCATGCTGTTCCACACCCGTTTCGTGCTGGCTGCTTTCCTGGGCTGGGCTGCGACCTGGAACTCGCCGCAACGTGACGACGACTCCACGCCTTGGCTTGAAGCGGTCAAGCGTCACGGTCCGCAGACCTTGCTGGGTGCTTGCTGGGCCCTGCTCGTGGCCTGGTTGAACCCGAGCTTCCTGTGGTGGCTGGCACCGATTGTCGGTTCGCTGATGCTGTCGATTCCGGTTTCGGTGATTTCCAGCCGTACCGGTCTGGGCCTCAAGGCGCGCGACGAGAAGTTCTTCCTGATTCCGGAAGAGCACACGCCGCCGCAAGAACTGGTCTCGACTGATCTGTACACCCACGAGAACCGCTGGCACGCGCTGAAGCAAGGCTTCATCCGTGCTGTGGTCGATCCGCAACAGAACGCGCTGGCCTGCGCCCTGGCGACTTCGCGCCACCGGATCGCCGAGCCTATCGAGTTCGTACGGATGGAACGTGTACGTCACGCACTGGCAGTCGGGCCTGAGAAACTCAGCAACCATGACCGCCTCATGCTGCTCAGCGATCCGGTTGCCCTGGGTCGCCTGCATGAGCAGGTCTGGAGTGAAAACCATCCTGAATGGCTGGATGCATGGCGAGAGTCTGTCGCCGCTGACCCGCACGCGCCGCTGCTGCCTTTGCAGCCGGTCGTGCGCGAGCCTGAGCCTTCTTTGGTTCACGCTTGATTCAAGGCTGGTAAACAAAAACGGCGCCCCGCAAGGGCGCCGTTTTTTATTGGGCTGGAAAAATATCCCTATGGGAGTTGGCCCAGTGTCCACCACACCGCTATCTCGCGCCAAGCGGTGGACCTGTAGGAGCGCACGAGCACCGCGAGGCCGCGATCGCGGTGTATCAGACTAACCGCCATCGCTGCCTCGCGGTGCTCGTGAGCTCCTACAGAATGTATTTCAATTCAGCTCCCACAGTGGTAATCCACTTGCCCCTCATCAACAATCCGGCTTATCCGCCGTATAACGCCGCGCCGGGTTCACCGCTGCGCCAAACTCACGCAAGGCCTTGGCACCAATCAACAGCGGGTAGTTGAAGTGGCTGCGGTCTACCAGGTTCACCTCGACCGTTCGCTTGACGTTACCCAGGCACAGCTCAAGATCGACAACCGGGCGTTTGGTTGGATCGAGGTCTTCGTCCTCGTCGTCGCCTTCTGCGCGGCTCTTGATTTTGCTGATCCGGGAAACCTTGTGTTCATACACCTTGTTGCTGGCGTCTTTGGTCGCCAGGCGGAAGCGCACCCAGTCATCGCCATCGCGCTTGAACAACTCGATATCCTTGGCCGACAGCGACGCGGTCAGCGCGCCGGTGTCCATCTTGGCTTTGAAGGTTTCACCGATTTCCGCGACCTTGATATTTTCGTAGCGACCATACAGCGTCGGCTCGGCAGCCATGACAGGCAATGCCAGCAGGGACAATAGCGCCAGGGTTGATTTCACTGGGTAGGTACCTTTTTTGAATTGAAATGCAATCCACCTTGTGGGAGCGGTGCTTGCCCGCGATAAGGCTGGACACGGTTCACTTTAGATCGCGTCGCCCTTATCGCGGGCAAGCACCGCTCCCACAAGAGCAGTTTTGCAGCATGCCGTTTTAGACATCGCGATCACACATCGTTCGCAGGCCAGAGCTTACCCGTAACCTTGTGAAACATTTGTCCGCGACAAGTGGATTTGGCGCTAGCGCTGTTGCTCTTTATCATGGCGACCCTTGTAGTCCTCCAGAGATCCGTATGCGTCGCCTGCTCACTGGCTGTTTTGTCACATTGCTGTTGTTGCTTAACACGCTGGTCATGATCGGTCCGTTACTGATCTTCGGCCTGCTCAAGCTGACTTTCAGCGGTCAGTTACGCGAGAGCTGCTCGCAAGCGGTGGTATGGATTGCCGAAACCTGGGCTGAAGTCGACAAGCTGATTTTCTCGCTGTGCATTCCTACCCGCTGGGAAATTCGCGGTGATGAAGGCTTGCGCAGCGACACCTCTTATCTGGTGATCAGCAATCACCAGTCGTGGGTCGATATCCCCGCGCTGATTCAAGCGTTGAACCGCCGCACGCCGTTTTTCAAATTCTTCCTGAAGAAAGAACTGATCTGGGTACCGCTGTTGGGTCTGGCCTGGTGGGCGCTGGATTACCCGTTCATGAAGCGCTACAGCAAGGCCTTCCTGGCTAAGCATCCGGAGCTCAAGGGGCATGATCTGGAAATCACTCGTCAGGCCTGCGAGCTGTACAAAAATCAGCCAGTGACCGTGGTTAACTATCTGGAAGGCACGCGGTTCACTGCAGCCAAACATGCTGAACAGAACTCGCCCTATTCACATCTGCTAAAGCCCAAGGCGGGAGGGGTGGCGTTCGTGTTGGCGGCCATGGGGGAAAAGCTGGATGCGATTCTGGACGTAACGGTGGTCTATCCGGGCGAGCGCATTCCGGGGTTCTGGAATCTGCTCTGCGGTGATGTTCCAAGGGTGATCATCGATATCCAGACGCGGGAGCTGGATCCGGCGTTATGGCAGGGCGATTACGAGAACGATCTGTTGTTTCGCGAGAAAGTTCAGGGCTGGGTCAATAAGCTGTGGGAAGAGAAGAACGCACGCATCGCCACCTTGCGAGGCGATGCGTCCCAGGATTGAAGGATCAGCGCTGAATCAGCTGCCTGCGCCCCACACGCTGCTCAGGCTTTGCAGTGCTGACCCGCCAGCACCTTGTTGACCCAGGTATTGCAGAATCAGTGGTACAAACTGGCTGACCATTGAGCTGTCCATGCCCAAAGCACTGAACGCCTTGTTCACATCGCCCATGCTTTGTACGTTACCCAACGCACTGTTCAGCACCGAGCTTTCAGCGCTGTTGCCGGAGTTGCCCAACAGACCTCCCAGGCCATTCAGGCTGCCAAGGCTGCTCAGTGCACCGTTGCCAGCGAGCTGGTCGAGGCCGGGAACAGATTTGCTCAGTTGGCTGTAATCGTTGCCGGCGAGTTTGTTCTTCGCCAGACCCAGCAAAGCGCCCGTGCCGCCAACGGCTTGCTCAGGGGTGACATTAAGGTTGGTGCCCAACAGATTGAGCAGGCCTGCAGCTTCAGGCGCTGCGGTGGCTTTCTGATTGCTGTTGGTGGCGTTGGACACAGCGTTGGCCGCGTCATTCAGATTGAAAGCGAACACCGGGCCAGCGGCAAGGGCCATCAAGGTTGCCAGTGCTACACCGCGTGAAATCTTCATTGCAACAAACCCCTCAAGCCAGAAAATCCGGCAGCTGCCGGTAGAAACACGTGTTCGACCTTGAGCGGGGTGGCAATGTTCCTTGCGTTCGTCACGTGAGTTGAAGCGAGCCTGCGTCGGTCCCATCGCGGGCAAGCCTCGCTCCCACAGTTGATCGCATTTTCCTGTGGGAGCGAGGCTTGCCCGCGATGGGACCGACGCAGTTTCAGCGTGATAAAGTGCGACTTACGCCGCGCTGAACAACTTATGCGGATCAATCACAAACTTCTTCGGCACACCGGCATCGAACTCGCCATAACCGCGTGGCGCGTCGTCGAGGCTGATGACCTCCACTCCAACAATGTCAGCGATTTTGATGCGATCCCACATGATGGCCTGCATCAACTGGCGGTTGTACTTCATCACGGGCGTCTGGCCTGTGTGGAAGCTGTGGGATTTGGCCCAGCCCAGACCGAAGCGGATACTCAGGCTGCCCATTTTTGCAGCGGCATCGACAGCACCCGGATCTTCAGTGACGTAGAGACCGGGAATACCGATCTTGCCCGCTACACGGACCACGCCCATCAATGAGTTGAGGACAGTGGCCGGTGCCTCATGCTGCACACCCGCATGGCCATGGCCACGTGCTTCGAAGCCTACGGCGTCGACGGCGCAGTCCACTTCCGGCTCGCCCAACAGTGCGGCGATCTGCTCGTGCAGCGGGGTATCGAGGGACAGGTCAGCAATTTCAAAACCCTGAGCCTTGGCATGGACCAGACGAGCAGGGTTCACGTCACCGATGATGACCACCGCTGCGCCCAGCAGACGGGCGGATGCCGCAGCCGCCAGACCAACCGGGCCTGCACCAGCGATGTACACCGTACTGCCCGGACCTACACCGGCTGTGACTGCGCCGTGATAACCAGTGGGCAGAATGTCGGAGAGGCAGGTCAGGTCGCGGATCTTTTCCATCGCCCGGTCACGGTCAGGCAGCTTGAGCAAGTTGAAGTCGGCATAGGGCACTAGCACGTATTCGGCCTGGCCACCGGTCCAGTCACCCATGTCGACGTAACCGTACGCACCGCCCGGGCGAGCCGGATTGACGGTCAGGCAGACGCCGGTATGTTGTTCCTTGCAGGATCGGCACAAACCGCACGCCACGTTGAAGGGCACCGATACCAGGTCGCCGATCTTCAGATTCTCGACGCCAGTGCCTTTTTCGATCACTTCGCCAGTGATTTCATGGCCCAGTACCAAGCCGGTTTGTGCAGTGGTACGGCCGCGAACCATGTGCTGGTCCGAGCCACAGATATTGGTGGAAACTACCCGCAGGATAACGCCGTGTTCGATCTTGCGCCCACGCGGGTCCTGCATTTTCGGATAGTCGATTTTCTGTACTTCGACCTTGCCAGCGCCGAGATACACCACACCACGATTGTCAGCCATTCTTTCACCTCGATTTTGTTGTTATGTCGCGGGGAAATGCGCTGCTTTTTTTTGGTGTTGCAAGCAACGCAAGGATTGCTCTGGGTGTTTGCTTGATATTGATGCCCGGTAGGAGGCAACTTGTTGGCGAGGCAGGCGACGCGGTGTTTCAGGTGCATCGCCTCGCGAACAAGTTCGCTCCTACCACGATTGGTTTACAGGACGACAGTCCTGTTGGCGTTAAGAAATACACGCCGTTCTATGTGATAACCCACCGCCCGGGCCAGTGTCAGGCCTTCGATGTCGCGGCCTTTGGCGATCAGGTCTTCGGGGTAATGACTGTGATCCACCACCTCCACGCCCTGGGCAATGATCGGACCTTCATCCAGATCGTTATTAATGTAATGCGCGGTGGCACCCACCAGTTTCACGCCTTTGTTGTAAGCCTGATGGTACGGCTTGGCGCCTTTGAAGCCCGGGAGCAGCGAGTGATGAATATTGATCGCCTTGCCGTCCAGCTTGCGGCACAGGTCCGGCGACAGCACCTGCATGTAGCGGGCAAGAATCACCAGCTCGGCACCTGACTCTTCGATCACCTGCCAGACTTTGCTTTCCTGAGCGGGCTTGTCGTTTGGGTCCAGGGGGAAATGGTAGTACGGAATTTCATGCCAGCGCGCCAACGGCTCCAGATCCGGATGGTTGGACACCACCGCAACCACGTCCATGGACAGTTGGTTGATACGCTGCCGATAGAGCAGATCGTTGAGGCAGTGATCGGCTTTGGAAACCATGATCACGACTTTTGGCCGATAGTTCGGCGCAGTCAGCTCGAAGATCATGCCAAAGGCTTCGCCGCGTTCAGTCAAACCTGCGCGGAAACCTTGTTCGTCAAAGCCATCTGGCTGACGGAATTCAACCCGGATGAAGAATCGGCCGGACAGGCGATCGTCGAAAGAGTGGTGCTCGGTGACGTAGCAGCCCTGCTCGAACAAGTAGCGGGTCACCGCGTCCACCGTGCCCAGTACGCTTGGGCAGTCGGCGGTCAGAATCCATGTGTCGGGGGCGCGGCTCATTAATCAACTCCTGAAATCATGATTTCGCGGTAGGAGGCAACTTGTTGGCGAGACTGACGACGCGTTGTGTCTGGTATGGCGTCTCGCGAACAAGTTCGCTCCTACCGGGGTGCGTACTCAGGCCTGAATGGTCAGGCCGTACTCGGCACTCGCATCCTGCAACCACAGCCACCAGTAATCGGCGAAGCTGCGGCGGATCAGTAGCTCCCAGGTGTCTTCGCCGGTGCGACGGATCACCAGTTGGGATTTCGCGAATACCGTGCCGACGGCTTTACCCACCGGGAAGTTGTCCGGATGCACGTCATAGCTGGTGGACTTCATCAGCACTTCGCGGACTTTCGGGCCGCTCAATTCGAGGATGGACTGACCGCCGCTGACATTGACGATAGCGATGTGCAGACCGGTCAGTTCTTGGCGCAGCTTCTGCTCTACGGCGAATTCTTCACCGGTCGGCACGATCAGCAGCCATTCATCCGGGCCAAGCCACTGGATCGAGCTGTCGCCACTGATCACCAGTGCCAGTGCGCCGGGCAATTCCATGCCCAGTGCCTTGTGGATGCCTGCGGCGAAAGCCGGGTCGTGAGCGTCGCCACGGATGGTCAGATGCCCGAGTAATTTTTTCTCGCGCAGGATCACACCAGGGTTGGCGCGACCTTTACCGACCAGGCTGTTGAGGTCGGCGTGGAACAACGGTGACTCGGCTTTCTCGCCGGTCGTTGGCCGCTGCTGGTAAACGTTGGCTGTGGTCATAGAGCACCTGTTCTGAATTCTGTTGTGTTGCCGGAACGCCGCTTACTCCCTGTGGGAGCGGTGCTTGCCCGCGATAAGGTCAACTCGGTCTTTCAGATACACCGTGTCATCGTTCATCGCGGGCAAGCACTGCTCCCACAGGAGCGAGGCCAGCCATCAAACGTTCTGCTGCTCACCCTTCGGATCGAAGAACACCGAGGAGACAATTTCGGCTTCGATCACGCTGCCATCCGCCTGAGGTGAGAACACCCGCTCGCCCATGCGCTTCAGGCCGCCTTTGACCACGCCCATGGCAAACGAATAGCCGAGCGAGTTGGCCGCATAGCTGGAGGTCACATGACCGACCATGGTCATCGGGATCGACTGTTTAGGATCGAACACCAGTTGCGCACCTTCTGGCAGCCATTTGGTGGGATCAATTGGCTTGAGTCCGACCAGTTGCTTGCGTTGTTCACGCACACAGTCTTCGCGATTCATGCCTCGTTGACCGATCCACGAGAACGGTTTTGTGCGGCCAACACACCAGCCCATATTCAGATCTTCCGGGGTCATCGAGCCGTCGGTGTCCTGACCCACGATGATGAAACCCTTCTCGGCACGCAGTACGTGCATGGTCTCGGTGCCGTACGGCGTGAGGTTGTACTGTTTGCCGGCTTCGATGATTTTTTCCAGCACCCCCATCGCATAGTCGGCCTGGATGTTGACCTCATACGACAGCTCGCCGGTGAACGAGATACGGAACACCCGTGCCGGAACGCCACCGACCAGACCTTCTTTCCAGGTCATGAACGGGAACGCCTCACGGTCCAGATCGATGTCGGTCACTTCGCTGAGCAGCTTACGGCTGTTCGGGCCAGACAGCGTCAGGGTCGCGTAATGGTCGGTCACGGAGGTGAAGTACACCTTCAGATCAGGCCATTCAGTCTGTTGATAGATTTCCAGCCATTGCAGCACGCGAGCCGCGCCGCCTGTAGTGGTGGTCATGATGAAATGGTTGTCGGCGACACAGGCGGTAACCCCGTCGTCGAAGACCATGCCGTCCTCTTTACACATCAGGCCGTAGCGCGCCTTGCCCACATCGAGCTTGGTCCAGGCGTTGGTGTAGATGCGATTCAGGAACTCGCGGGCATCCGGGCCTTGAATGTCGATTTTGCCGAGGGTCGAAGCGTCCAGCAGGCCGACGCTTTCACGTACGGCTTTGCATTCGCGGGCCACAGCCGCATGGATGTCTTCACCGGCTTTCGGGAAGTACCACGGGCGTTTCCACTGGCCGACATCTTCGAATTCGGCACCGTTTCTCACGTGCCAAGCGTGCAGGGCAGTGAAGCGCACAGGCTCGAAGATATGCCCGCAGTGCCGACCGGCTACCGCGCCGAAGGTCACGGGGGTGTAGTTCGGGCGGAACATGGTGGTGCCCATTTCCGGAATGGAAACGTTCAGCGAGCGTGCGGCAATGGCCAGACCGTTGACGTTGCCCAGCTTGCCTTGATCGGTGCCGAAGCCCAGAGCGGTGTAACGTTTGACGTGCTCAACCGACTCGAAGCCTTCACGGGTCGCTAGCTCAATGGCGGCAGCAGTGACGTCGTTCTGCAGGTCGACGAACTGCTTCGGCGCACGGGCAGTCGGTTTGTCATGCGGCACCTGGAACAGCGCCAGCGTCGGTTCTTCCGCACGGCTCAGAGCTTTCGGCAAGACACCTTCGACGACTTTGAACCCGGCTTCGCTGGCCGCGCGCACGCCACCCTCGAAACCATCAGCCAGCGTGTCGCCCAGCGCGTAGACGCCATTCACGCCGCCGACGCAAACGCGCTTCTGCGGCGCTTCGCCCGGTACGAAACCGAGAATGTCTTCACGCCAGACGGGTTTGCCGCCCAGGTGCGAAGCGAGGTGAACGATAGGGCTGTAGCCACCGGAGCTGGCAACCAGATCGCATTCGAGCCATTCGCCAGGGCTGGTTACGCGATGAGCTTTTACATCAATCGCTGCCACACGAGCGGCGGTGACGTGCTTGCTGCCACGGGCTTCGATCACGGCGCTGCCGGTCAGAATCCGAATGCCTTTGGCGCGAGCCTCTTCAACCAGCGCGCCGCGTGGGTTGTGACGCGCATCGGCAATCGCTACCACTTGCAGGCTGGCGTCGAGCCAATCCAGTGCGACGCGGTAGGCGTGGTCGTTGTTGGTGGACAACACCAGTTTCTTGCCCGGTGCCACGCCATAACGGCGCACATAAGTGGAAACGGCACCGGCCAGCATGTTGCCCGGCACGTCGTTGTTACCGTAGACCAATGGGCGTTCGTGAGTACCGGTGGCCAGCACTACACGTTTGGCGCGAACCCGATGCATGCGCTGACGGACCTGACCGATAGGCGCACGATCACCAAGGTGGTCTGTCAGCCGCTCATGAATGGTCAGGAAGTTATGATCGTGATAGCCGTTGACCGTGGCGCGAGGCAGCAACACCACGTTCTTCAGGCTTTTCAGCTCAGCGATAACGGTGGCGACCCATTCAGCAGCCGGTTTGCCGTCGAGGCTTTCGCGGCTGTCCAGGAGGCTGCCGCCGAATTCTTCCTGCTCGTCGGCCAGAATGACTCGGGCACCGCTGCGGGCTGAAGCCAGAGCCGCCGCCAGACCCGCCGGGCCACCGCCAACGATCAGCACGTCGCAGTGCCGGTTCATGTTGTCGTAGGTGTCCGGATCGTTTTCGGTCGGCGAACGACCAAGGCCAGCAGCCTTACGAATGTACTTCTCGTAAGTCATCCAGAACGATTGCGGGTACATGAAGGTTTTGTAGTAGAAACCCGGTGGCATCAGCTTGCCGCCGACTTTGCCGAGAATTCCCATCACGTCATTGTTCACGCTCGGCCAGCCGTTGGTGCTGGTTGCGACCAGACCCGAATACAGCGCTTGTTGCGTGGCCCGCACGTTGGGGATTTGGGTCGCTTCGGTTGCGCCGATCTGCAGTACTGCGTTCGGCTCTTCGGAGCCCGCAGCGAAGATGCCGCGAGGGCGGGAATATTTGAAGCTGCGGCCGATGATGTCCACGCCATTGGCCAGCAGAGCGGCGGCTAATGTGTCGCCTTCGAAGCCCTGATAAGTCTGGCCATTGAAGTTGAAGTTCAGGACCTTGCTGCGGTCTATGCGGCCGCCGTTGGGCAGTCGGTTGGTCTGGCTCATACCTGGTCTCCCTCGCCGCTGGCTGTCTTCTCAAACGCAGGGTTTCTGAACTGCGGCTTGGTGCCAATCGGGTAGGTTTCGAGAATTTCGTAAGTCACGGTGTCGCGGGTCGCGTTGAAGTACTGACGGCAGCCAGCGGCGTGGATCCACAGTTCGTGATGCAGCCCGCGTGGGTTATCGCGGAAGAACATGTAGTCGCCCCATTGCTCGTCGGTGCAGGCGGCCGGGTCCAGTGGACGCGGGATGTGAGCCTGGCCTGAAGCGTGGAATTCCTCTTCGGAGCGCAGTTCGCCACAGTGAGGACAGAAGATGTGCAGCATAGGTAGTGCTCCTCTTAGTGGGCGACCGCGGCTGCGCCGTGTTCATCGATCAACGCGCCGTTGTGGAAACGGTCGATGGAGAAAGGTTTGGCCAATGGATGCATTTCACCTTTAGCCAGACTTGCCGCAAACACGTTGCCCGAGCCCGGCGTAGCCTTGAAGCCACCGGTGCCCCAACCGCAGTTGAAGAACATGTTCGGCACGGGGGTCTTGGAAATGATCGGGCAGGCATCCGGCGTGGTGTCGACGATGCCGCCCCACTGGCGGTTCATGCGCACGCGGGACAGTACCGGGAACATCTCGACGATGGCCTGAATCGTGTGTTCGATCACCGGGTACGAACCACGCTGACCATAGCCCACCCAGCCGTCGATACCGGCACCGATCACCAGGTCGCCCTTGTCGGACTGGCTGATGTAACCGTGTACCGCATTGGACATGATCACGCTGTCGATAATCGGCTTGATCGGCTCGGACACCAGCGCTTGCAGCGGGTGGGATTCAATCGGCAAACGGAAGCCGGCGAGTTTCGCCATGTGCCCCGAGTTACCGGCGGTCACCACGCCGACGCGCTTGGCGCCGATGAAGCCTTTATTGGTTTCCACACCGATGCACACGCCGTTTTCCTTGCGGAAGCCGGTCACTTCGGTTTGCTGGATCAGGTCCACGCCCAAGGCATCAGCGGCGCGGGCAAAACCCCACGCCACGGCATCGTGACGGGCTACGCCGCCGCGACGTTGCACAGTGGCGCCGATAATGGGGTAGCGGGTATTTTTGGAGCAATCGAGGTACGGGATTTCGTCCGCCACCTGCTTGCCGTTGAGCAATTCGCCGTCCACGCCATTAAGGCGGTTGGCGCTGACCCGACGCTCCGAATCACGCATGTCCTGCAGGGTGTGGCACAGGTTGTAAACGCCGCGCTGGGAGAACATCACGTTGTAGTTCAGGTCTTGCGAAAGGCCTTCCCACAGTTTCATCGCGTGTTCGTACAGATGCGCCGACTCATCCCACAGGTAGTTGGAACGCACGATAGTCGTGTTACGCGCCGTGTTGCCGCCGCCCAGCCAGCCTTTCTCGACTACGGCCACATTGGTGATGCCGTGCTCTTTAGCAAGGTAATAGGCAGTCGCCAGACCGTGCCCGCCGCCACCGACGATGACCACGTCGTAGACTTTTTTCGGGGTAGGCGTGCGCCACATGCGCTGCCAGTTTTCGTGATGGCTGAGGGAGTGCTTGAGAAGGCCGAAGCCTGAGTAATGCTGCATGAATAACTACTCCTGACTCAGCTATAAACCGGGAAATCGGAACACAGTGCTGCAACCTGGCTGGCGACATTGGCCTCGACATCGGCGTCGCCGAGGTTGTCGAGAATGTCGCAGATCCAGCCGGCCAGCGTGATGCATTGGGTGACTTTGAAACCGCGGGTGGTCACTGCTGGAGTGCCGATACGCAGGCCTGAGGTCACGAACGGCGATTGCGGATCGTTGGGCACCGAGTTCTTGTTAACGGTGATGTGCGCACGACCCAAAGCGGCGTCGGCGTCTTTGCCGGTCAGGCCCTGACGGATCAGGCTGACCAGAAACAGATGGTTATCGGTGCCGCCGGAAACCACGTCGTAGCCACGGTCGATGAACACTTGCGCCATGGCCTGAGCGTTATCGATCACCTGTTGTTGATACGCCACGAAGCCGGGCTCTGCTGCCTCTTTGAAGCACACGGCCTTGGCGGCGATCACGTGCATCAACGGGCCGCCCTGACCGCCTGGGAATACGGCGGAATTGAGCTTTTTCTCGATCTCTTCGTTGGCCTTGGCCAGGATCAAACCACCGCGTGGGCCGCGCAGGGTTTTATGAGTGGTGGTCGTTACGACGTCTGCGTACGGCAGCGGGTTCGGGTACAGACCGGCCGCGACCAGGCCCGCAACGTGGGCCATGTCGACAAACAGGTAGGCGCCCACTTTGTCGGCGATTTCCCGGAAGCGCGGGAAGTCGAGGGTTTTCGAATAGGCCGAGAAACCGGCGATGATCATTTTTGGCTTGGACTCGACGGCGATTCGCTCGACCTCGTCGTAATCGATCAGCCCGGTATTGGTGTCGATGCCGTATTGCACCGCGTTGTAGAGCTTTCCGGAAAAACTGACTTTCGCGCCGTGGGTCAAGTGACCGCCGTGGGCCAGGCTCATGCCCAACACGGTATCGCCAGCTTGCAGCAACGCCAGGTAAACCGCTGCGTTGGCTGAGCTGCCGGAGTGCGGCTGAACGTTGGCGTAATCAGCGCCGAACAGTTGCTTGGCACGCTCGATAGCGAGCACCTCAACTTTATCCACATGCTCGCAGCCGCCGTAGTAGCGCTTGCCCGGATAACCTTCAGCATATTTGTTGGTCAGGCCGCTGCCCTGGGCTTCCATCACGCGCTGGCTGGTGTAGTTCTCCGAGGCGATCAGTTCGATGTGATCTTCCTGACGCTGCTCCTCTGCATTCATCGCGGCCAGCAGTGCATCGTCATAGCCTTGGATTTGGTCGTTCTTGCTGAACATCGCGGTTCTCCCAGCGGCGGCGTCGCGCCTGACTTATCGGTGGGGCCGCAGCATCTGAGCCGGGCCCTTTGACAGCGATACTAGGGCCGGACCCAAGACGCCAAATGCCTACGCACGCCACGCAAAGGCGCGTTTACGACATGGGTGGGAGAGGAGGGGGAAATAACACGGAGGGAGGTTGGAATGATGTCTGTGGGAGCGGTGCTCGCCCGCGATAAGGCTGGACGCGGTTCGCTTCAGATCGCGTAGACCTTATCGCGGGCAAGCACCGCTCCCACAGGAGTGCGCGTTACAGGCTAGACCGCTTTATCCGCCCGGAACATCCCGCGAATGCCACGCACTGCCTGGCGAATCCGATCCTGATTCTCGATCAGTGCGAAGCGCACGTGATCATCGCCGTACTCACCAAAACCGACACCCGGTGACACGCAGACCTTGGCTTCGGCCAGCAGCTTCTTGGCAAACTCCAGCGAGCCCAGATGTGCGTAGGCGGGCGGGATCTTGGCCCAGACGTACATCGAAGCTTTAGGGTTTTCCACCATCCAGCCCAGTTCATGCAGGCCTTTGACCAACACGTTGCGGCGCTGGCGATAATGCTCCGCAATATCGAGCACGCATTGCTGATCGCCTTCCAGCGCAGCGATGGCCGCGACTTGTAGCGGGGTGAAAGTGCCGTAGTCGTGGTAGCTCTTGATCCGCGCCAGAGCGTTGACCAGCTCCGGGTTGCCGACCATGAAGCCGATCCGCCAGCCCGCCATGTTGTAGCTCTTGGACAGGGTGAAGAACTCGACGGCGATGTCTTTTGCGCCCGGCACCTGCATGATCGACGGCGCTTTCCAGCCGTCGTAGACGATGTCGGCGTAAGCCAGGTCGTGAACCACCAGCACGTCGTACTGTTTGGCCAGGGCAACCACGCGCTCGAAGAAGTCCAGCTCCACGCACTGCGCGGTCGGGTTGGACGGGAAGCCGAGGATCATCATCTTCGGCTTGGGAATCGAGCCGCGAATGGCCTTTTCCAGCTCGGCGAAGAAATCCACACCCGGGATCAAGGGCACCGAACGCACTTGAGCGCCAGCAATCACGGCACCGTAGATATGAATCGGATAGCTCGGGTTTGGCACCAGCACCGTGTCGCCCTGATCGAGGGTGGCGAGCATCAGGTGCGCGAGACCTTCCTTCGAACCAATGGTGACGATGGCTTCTTCTTCCGGATCGATGTCGACGTCGTAGCGTTTTTTATACCAGTTGGAGATCGCCCGACGCAGACGCGGGATGCCACGCGAAGTCGAGTAGCCGTGAGTGTCTTCACGTTGGGCGACGGTAACCAGTTTTTCGACGATATGCGGTGGGGTAGGCCCGTCGGGGTTGCCCATGCTCAAGTCGATGATGTCTTCACCACGGCGGCGAGCGGCCATTTTCAGCTCGGCGGTGATATTGAAGACGTACGGGGGGAGTCGATCGATACGCGCAAAACGGCGCGGCGAAGGTAAGTCTGCCATGGAGGCCTCAGATACGTAAGCGCCCGGAACCGTCCGAGCGACGTTGGCCACTGCGGTGACCAGCGCAGAAGATAATGGCGCTGCTGGCTGTTTGTCTACAGGGATTTCAGGTGACTTCGTTCCCTTGTAGGAGCGCACGAGCACCGCGAGGCCGCGATTGCGGTGTGTCAGGAGAAAACGCTATCGCGGCTTCGCGGTGCTCGTGCACTCCTACAGGGGCGCGGGTGTGATCCATATTGCTAATATTTCCCGCAACCCCAGCAACACCAGAAAATGCGCCGGATAAATCGCATATGCCCAACGCCGCATCGGCTTGACCGGGAATGTCAGGCGACGACGCAGCAGCGCCAACCCAAGCAAGGGCGCAATCAGGCAGGCGATCAGTGAGCCGATGGAGATAGGATCACCCCAGGCCGCGCCCGCGAACATCTGCGGCCAGGCATTGCCCGCCACGCAGATGGCTCCCGGCAACAGGGCGAACCAGATCGGGCGATGCAGCACTAACAGCAGCGCCAGCGGCAGCAGCGTGCCAAAGAAACCGAACATCAGGTATTTGTGAAACAGGGCGGCGATCAGCAGCGAGCCAAGCGCCATCAATCGCGTCGCAGGCAAGCGGTGTCGCCAGCCCTGGGCAATCAGCAGGCCGAGAACCAGTGTCGGCAATACGTTCAGCGTGTGGACGTCATCCGCCATGTACAGCCGGTAGGGGAGTTCGGCCAGTACAGCAAACAAGAGCATCCATCCCAGATAACGCCACTGCACTTTGGGGTGAGGAAAAAGCGCGGATTTGCGCCCCAGATTTGCCGCAATTGCCAGGCAGAACCAAGGGAATGCCAGTCGCCCCGGCACATAAAGCACGTCTATCGACCAGCCGACATAGCGCAGGTGGTCGAGTACCATGGCCAGCATCGCCAGCCACTTCAGAAGGTCCAGCGCCTTGTCGCGTCCGGGCAGGTAAGGCGGGTTCGATAGATCCATATCTCTCCAGCGTTTTGGGGTTTCTTCGCAACGAGGCCGGTTTAATACCAGCCCTGTAGGAGCGCGCTTGCCCGCGATGGCGTCAGGTCAATCAACATCTTTGTCGGCTGACCTGACGCCATCGCGGGCAAGCGCGCTCCTACCCAAGCTATCTGCAGCAAGGCAGCTAATGACCAAACCCTGCGATCTTCGCTACAGTGCGCAGCATAATCAATGACAAGGATTCGGCCATGACCGATAAAAGCCAGCAGTTTGCCAGTGATAACTATTCGGGCATCTGCCCTGAAGCCTGGGCTGCGATGGAACAGGCTAACCACGGCCATCAGCGCGCTTACGGCGATGACGAATGGACCGCACGGGCCTCGGATCAATTCCGTAAATTATTTGAAACTGACTGTGAAGTGTTCTTCGCTTTCAACGGTACGGCTGCCAACTCGCTGGCGCTGTCGTCCCTGTGCCAGAGCTATCACAGCGTTATCTGTTCGGAAACGGCTCACGTTGAAACCGACGAGTGCGGTGCTCCGGAGTTTTTCTCCAACGGCTCCAAGCTGCTCACTGCACGTAGCGAACAGGGCAAGTTGACGCCCGAGTCCATCCGCGAGGTTGCACTCAAGCGTCAGGATATTCACTACCCGAAACCTCGGGTCGTGACCCTGACCCAAGCCACCGAAGTCGGCAGCGTTTACCAGCCAGATGAGCTCAAGGCGATCAGCGCAACCTGCAAAGAGTTGAATCTGAACCTGCACATGGACGGCGCGCGGTTTGCCAACGCCTGTGCATTTCTGGAGTGTTCACCCGCTGAGCTGACCTGGAAATCCGGTGTCGATGTGCTGTGTTTTGGTGGCACCAAGAACGGCATGGCTGTGGGGGAGGCCATCCTGTTCTTCAACCATAAGCTGGCTGAAGATTTTGATTACCGGTGCAAACAGGCCGGGCAACTGGCGTCGAAAATGCGCTTCCTGTCGGCACCGTGGGTCGGGCTGCTGGAAGGTGATGCCTGGCTCAAGCACGCCAATCATGCCAACCATTGCGCGCAATTGCTGGCGTCGCTGGTGAAGGACATTCCGGGTGTTGAGCTGATGTTCCCGGTGCAGGCCAATGGCGTGTTTTTGCAGCTTTCCGAATCCGCCATCGCCGCGCTGACGGCCAGGGGCTGGCGCTTCTATACATTCATTGGTAACGGTGGCGCGCGCTTCATGTGCTCGTGGGACACCGAAGAAGACCGCGTGCGCGAGCTGGCGGCGGATATCCGATTGGTGATGGGGGCTTAAGGCGCGATGCTATTTCGGTAGGAGCCAACTTGTTGGCGAGGCTGGCGACTCGGTGTATCAGTTGCCCAGCCTCGCGAACAAGTTCGCTCCTACCTGTGTAGTCGAATCAGTTCTGCGCAATCGTCTTCGAAATCGCTTCCACCGTCGCGTCGACCTGCTCCCGGCAGCGGTCCAGCTCGACCTGATGTTGCTGTTTGAGCTCGATCTGCTGCGAGCACAGGTTCAGGGCGGCCAGTACCAACAGGCGGTCGCCAATCAGCGTCGGGTATTTGCGCTTGGTGTCGGCCAGCGATGCGCGCAGCAACGCGGTGGCCTGCTGCAACGTCTGTTCTTCACCGGCAGGGGCTTTGATCGAATAGTCGTTGCCGAGAATCGAAACGACCGTCACCCCGTTCCTGTCAGTACTCATGCGCTGACTGCGCTTGCGCTGGTCGCACGGTCAACAAGTGCCTGAATTCGCGCCGCCGTGGCACCTTGTTTCTCTTCCTGCTCCATCAGACTCAATTGCAGACTGTCGTTGTCATCCCTGGCTTGGGCCAGCTCCGTGCTGAGCTGAGCGTTTGTGCTTTGCAGTTGCTGGTTTTGTTGCACCAGATCGCTGACAAGTTGTTCCAACTGGCTAAGGGATGCTTCCAACATTTTGATTTCTCGAGCAAATTTCAACGGGCGCACACCTTAAAGAAAAGTCACTGCGCATACCAGTTAAGCCACTTAAATAACGGCGTTTTGGCGCGCTGCGTTCTCCCTGAAGGCAAGTGCATAAACAGGCCCTGTTGACTGTGATTTTCCGATCTGGTTCCTGCTGCTCGTCAGTCCGGCCTGATCGAGAAAACATGACGCCTTCGATATTCCCGGTTTTTTTGCTCGCGTCCCCGTAAACGTTGCCTTTCAAGGACTTGCATGGCTTTTTGCTACATCGAAAACAGCCTGCGACCTTACGCCACGCCCGATTTCAGTGCGTTGACCTCAAGTCCCTTAGGCTGTAACCGATAGGCATGGATCATCACATCTTCTATTCACCTCAAACGCAAGGACTGCGCTTCTTCCTCTGGAAAAACCATGTCATTACGCACCATGAATATCGCGCCTCGCGCGTTTCTAGGCTTTGCCTTCATCGGCACCCTTATGCTTGTTCTCGGCGTGTTTGCGCTGTCGCAGATGAGCAAGATCCGTGACGCCGGCGATGAAATCGCCAAACGCAGCGTTCCCAGCATCCAGAGTCTCGACCGACTCACCGAAGTCAGCATTCGCCTGCGCGTTCTGTCCTATCGTTTGTTGATCAACCGCGAACCAGACATTCAGAGCAAAACCATCGATTTGTTCGCCATGCGTAACAAGCAAATCAGTGACGCTCAGGCCGTTTATGAGAAATTCATTTCCTCTCCGGAAGAGCAAACCGCCTACAACCAATACGTGCGATTGCTGGGCGACTATCGTCAGCTTGAAGAGCGCATCAAGACCCTGAGTCGTGCGGGCAAGGTCGATGAGTTGGGCCAATTGCTCAATGAAGAAACGCTGGCTAACTCTGATCAGATGAACGCAGCGCTGGCCAAACTGGTCGAGATCAATGCCCGGCAATTGAGTGATACCAACAAAAGCGCAGCCGAGCAGTACGCGTCAGCATTCACTCTGGTGGTGGGTCTGCTGATCGCCACCACAATCCTGACCGTCCTGTTCGCCTGGCTGCTGACCCGCAGTATCACCCAGCCAATTGCTTCAGCGCTTGAAGCCGCCGAAACCATCGCCGAGGGGAATCTGACTCGCCCGATCAAAGCCGACGGTACTGACGAAGCCGGTCGTTTGCTCTCCGCCATGCAGAAAATGCAGGAAAAGCTGCGCGACACGTTGACCCGTATTTCTGGTTCCGCCACCCAGCTTGCTTCTGCTGCCGAGGAGCTTAATGCGGTGACCGACGAGAGCGCTCGTGGTCTGTCGCAACAGAACAACGAAATCGAACAAGCCGCGACCGCCGTCAACGAGATGACCAGCGCTGTGGAAGAAGTCGCGCGTAATGCGGTCAGCACTTCCGAAGCGTCGAAAAACGCCACGGCCTCAGCAGGCGACGGTCGTGATCTGGTTCAGGAAACCGTCAATGCCATCGAACGCATGAGCGGTGATGTGCAGAGCACTGCAACGCTGATCGGCAATCTGGCTGAAGAGTCTCGTGACATCGGCAAGGTGCTGGATGTCATTCGCGGCCTGGCTGACCAGACCAACCTGTTGGCCCTGAACGCCGCCATCGAAGCGGCCCGTGCCGGTGAAGCCGGGCGTGGCTTTGCCGTGGTGGCTGACGAAGTGCGTGCCTTGGCGCATCGCACTCAGCAGTCGACCAGCGAAATCGAACGCATGATCGGCAGCATTCAAGGCGGCACCGAGCAGGCGGTCAACTCAATGCGCAATAGCACCGAGCGCGCGGAGTCGACGTTGAACATCGCTAAAGGCGCAGGCGTGGCGCTGGATACCATTAATACCGCGGTGGTGGAAATCAACGAGCGTAACCTGGTGATCGCCAGCGCCGCCGAAGAGCAGGCTCAAGTGGCCCGTGAAGTGGACCGCAACCTGGTCAACATCCGCGACCTGTCGGCCCAGTCATCCGACGGTGCTGCGCAAACCAGCGCTGCCAGCAGCGAGCTGACGCGCCTGGCTGTTGACCTGAACAGCATGGTTTCGCGGTTTAGTTTGTAAGGACTGCACCGCTCTCCTGATGGAGTCAGATTCATTGTGGGAGCGGTGCTTGCCCGCGATAAGGTTTCGGTGATCTATCGATAAACTTGCGGTGCCCTTATCGCGGGCAAGCACCGCTCCCACAGGATCTGTACCTTCCCGAATCATCAATACTCGATCCGCACATCCCCCTTCGGAATGCTGCAGCACGACAGGATGTAGCCTTCGGCTTCGTCTTCTTCGGTAATCCCGCCGTTGTGCTCCATCTCCACTTCGCCGCTGAGCTTCATCACCTTGCACGTCCCGCAGATGCCCATGCCGCAGGCTTTGGGGATCATCAAGCCGAGCTTGGCTGCGGCCGCGTGGACGGTTTCGCCCGGTGCCACGCGGATGCTCTTGCCGGTGTCGGTGAATTCCACCTGATGCAGATCCGAGGCATCGACTTCGGGGGCTTCGGCGGCAATTTCCGCTTGCTCAACAGCGTCCGCCCGGGCTTCGGGAGGCGTCGCGCCGAACGATTCCTCATGGTATTGCGCCATGTTGAAACCGTTGGCTTCCAGCAGGCGTTTGACGGCCGTCATGTAAGGCGTCGGTCCGCAGCAGAACACCTCGCGCTCCATGAAGTCCGGCACCATCAGCTCAAGCATCTTCTGATTCAGATACCCACGATAACCCGCCCAGGGCTCGCCAAGGCCGTGCTTCTCGCAGATCAGGTGCAGGCTGAAGTTATCGATCCGCGACGCCATGTGCTCCAGCTCGCGGTGATAAATGATGTCTTTCGGTGAGCGAGCGCTGTGCACAAACACCATGTCGACGTTGGCGTTGGTGTCGTAGAACCAGCGCGCCATGGACATCACCGGCGTGATACCGACACCGCCACTCAGGTAGAGGATTTTCGGGTTCGGAAAATCAATGGCGTTGAACAGCCCGACCGGACCGTGGACTGCCAGCTCCTGACCTTCATGCAGCGTGTCGTGAAGGTAGTTGGAGACCTTGCCGCCCGGTACGCGTTTGATCGTCACCGAAAAGCTGTAAGGCACCGAAGGGGAACTGGAAATAGTGTACGAGCGCATTACCGGCACGCCTTCAATTTCAAGCTCCAGGGTCACGAACTGGCCTGGCTTGAAGAAGAACATGATCGGCTGATCGGCCATGAAGCAGAAGGTGCGCACATCCCAGGTTTCCTGAATCACCTTGACGACGCGCACCAGGTGACGGCCATTGGCCCATGTCTGGGTATTTACCGGGCTCAGGAAGCTTTGGGACATGCTGAATCTCCAACGGCCGACGACCGGCCTCATGATGCGAATTCTGCGTAAGGTGCAGATCACCCACTTACCTGCCAGCGACATCGGCGTACTTATCGCGACCAGCCCCTGATTACCTGCATTAGCGCGTCGGGAACGGATTCGGCCATGTCGCCCATGGATAAGGTCAAGTCTGCGCCGGACTCCACACTCGCCACTAAATGTTTATTGAAAAGCATGAGCAGCAAAACAACCGCCGCCTTGCGTGCCAAACGCCACAAAGAACCGTATTAGCCACATTCGTCGACCGTAAACCGCATGGTCATGAGGACTTCAAACGATGGACGTCACCGCAACCTTGAGCTTGGGCGATCCGCTGGAACCGGCACGTAAGGCCACTGCCGAAATGCTGCAGAATCGCGAACGCACCTATTCGCTGCCGCAGCCTTTCTACAGTGATGAGCGGTTGTTTGAAATCGACATGCAGGAGATCTTCCACAAAGAGTGGCTGATCGCAGGCATGACTGCCGAGATTCCGGCCAAAGGTAACTACCTGACGCTGCAGATCGGCAAGAACCCGGTAGTTGTGGTGCGCGGTCCGGACGGCGCGGTTAACGCTTTTCATAACGTCTGCCGTCATCGCGGCTCGCGCCTGTGCACCAAGGAGAAAGGCAAAGTCGCCAAGCTGGTTTGCCCTTACCACCAGTGGACGTACGAGCTGGACGGTCGCTTGCTGTACGCAGGTAGCGAAATGGGCGATGACTTCGACATGAAGAACTTCAGCCTCAAGCCGATCAACGTGAAAACCGCGGGCGGCTACATCTTCATCAGCCTTGCGGAAAATCCGCCGGCCATCGACGAGTTCCTGCAGACCCTCAAGCACTACATGGAACCTTACGACATGGAAAACACCAAGGTGGCGGTGCAAACCACCTTGATGGAAAAGGCCAACTGGAAACTGGTGCTGGAAAACAACCGCGAGTGCTATCACTGCACCGGCTCACACCCCGAACTGCTCAACACGTTGCTGGAGTGGGACGACGTTACCGATCCGCGTGCCACCCAGTCGTTCAAGGACCACGTCGCCGAATCGGCTGCGGCCTGGGAGGCTGAGAAGATTCCGTTCGCTCACGCCGCGTTTGGCCTGCGTAACCGCATCGTGCGTATGCCGCTGCTCAAAGGCACGGTGTCCATGACCATGGACGGCAAACAGGGCAGCAAGAAGCTTATGGGCCGGATCACCAACCCGGACCTGGGCTCAATGCGCATCCTGCACTTGCCACATTCCTGGAACCACTGCATGGGTGATCACATCATCGTGTTCACGGTGTGGCCGATCAGCGCCCAGGAAACCATGGTCAGCACCAAATGGCTGGTCCACAAAGATGCCGTCGAAGGTGTGGACTACGATGTGGCGCGCCTGCGTGAAGTCTGGGACGCGACCAACGATCAGGACCGTCGTCTGGCCGAAGAAAATCAGCGGGGTATCAACTCCAGCGCCTATCAGCCGGGTCCGTACTCAAAAACGTACGAATTCGGGGTGGTCAACTTCATTGACTGGTACAGCGCCCGCATGCTTGAAAACATGGGCGCCGAGCCTGCGCCGTACCTGAAGGGTGTGGCGGTTAATCACGAGTGATGGCCCCCTGTAGGCGCTGCCGCAGGCTGCAAAGCGGTTTACTCTGCGATACCGCTTCGCAGCCTGCGGCAGCTCCTACAAGGTCCTCGCAAGCCGGTGTTGCTTGATTGAGTTAAGCAAAATGCCTCCTTTCTACGAGTGAACTTGTTCGTGAGACCATGCACCTGACAAACCGCCTCGCCAACAAGTTGGCTTCTACAGTTAATTTTTTCGCCTGATCATAATTTGATCAAATCCTTGCAAGCGCAAACCCACCGCGCATCCCAGCTTCAGCAAACAACTTATCCACAGAGCAACCCACAGCAATTGTGGGGAAGTCACTACTTCGTTTTATAAATCCGTGCAGAAGAGTAATTATCAGACAGCTTCGTTGCCGTAGGCACGATTTCCGCCCGCCCCCCTTATGCCCCAGACCTTCAATGTAGCCGCTGACAGACAAATATCTGCATTTGCATTTTCTGTGATATCGCACCTCTCTAAACACTTAGTCCTACACGAATAGATGAGGTTATACATGGGATTGCCTATGTATTCCTACAGCATGCTGGAATTTTCCTACGGCATTATCGGACACCAAAAATATTAAACGACTTGGCACGTTATTGGACGAAGTGGTACCAATACACCACTCGCGGCACATGCCGTGAGTGCTAAGGGAGTTATTCCCGTTCACATAAATATATGGAGTGCATCAATGGTCGTAAGCGTTCTGAAATGGCAATTGTTCCGTTCAATAAAAAATGATGAGTTTGTAGCGGGGCTGTTGCCTAGCGACACTTTGTTTTATTCATATGACTAATGTCGTGTTTGCGGATATTACGTCGAACGTTGCTTGAATTCGATAACGGTTGTGTGGTGACTCAGGTATACATACCTGGGGTGGAGCGCTTCAATCTAGTTCGAGCCGGTATTCCTGTGGTGCCGCAACATTTGCTGCATGCCAATAGGTCTTTTTCTTAAAGGCACCTAGTAAGATGTTCAATTTCTTGAAAGATACCTTTCTCGCCAAAAAAAGCCTTTTCCTGAGCGCGACAGCCATAACGATCTTTCTGAAAGGAATTGCTGTCATTCCTGCGCTTTTATTGGGGAAGATTATTGATAGCCTTGTTTCTTCAGGAGTTGTACCCGCCTCCGGTGTGCTTTGGCTTTTTGCAGCGTTGTGTATGGCGATTATTTTTCAGTCTGTTTTCAGTCCACTGCAAACTTACCAGCTGGTGAGCCTTGTGCAGACGACGTTGAAAGAAAAATCTACTGAATGGACCAAAGCTATCCTGGAGAAAGAGTTTGACGCTTTCTCCGTTTTTAGACTCGGAGGATTGATTAAGTCCGTGGAGCGTGGCATCACCGCTCATGAAAAACTACTGACGTTTTTTATTACGTCAGGTTTTCCACTTTTCATTGAGTTGATTTTGGTCGGGGCAGTCTTTGCCTATGCTGGAGGGTTCACGCTCTTTATGGCGCTTCTGGGGATATCGATCGGATATATGCTGCTTTACCGCTATGTGGTTAACTGGAGAAGACCCTATTTACTTATTGTCAATGCCGAGGAGGATCTGGTTTCTTCACGGCTGTTCGAGACCCTTCATGCTGGAAAAGTAATTAAGTTGGAGCAGGCTTGTGATAGTGCGCCGCGACCGCTTTATGAAAGTTACGCGGCCTACGCGCGGGCAGCTACGAAGGTCGCTAGTACTGGCGCTGTTCTGGGGTCAATCAGGATTCTTTATACTGGCCTTTCAACGACCGGCTTACTGGCATGGGGAGTTCAGGATCAATTGTCGGCTTCGCCGAATTTGACTGTCGGAGCCTTGGTTGCGGTATTTTCTATTGCCGGGATGTTTTTAAATAACTTCAGTCAGTTAGCTGAGTCTTACAGGACGCTCGATCAGTTTTTAGTTGATAAGAAAAGACTTCAGGAGATTTTGTTGTTGGAGAGTCATCTACACATCGTTCAAACCCTACTCTCAGATCGCCTTTTGTCGTTGAGTCTTTCGGTTATGAGTCCGTTAACTGACAGGCCGATGCGTTTTTATCGTGAGCAATCAGTAGCGATCATCGGACCCAGCGGAGCGGGGAAGACGACGTTGCTGGAAACCCTGGCAGGGGTGGTGAAGACACGACGGCATCATCTTGGCTTCAACGACCGGCAGCTCCAGCCTCAAGACATTGAGGGGTATCTGCGCCGTGTTCGCTACTGCCCACAGGGTCCGGTGTTTCTGGAGGGCGCTTTTGAACACTCCGTGCTGTTCGGGCGCGAGAAATCCTCGGTTCTCGCTCAAGCCGTTGATGACCTCGAACTGCGGGAGTTGGTCGAAAATCGGCTCATTTCTGAAGGTGCTAAAAACATCTCCGGGGGCGAAGCGAAGCGACTTTCGCTGTTGCGGTTGATTAACCGTCCGGGGGATTTCAATTTGTTCGACGAGCCCACCGCGTCCCTGGACCAAGACACACGGTTGCGAGTATGGGATGTCATTTTTTGCCACTTTAAAAACAGCGGGCTGATTTGCGTAACTCATGATTTGGCCGCGTTGCCACAATTTGATCGAGTCATTGTCATGGCGCAGGGAGCAGTGGTTGCTGATGGTCCGTGGTCTGAGCTAGAAGACGAGGGGCGAATCGCAGAGTTAGTGGCTCAAATCGTTTCAGGTTCAGATGATCCCTGAGCGGGATACGGTCGTGGGAGGGCTCTGGTGAGGAGTCTTAGCTTTTTTTGTGGCGATACACGTATCCGCACAGCTTATCCACAGATATGTCCACATCCATTGTGGAAAAGCGCCTGATAGGCGCTTAAAAGCTATTTAAAACTGGCACTTATCCAGAAGTACCTTCGTTAATGTGTTATTGATCAATAATTGATCAAAACCATGAACCTCCCGATATTAAAGACCTGTAGCTAATCACAAACACCTTATCCACAGACACGCCAACAGAGTTTGGGGGCAACTTACGTTCAACTGGTCTCGATCTGTGGAAAACTGCTGAAAGCCTTGTTTTTCAAGGTTGACAGAAGAGAATTCGAGCTTTTTTGTTGTGGTTGGTTGTTTTTTGATCGTTTCCTTGGAGGCCTTTATATACGTGGCTTGTAGAGGTAAGCGAACAACTTGTCCACAGAAGCGCCAACAGACTTTGTGGGTAGTTGTGGATGACCGAGTTTCCCGGTCGATGCTTTATCCACAATGAAAAACCAATAAAAACCGTGGATTATGTTGGTTGTTTTTTAATCATCTGGCTGCAGACCCCGGTTTGTATAGGGTTTAGGGACAAGTGAACATGTTATCCACAGGTGGGCCAACAGGATTTGTGAATAACGCTCCAAAGCCTATTGACGGTCGCTGGTAGGAGTGAACTTGTTCGCGAGGAGATCGACCAGCCTATAGGTTTTCATCGTCTGTAAAGATGCTCGCGAACAAGTTCGCTCCTACCGTTCTGCCCAGTGGCTTTAGAACGAATGACTCTGCTGCCTTCTACGCCACTGGCTCAGGCTCTGGTCGAGGCGGGCGGGGCTGTCGATCTCCTGGCGGCGGGCATGGCTGAACAGGATTAACGCCAGTTCCGCGGTCACCAACGCATCGGCGCTGGCATGGTGACGTTCCTCTGCGTGCAGCCCGAAGAACTGTGTCCAGTCGTCCAGCCCGGCCTTGCGGAAACCGGCCTGTGGAAAAAGCATGGGCGCGATTTCCGCAACATCCAGAAAGTGATGCTCAAGGCGGTAGTCCAGGCTGTCTTTCAATGCCCGACTCAGCATGTGCCGATCAAAAGGCGCGTGGAACGCCAGCAGGGGGCTTTCGCCGACAAACTCCATGAAATCCAGCAAGGCCTGTACAGGTTCGCTGCCCGCCGCGATGGCGCTGGGGGCCAGACCGTGGATCAACACCGCGGGGCTGACTTTATGGTTGGGACACAGCAGCGTTCGTTCGAACTGCTGACTCAGGTCAATGGCACCGTCCTCGATGACGACGGCACCAATGGACAGTACCTGATCGCGGTTCATGTTCAGGCCGCTGGTTTCCAGGTCGACCACTACCCAGCGTTGCTGCCGCAATGGCTCTTCACTCAGCGGTGCAGCAGGCGCCAGGTTGGCCAGCCGTTGTTGATCGCGTTTTTCCAGCGTCGGTTTTTTTGGCCGGGGACGCAGCCATTGGAACAGGTTCATGCTGTTGAACAGATTCATAGTTGATAACGCAGGGTCAGACTGATTTGCAGGCGCTGGGCCTGGCGCAATGATTCACGCAGAATTCGTCGGTCCAGATGATTGAGCGTGTCCGGATCGATACGATTGGACCACGGCAGATTCTGTCGACTCTGCTGTTGATGCTGCTGCATGCGGGTTTGCTGAATGAAGTGATACGCCTCTTCATACGCAGCGCCGTCTTGCGGGTCGATGACTTCGTTCTCGACCAGTTTGCGCAAACGTTCGAGGGTATTGTTCACGCCAATACCATTGGCGAGGGCCAGCACGCGAGCCCCATCGACAAAGGGCGTGAGGCCTTGGGTTTTGAGGTCCATGGTGTCCTTGTCGCTGCCTTTGCGGGCCAGGACAAAGTCTTTGAAGCGTCCCACGGGTGGACGTTGGCGCAATGCGTTCTCTGCCAGCATGCGCTGAAACAGGCGATTGTCAGCGACCTGATCAAGAATCTGCTGGCGCAATTGCTCGCCGCCACTTTCGTCACCCCATACCACCCGCAGGTCGAAGTAGATGCTGGAGTTGAGCAGATTTTCCGGCGTTGCCTCGCGAATGAATGCCGCAAAACGTCGAGACCATTCAGCCCGTGACAGGCACAGCTCCGGGTTGCTCGCCATGATGTTGCCTTTGCACAACGTGAAACCGCACAGGGCCAGGTTCTGGTTGATGCGCTCAGCAATTGGCAGCAACAGACTGCGGATGTGTTCCGCTTCCGCGGCGTCTTTGGCGTCGAACAGGATGCCGTTGTCCTGATCGGTGTGCAGGGTCTGTTCGCGCCGGCCTTCACTGCCGAAACACAACCAGCTGAAGGGGATGCCAGGGTCTCCGCGCTCTTGCAGGGTCAGCTCGATCACACGGCACACCGTGTGGTCGTTCAGCAGTGTGATGATCTGCGTGATTTGTGTTGAAGATGCGCCATGGGCAAGCATGCGATCCACCAGCTGGACGATATCGCCGCGCAGGTTGCACAGGCTGTCGATGCGCGGTGCCGTGCGAATGGTGCGAGCCAGGTGAACCAGATCGACGCGTTGCAAAGAGAACAGATCCCGCTCAGACACCACGCCGCACAAGCGACCGTCTCTGACCAGACACACGTGCGCGATGTGTCGACTGGTCATGGCGATGGCCGCGTCGAAGGCGCTGGCGTCAGGGCTGAGATGGAAGGGGGCCTGGATCATGCGGCTCTGGATCGGCTGACTGAAGTCGACATTGATGTCGGCCACGGCTTCACGCAGGTCACGTAACGTGAAAATGCCCAGCGGCGCCTGATGCTGATCGATGATCACAATGCTGCCAACTTGCTGCTCATGCATCAGCTTCACGGCTTCACGCATCGGCGTATCAGGCGTACACATCACCGGATGACGCATGGCCAGCTCGCCAAGCCGGGTGTTGAGCGAGTATTGGGTGCCAAGAGTTTCTACCGCACGTTGCTGGACCTGCTGATTGACCTGATCCAGCAAGCTGCTGACGCCCCGCAAGGCGAAATCGCGGAAGGTTGTGGATAACGCGAACAGCTTGATAAACGCCTGCTTGTTCAACTGCAGGCAGAAGGTATCTTCAGCCGCCAAATGTTCGGTGCGCGTGGCACGCTCACCTAGCAGCGCGGCCAGCGGGAAACATTCGCCGGTGGTGATTTCGAAGGTGGTTTCAGTGCCGCCTTTGGCTGTGTGAGGACGCTCGCCGACCACTCGCCCTTGTTTGACGATGTAGAAATGCTCTACTGGGCCATCGCTCGGCTTGATGATGCTCTCGTCGGCGGCGTAGAAACGCAGTTGGCATTGCTCGACCAGATACGCGAGGTGTGCGTTCTCCATATGGTCGAATGGCGGGAATTTTTGCAGGAACTGCATGGTGCCGTGAATGTTCTGCAACACCGCTGTTTTCCCGGCCTGGGTGAATGCATCGGCTCGACTCATGACCTGCACCGCTTTGTTTTTATTGAAGGCTATGGTCGGCCGCTTGAGGGGTAGTGCCCATTGGACGTAAGTCTTACGACAACAAAAAGATTTCTGACTCTTACCTTCATGGTGTAAAAAGCACCTGTACAGAGTTGTACGATGCTTGGGACGGCCCTTGTTAAAGTGCAAGGGCGCCAGCAAAAAAGCACACAGATATCTCCGGGCAGAGCCCGGTGTTTTTGTCAGTCAGTGCAAAGGAATGAGGCGGTTATGCTGGATTACGATATTTTGAGCGATGAAGAGCGCGAAGCTCTGAATGAAGTGATGCTCGCGCCGCCATCCAGTTCGGAGCAACGGGTGCTGATCGTGGATGACGACCGGGACGCGCGCGAACTGCTGGCAGAAATCCTCAGCCTCAACGACATAAGTTGTCTGACGGCGGCTGGCGGTAATAGCGCCATGGAGTTGATTCGCACCCGGGACAGCATCGCTCTGCTGATTACCGACCTGCGCATGGCTCCGTGCAACGGCCTGGACCTGATTCGCCGGGTCCGGGACTCCGAGCGTGCTTCGTTGCCGATCATCATCGTGTCCGGTGACGCCAACGTGCGTGATGCCATCGATGCCATGCACCTGAGCGTGCTGGACTTCCTGCTCAAGCCCATCAACACCAAGCAGTTGGTGAAGCTGGTGAAGAGAGAGTTGGGGATGGAGTGAGCAAGAACCTGTGGGAAATTCTAAGTCTTCACGCAAGCTGACGTGGGACGGCCGGGCGGCGTTCCGTTTTAGCCGGGAAAGCGGTATTTCTGACGACCCATTATGGGTGACTGTAACGGCCTCTTCCCGGCTAAAGCCGGTCCCACGACATCTGACTGCAGCGCTCTTATCGCGGACAAGCACCGCTCCCACAAAAGAGGACCGCGGTGCCCGTGAAATCGCCTTACAACCCGTTCTTCGCCTTGAACTCCCGACGCCGACGGTGCAACACCGGCTCGGTGTAACCGTTAGGCTGTTTAGTCCCCTCGATCACCAGTTCAACCGCTGCCTGGAACGCGATGTTGCTGTCGAAATCCGGTGCCAGCGGACGGTACAGCGAATCCCCCGCATTCTGGCGATCAACCACAGGCGCCATGCGCTTGAGGCTGTCCATCACCTGAGTTTCGTTGACCACGCCATGACGCAGCCAGTTGGCGATGTGTTGGCTGGAGATACGCAGTGTGGCGCGGTCTTCCATCAGGCCAATGTCGTTGATGTCCGGCACTTTCGAGCAGCCCACGCCCTGATCGATCCAGCGCACCACGTAGCCGAGAATGCCCTGTGAGTTGTTATCCAGTTCGTTCTGGATTTCCTCGGGCGTCCAGTTGGTGTTCGGCGCGAGCGGGATAGTCAGGATGTCATCCACCGAGGCGCGAGTGCGCTGGGCCAGTTCGGCCTGACGGGCGAACACGTCGACCTTGTGATAGTGCAGCGCGTGCAACGCAGCAGCAGTCGGCGACGGCACCCAGGCCGTATTCGCACCGGCCAGCGGGTGAGCGATTTTCTGTTCGAGCATCGCCGCCATCAGGTCCGGCATGGCCCACATGCCTTTACCGATCTGCGCACGACCTTGCAGGCCGCAGCTCAAGCCGATGTCTACGTTCGAGTTCTCGTAGGCACTGATCCATTTCTCGGCCTTCATCTGCGCCTTGCGCACCACTGGACCGGCCTCCATGGAGGTGTGGATTTCGTCGCCAGTACGGTCCAGGAAGCCCGTGTTGATGAACACCACACGCTCGCTGGCCGCCTTGATGCACGCCTTGAGGTTGACCGTGGTACGACGCTCCTCGTCCATGATCCCGACTTTGAGCGTGTTGCGTGGCAGACGCAGAACGTCTTCGATGCGACCGAACAATTCGTTGGTGAACGCGGCTTCTTCCGGGCCATGCATCTTCGGTTTGACGATGTACACCGAGCGAGTGCGGCTGTTACTGCGTGTGGTGTTGCCATTGAGGCTGTGGATTGCCGCAAGGCTGGTCAGCAGACCGTCCAGAATGCCTTCCGGTACTTCCTGACCGTTCTTGTCGAGGATCGCATCAATGGTCATCAAGTGACCGACGTTGCGGATGAACAGCAGTGAGCGACCGTGCAGCCTCACATCGCCGCCATTAGGTGCGGTGTAGTGACGATCACCGTTCATGGTGCGGGTGAAGGTTTCGCCACCTTTGGAGACCTGTTCGGCCAGGTCGCCTTTCATCAGGCCCAGCCAGTTGCGATAAACCACGACCTTGTCGTCGGCATCAACGGCGGCGATAGAATCTTCGCAGTCCATGATGGTGGTCAGGGCGGCTTCCATCAGCACATCTTTGACACCCGCGGCATCGGTCTGGCCAATCGGACTGGCAGCGTCGATCTGAATCTCGAAATGCAGGCCGTTGTGCTTGAGCAGCACGGCGGTCGGTGCTGATGCATCGCCTTGATAGCCGATCAACTGCGCGTCGTCTTGCAGGCCGGTATTACTGCCACCCTTGAGGCTGATCACCAGTTTGCCGTCGATCAGCTTGTAGCCGGTGGAGTCGACGTGGGAGCCCGCTGCCAGTGGGGCGGCTTCGTCCAGGAAGGCGCGAGCGAAGGCAATCACCTTGTCACCGCGAACCTTGTTGTAGCCTTTGCCTTTCTCTGCACCGTCGGCCTCGCTGATGGCATCGGTGCCATACAGCGCGTCGTACAGCGAACCCCAACGGGCGTTCGAAGCATTGAGGGCGAAACGGGCATTCATGACCGGCACCACCAGCTGTGGGCCCGCCATGCGCGCGATTTCTTCGTCGACGTTTTGCGTCGTGATCTGGAAATCGGCCACTTCTGGCAGCAGATAACCGATTTGCTCAAGGAAAGCCTTGTAAGCCGAGGCGTCGTGGGCCTGTCCGGCATGGGACTGGTGCCAGGCGTCGATCTGCGCCTGCAATTCATCACGTTTGGCGAGCAGTGCCTTGTTCCTGGGGGCCAGCTCATTGATCAACTGGTCTGCACCCATCCAGAAGCCAGCAGCATCAAGACCGGTCCCGGGAAGTGCTTCGTTATTCACGAAGTCATACAGGACTTTGGCGACCTGCAGGCCACCGACTTGAACGTGTTCAGTCATTGCACTTGCCTCACTCTGCTCAGCTTTTTTACGCCCCCGAGGGAACGCTCTATTGTTGGGTCGCCGTTTATGTAGTGCGCGACGCGGGATACTACATGAAGGCTTGACGCGTGGAAACGGAACTAAATATGTCACTTCGCGACTGAAATTTCATCGCCAGTCATCATCGGGATCAGGATGTTCTCAAAGATGTTGCCGATTGTTCCAGATAAAAATGGAAACCGTACACAAAATGGCAGCCAGGCCATACTCCGGCGTGGTGGGCAGGCTTGCCTATACTTGTCCCCTTGTCGTCAGCCTGCGTGGCTGGTGCAGATTCAAGACCAGAAGGAGTCAGCAGTGGATCATCTCGTTATCACGGTATTTGCCCCCGACAAGCCAGGCCAGGTTGAAGCCATCGCCAAATGCATTGCCGACCACGGCGGTAACTGGCTGGAAAGCCGCATGTCGCACATGGCCGGGCAGTTCGCCGGCATCCTGCGTATTGGCGTCGCGACTGACGCCCATGAAGAATTGAAGAGCGCGTTGATCGAGTTGTCCGGGCGAGGCATACGCGTGTTGTTCGCCGATACCGCCATTGAAACGCCCGGTACCTGGAAACACATTGGAATGGAGCTGGTGGGCAACGATCGCTCCGGCATCGTGCGCGACATCACTCGGTTGCTGTCAGAGCAGGGCGTTAACGTCGAAAGACTGGTCACCGAAGTCAAACCCGCACCCATGAGCAGTGAACTGCTGTTCCACGCCGACGCGATATTGGGCGTGCCTGAATCGCTGGCGCTGGATGATTTGCAACAAGCGCTGGAAACCCTGGCGGATGATTTGATGGTCGATCTGGTGTTGCGTACGGATTTGTAGACGCTACCGTTTTTGTAAGAGCTGCCGAAGGCTGCGATCGCGGTGTGTCATGGAAACCGCATCGCAGCCTTCGGCAGCTCCTACAGGAGAATGTTATCCACTTTATCCATTAGTCTGCCTGTGGATAACCTTTGGAGAACCGTTTGCAGGCTAGATGGCTCAAGGCCTGTGAGTGGCTGGTTATTTATTGAGCATTTGAAGCCTGTTGACCCGGAGGCCATAAGCTGATTGACGATGTGGGACCGGCTTTAGCCGGGAAGAGGCCGGGACAGACGTTAATTTTTAATCTGCAGAACTACCGCTTTCCCGGCTAAAGCCGGTCCCACGTCGGTGAATCCTATGGTTTATGTATGGGGTTATCCACTTTATCCATTAGCCTGCCTGTGGATAACCTTGGGAGAACCGCTTGCAGGGCTTGTAAAATAAGGCCTGCAAGCTATTGATCAATAAATGATCAAGCCCTGCGTCGTAAAGTTATCCACGCATCTACGCTGTAAACCGCCAACCCCGCCCAGATAAAAGCGAAGGTCACGATGGTGCTTGTCGCAAGATGTTCCTTGAAGACCTGCACCGCCAGCGCCAGCACCAGTGTTGGGCCGATGTACTGCAGGAAGCCCAGTGTGGTGTAAGGCAGGTGTCGGGCGGCGGCGTTGAAGGCGACCAGTGGCAAGATCGTAACCGGGCCTGCGGCGGCGAGCCAGAGTGCTTCACTGGTGGTCCAGAATTCCGGTTGTGAGGTGTACGCTGCCGGGTTGAGCAGCAGCCAGCCTACGGCAATTGGCACCAGGATCCAGGTTTCGACCACCAGGCCCGGCAACGCGGCGACGGGAGCTTTTTTGCGGACGATTCCGTACACCGCGAACGTTCCGGCAATCACCAGCGACACCCAAGGCAAGCTGCCGACTTGCCACAGTTGCTGCGCCACGCCCGTCGCCGCCAGACCGACGGCGATCCATTGCAAGCGCCGCAGCCGTTCGCCCAATACCAGCATCCCCAGCAAGACGTTGACCAGCGGGTTGATGTAGTAACCCAGGCTGGCCTCGACCATGCGCTCGTTATTCACTGCCCACACATATACCAGCCAGTTGACGGCGATCATCGAGCCGCTGAAAGCCAGTACCGCCAGACGCTGTGGATTGTCCCGCAGTTCGCGCCACCAGCCGGGGTGTTTCCAGAACATCAGCAGCAACGAGCCGAACAATGCCGACCAGAGCACTCGATGGACAATGATTTCCACCGATGGAACGTCGGCGATGGCTTTGAAGTAGAGCGGAAACAAACCCCAGATGGTGTAGGCGCTAAGCCCGAGAATGTACCCGCGTCGCGGGTTGACGGCTGGCATGGTGGGTCCTGTTGGCAGGTGTTGGATTCTTATGAGTTTGATGGTGCGTGGAGCAGATGCTTACTATGCGATGTTGAACCTTGTGGGAGATTCTATGTTTGCCTGCAAGCTGATTGACGACGTGGGACCGGCTTTAGCCGGGAAGGCGGTATTTCTGCTGATAAAAATTCAACGTCTGTCCCGGCCTCTTCCCGGCTGAAGCCGGTCCCACGTCATCAGTGAAGCTCTGCTCTCACAAGTTCTGCATTTTCCCAATTCAAAACAACTTCAACGGCTCTTCGTTAAGCGCCGATAGCTGTTCACGCAAGGCGAGGATCTGGTCGCCCCAATAACGTTCGGTGCCGAACCACGGGAAGCTGTGCGGGAATGCCGGGTCGTCCCAGCGACGGGCCAGCCAGGCGCTGTAGTGCATCAGACGCAGTGCGCGCAACGGCTCGATCAGGGCCAGTTCACGCGGGTTGAAATCATGGAATTCGTTGTAGCCGTCCATCAACTCCGACAACTGCCCCAGGCATTCCTGGCGATCACCGGCCAGCATCATCCAGATGTCCTGGACGGCGGGGCCCATGCGGCAGTCGTCGAGGTCGACGATGTGGAACATCTCGTCGCGCGCCATCATGTTGCCGGGGTGGCAGTCGCCGTGCATGCGGATGTTCTGATGCGGCGTGGCGGCGTAGGCATCTTCGACGCGCTTGAGCAGATCCTTTGCCACTGACTCGTAAGCAGGCAACAGACTGCGCGGGATGCAGTCGTTCTGCAGCAGGAAATCCAGGGAGTTCTGACCAAAGTTCTGCACGGCCAGCGCTTCGCGGTGCTCGAAAGGTTTGGTCGCGCCCACCGCATGGATACGCCCTAGCAACTGGCCAAGACGATAGAGCTGATCAAGGTTGCCCGGCTCTGGCGCACGGCCGCCGCGGCGAGGGAAGAGGGTGAAGCGAAACCCTGCGTGTTCGAACAGGGTCTGCCCGTTATGCACCATCGGCGCGACCACGGGGATATCGACGTTCGCCAGTTCGAACGTGAAGCTGTGTTCTTCAAGAATGGCTTCGTTGGTCCAGCGCTGCGGCCGGTAGAACTTGGCGATCAACGGCTGGCCGTCTTCGATGCCGACCTGATAGACGCGGTTCTCGTAACTGTTGAGCGCAAGGATGCGGGCGTCACTGAGAAACCCGATGCTTTCAACGGCATCAAGGACCAGGTCTGGCGTAAGTGTTGCGAACGGGTGGGCCATGCTAACTCCTGCGCGCAGCAGGCTGCCGCGTCGGCCCGTGATGGTAGCGCAGACGGGCAGGACATGGGGCTTTAGCTTCACCGCAAAGTTGCGCGCTGCAATCAAACTGTCATCACTTAGTCGCTGTAACGCCATGTTGCATCGCTAATGTCGCCACCAATGAGATCGATCTCAAGAGTGAGCAGGCATGAGTGATTTGAAAGAAGTGGCACGACTGGCAGGGGTTTCGCGGGCGACGGCTGCGCGAGCCTTTGCGTCGCCTGACGTCGTGCGTCCCGCCACTCGCGATCAGGTGTTCGAGGCCGCCCGTCAGTTGGGTTTTCGGCCCAATCGCCTCGGGCGTCAGTTGCGTCTGCAAACCACCAACCTGATTGGCGTGATCGTGCCCAACCTGCTTAACCCGGTCTTCGCCGAGCAGTTTCAGGCCATGGAGCGGGCTGCGCGTTTGAAAGGCTACAACCTGCTGTTGGCAACGACTGATTACAGCAGCGAACGGGAAAGCGCTGTGGTTGAAGAGCTGCTACGTCAGCGCGTCGATGGCCTGGTGCTGACCGTGACCGATGCCGAGAGCAATCGGGTTCTGCAAAGCCTGGTCAAAGAAGACACGCCGTTCGTGCTGGCTTATCACCAGCCGGGCAATCCTGATTACAGCGCCGTGTCTGTGGATAACCGCGCAGGCATGGCGTTGGCGACGCGTTACCTGCTCGACTCCGGTCATCGTCGCATCGGCATGGTCGCCGGTCCCGCGTTGCAATCGGACCGAGCCCGTCTGCGTTACGCCGGTTACTGCGAGGCCATGGTCGAGCGGGGTCTGGACAGCTTGCCGGTGATTGAAATGCCTGCGCATACCCAAGCCGACTTTGCCGCCATAGAGCCGCTGCTGCGTGGCCCCCATCGGCCCAGTGCGCTGGTCTGCTCCAACGATTTGCTGGCGATCAGTCTGATCGCCGAGCTGCGCCGCAACGGCTGGAGCGTGCCTGGCCAGCTTTCCGTTATCGGTTTCGATGGCATTGCCCTCGGCGCTCAGATGCATCCGACGCTATGTAGCGTCGTGCAACCCATCGCGGCGCTGGCCAGCACCGTGATCGATCAACTGCTGGCGCAAATTGCCGGTGCCGCTCCGATTTCCCATTGTCTGCCTTGCCATATCCGGCCGGGTGAAAGTACTCAGCCCTACGAGGAGATGCTTCATGATCCGCTTCAGTAAAACCCTGGCAGCGCTGCTGCTGTGCGGTGCTGCCAGTCTGGCTCAGGCCGCTGAAACTGCCATCTGTTACAACTGCCCGCCAGAGTGGGCGGATTGGGGCACGCAGCTCAAGGCAATTGCCGACACCACCGGTGTGCAAGTGCCGCTGGACAACAAAAACTCCGGCCAGTCATTGGCGCAACTCGTGGCTGAAAAGGCCGCTCCGGTTGCCGACGTGGTGTATTACGGCGTGACCTTCGGCCTGCAGGCGCAGAAAGCGGGCGTGGTCGGCAGCTACAAACCAAAAGGCTGGGAGCAGATTCCGGCCGGTTTGAAAGACCCGGAAGGCCACTGGTTCGCGATCCACTCCGGCACTCTGGGCATCATGGTCAACGTCGATGCGTTGGGCGGTCTGCCGGTCCCGCAAAGCTGGGCTGACCTGCTAAAGCCTGAGTACAAAGGCATGGTTGGTTACCTGGATCCGTCCAGCGCCTTTGTCGGTTACGTGTCTGCGGTGGCGATCAACCAGGCCATGGGCGGCACCCTGGACGACTTCAAACCGGCCATCGATTACTTCCAGAAGCTGGCGAAAAACTCGCCGATCGTGCCTAAGCAAACCGCCTATGCACGCGTGCTCTCGGGTGAGTTGCCGATCCTCGTCGATTACGACTTCAACGCCTATCGCGCCCGCTATAAAGACAAAGCCAATGTCGCTTTCGTGATCCCGAAAGAAGGCAGCATCAGCGTGCCATACGTGATGAGCATTGTGGATAACGCACCGCATCGCGCCAACGCTGAAAAGGTGCTGGATTTCACCCTGTCCGATCAAGGTCAGTCGCTGTGGGCCAAGGCTTATCTGCGTCCAGTACGTGACGTGAAAATGCCTGCCGATGTGGCTGCGCAGTTCTTGCCGGACAGCGATTACGCCCGTGCTGGCGTGGTTGACTACGAGCACATGGCCGCTGTGCAGGAAGCTTTCGCAGCGCGCTATCTGAGTGAGGTCAAGTAAGTGACCGCTTCGGTTCTGAAAGCTCAGGGCGTGAAGCCGGGCAGGCGTGGATTCTTGCGCCTGCGCCCGACAGCGGTCTGGGCGCTGGCTCCGGCCGCAGCCATGTTGTTCGCGTTCTGGTTGCTGCCCTTGGCGCACCTGATTTTGCTGGGCGGCGAAAGCCGTGACGGCAGCGCGGGTTACTGGCAGGTGCTGAGCAGTGCGCAGTATCTGGGCAGTCTTGCCCAGACCTGTGTGTTGGCAATTGTGGTCACGTTGACGGCTTTGCTGGTCGGTGGCATCAGCGGCGTTTTTCTCGCCCGGCAGCGGTTTTTCGGTCGTTCGGCACTGGTGGCGTTGCTGACGTTTCCACTGGCGTTCCCGGGCGTGGTCGTAGGGTTTCTGGTGATTCTGCTGGCCGGTCGCCAAGGCTTGTTTGCGATGCTGGGCATGGAGTTGGCGGGGGAGCGCTGGATCTTCGCCTACTCGCTGACCGGGCTGTTTCTGGGCTACCTGTACTTCTCGATTCCTCGCGTGATCCTCACGGTGATGGCGGCCTGTGAAAGTCTGGATCGCAGCCTTGAAGAGGCCGCTCATTCACTCGGCGCGGGTCATTGGCGAGTGGTCTGCGACGTCATCGTGCCGGGGCTTGCGCCTGCGTTGGTGTCCTGCGGAGCGATTTGTTTCGCGACCTCCATGGGCGCGTTCGGTACGGCGTTCACGCTGGGCACACGGCTCAACGTCACGCCCGTCGCGATCTACAACGTGTTCACCAACTACGCCAACTTTGCTGTCGCTGCGGCGCTGTCCGTGGTACTGGGCGCGTTGACCTGGGCCGTGTTGTTGCTGGCGCGACGTCTGGTGAAAAACTCGGGGACTGTCCTGTGAAGCGCTCATCGCTGTTCGTCATGCAGTTGCTGTTTACCCTGTTGGTCTGCGCGTTCATGTTGGTGCCGGTGTTGCTGTCATTACTCGCCGGCCTGACGCGCAATTATTTCCAGGGCCTGTCGAGTGGCTTGACCTTCGACTGGCTGATTCAAGTCTGGCAGGCCTATTCACCCACCGTTTGGTTGTCGATCCAGTTGGCTGTGGCCTGCGCTGTGTGCGTCTGCGTGATTGGCGTACCGGCTGCGTATGCCTTGGTGCGGATGAACAATCGCTTTAGCCGTGCCTTCGAGGAATTGATGGTCTTGCCGGTGGCCATGCCCGGTCTGGCCAGCGCCTTGGCGTTGCTGCTGACCTACGGCCAGTTCGGCGGCTTTCGCAGCAGTTGGTTGTTCATTCTGGTCGGCCATGTGCTGTTCACGTTGCCGTTTCTGGTGCGCCCGGTAATGGCCGTGATGCAGCGTCAGCAATTGCCGGTGCTGGAAGAGGCGGCAGCCAGTCTTGGCGCAGGTCCGTTCAAGCGATTTTTCAGCGTCGTGGTGCCCAATTGTCGGGCCGGGATTCTGGCCGGGGTGTTGATGGTCGTCACCTTGTCCTTGGGTGAATTCAACCTGACCTGGATGCTCCACACGCCGATGACCAAAACCCTGCCGGTGGGTCTCGCCGACAGCTACGCGTCTGCGCGGCTGGAAGTCGCCAGCGCCTACACCCTTATTTTTCTGTTGATGATCGTGCCGCTGTTGATTGCGTTGCAGGCCATCAGCGCCCGTCTTTCCCGTGGAGAGAGTCGATGACCGGAACCACTATTCGCTTGCAGGGCTGCCGCAAGGCATTCGCTGACGACACTGTCGCTGTGCATGATCTGAACCTGACCATCGAGCCCGGCGAAACCCTGGCGATTCTCGGCCCTTCGGGGTGCGGTAAAACCACGACGTTGCGCTTGATCGCCGGGCTGGAAAGCACTGATGTCGGACAGATTTTCTTTGGCGATAACGACGTCACCCGTCTGCCTATCGAGAAGCGTGACGTGGGCATGGTGTTCCAGAACTACGCGCTGTTCCCTAATCTGGATGTGGCCGGAAACATCGTTTACGGCCTGAAGATTCGCGGCATTTCGCCCGCTGAGCGCAATAAGCGCTGCGCCGAATTGCTGGAACTGGTCGGTTTGCAGGAACACGGCAAGCGCAGCATTCACGAGCTCTCCGGCGGCCAGCGTCAGCGCGTTGCCCTGGCCCGCGCGCTCGCGCCGCGACCTCGGGTGTTGCTGCTCGATGAGCCATTGGCGGCACTGGATGCGCAATTGCGTGAACGTCTGCGCAGCGAGCTGAATGACCTGCTGCGCGGGTTGGGGATAACTTCAGTTTTCGTCACTCACGATCAAGGCGAGGCCATGGCGCTGGGCGACCGGATTCTGGTGATGGAGAAAGGGCGTGTCGCGCAACTCGCAACGCCGCGAGAGATTTATCAACAGCCTGCCAATGCCTTCGTCGCCAGTTTTGTCGGCAATCTCAATGCATTTTCAGTGGTTGAACGCACGGCGCAGGGGCTGAAAGTCAGCGGCGGCGAGTTGCCGTGGACGGCTGCGAATCAGCCTTCAACGGTGTATTGCCGTCCCGAGCATTTACGTGTGATGGACGGTGAGAGTCATCTGCGTGGTCGTTTGGTGGGGCAGTTCTTTCAGGGCGCTCAAAGCCGCCTTCTGGTGGACGTCGGCGCGGCTCAGCCCTTGTTGGTGGACAGTGCCGACAACGTTATCCACAGCCCTGGCGCGCTGATCAGCCTGGCCGTAGCGCCGCAGGTGTTGTTTACGCTGGGTTCCTGATTTTTTGTCTGGAACGCATACACCTGTAGGAGCGCACGAGCACCGCGAGGCCGCGATGGCGGTGTGTCAGTCAAAACCGCCATCGCGGCCTCGCGGTGCTCGTGCGCTCCTACAGGACATATTGGCAGGTAGGAAATTATTACTTTGAACCACCCATTCCTCATTGCGCAGATCAGCGATCTGCATCTTAAAGCTGGTCAGAAACTGACCTATGGCGTCGTCGATACCCTGAGCGCATTGCGTCATGCCGTGGATCACCTGAACGCCAGCGTGCCGCGTCCCGATATCGTAGTAATCAGTGGCGACCTGGTGGACTTCGGTCGTGCGGATGAATACGCGGTGCTGCATCCAGAACTCAAACGGCTGCACATGCCGTTTTATCTGGTGCCGGGCAATCATGATGATCGACAGCATTTGCTGGCCGAGTTCGCCAATCAGACCTACCTGCCCCTTTCATCCGATGCGCCACTGGATTGGGTTGTGGAAGAGCATCCCGTGCGGTTGATTGGCCTGGATACCAGTATTCCCGGCTCACATGGCGGACAACTGACGGAGTGTCAGTTGCTCTGGCTCGATGAGTTACTGGCGCGCCGCCCGGATGTGCCAACCGTGTTGGTTTTGCATCACCCACCGTTCATTACCGGCATCGGCCATATGGACCGTGAGCCGTTTATCAACAGGGGGCCATTCGAAAAAGTGATTGCACGTCATCCGCAAGTCGAACGCTTGCTGTGCGGGCATTTGCATCGTCCGATGCAGCGTCGTTTTGGTGGCAGCCTGAGCTGCATTTGCCCCGGCACTTCACACCAGATCGTGCTTGATCTGCGGGAAGATGCCCCGGCGCATTTCAATCTGGAACCGGCCGGTTACCTGCTGCACCGCTGGCATCCCGAGCAGGGGCTGGTGACGCATAACGCGGTGTTCGGCGAGTACCCGGGGCCGTATCCGTTTTATGACGTGAATGGGTTGATTGATTAGTCGAGAGCTCAAAACACATTCCCGTAGGAGCGCACGAGCAACGCGAGGCCGCGATGGCGGTGTATCTGATACACCGCCATCGCGGCCTCGCGTTGCTCGTGCGCTCCTACAGGAAATGGTGATTACGCGCCGATCACGCCCCCGTCATCCCGAGTAATCACCATCACCGATGAACGCGGTTTGCCGTTTGGCAGATGCTCTGGGAAGGTCGAGCCGCCGTTTTCACCAGGGTGCTGAATGCCTACAAACAGGGTTTTGTAGTCCGGCGCGAAGCTGATGCCGGTGACTTCGCAACCGATCGGGCCGACCATGAAACGACGGATTTCACCGCTGTGCGGGTCGGCACACAACATCTGGTTGTTGCCCATGCCAGCAAAGTCGCCCTTGTTGCTGGAGTCGCCGTCAGTCTGGATCCACAGGCGACCGGCGCTATCGAAGCTGAGGCCGTCCGGGCTGTTGAACATGTTCTGTGGGTTGATGTTGCTCGACCCGCCTTGTGGCGTGCCGCTGTGGACGGTCGGGTTGCCCGCGACCACGAACAAGTCCCAATCGAAAGCCATTGCCGAGGCATTATCGGCGTTCTCGCGCCAGCGCAGGATTTGCCCGTACTGGTTTTTCTCCCGAGGGTTAGGCCCGCCAACCGGTTGCCCGTCTTCGCCGCGCTTGGCGTTGTTGGTGAGCGTGCAATAAACCTGACCGTCTTTCGGGCTGACCACGATCCATTCAGGGCGGTCCATGCGCGTGGCTTTCACGACGCTGGCCGCGAGGCGCGCATGGATCAGCACTTCAGCCTGGTTATTGAAACCGGCAGCGGCGTCCAGGCCGTTTTTGCCGTGGGTCAGCTCGATCCATTCGCCGGTGCCTTTCGGACGGTCCGGGTTACCGTCGCCATTATCAAAGCGAGCGACATACAGCGTGCCGTGGTCCAGCAGGTTGCGGTTGGCTTTCGGATCTTTGTGATTGATCTTGTCGCGGCTGATGAACTTGTAGATGAACTCGCCACGCTCGTCATCGCCCATGTACACCACGGCGCGGCCGCCTTTGGTCTCGGCCAAAGCAGCGTTTTCATGCTTGAAGCGGCCTAGCGCGGTGCGTTTGACCGGGGTGGATTTCGGGTCGAACGGATCGATTTCCACGACCCAGCCATGGCGATTGATTTCGTTGGGGTTCTTGGCCAGGTCGAAGCGCGGATCATGCTGGTGCCAGTTGATTTCTTTGCTGGCGGCGACAGCGCCGTAACGCTTGATGCCGGCATCGAACTTCTGCTCGGGATCGGTGCTGCCGAAGCAGTCAGTAAAGTTTTCTTCACAGGTCAGGTAAGTGCCCCACGGCGTTTTGCCGTTGGCGCAGTTCTGGAATGTCCCGAGTGCTTTGGTGCCGGTGCTGTCGGCGGCGGTCTTGAGCCAGTCGTGCCCGGCGGCAGGGCCGCTCAGATTGATCGGGGTATTGCCATGGATGCGGCGGTTGTATTTGGAGTTCTGCACGAACTGCCATTTGCCGTTCTTTTGCTGCACTTCAATCACCGACACGCCTTCACTGGCCAGCGCTTTGCGCACGTCTTCAGCGGACTGAGGCTCTTTGCCGTGATCGAACAGGTAGCGGTAGTTGGTGTATTCGTTGTTGATGGCCATCAGCGCGCGGTCTTTTTGACCCGGCATCGGGAACAGGCTCATGCCGTCATTGTTGTCGCCAAACTGCACTTCCTGCGCCTCGGCGGTACCTTTGCCGCTCGGGTCGAATGCCGGACCGCCAGCCTGCAGCGGCTGACCCCAACTGATCAGCACTGAGGATTTATAGCCTGGCGGCAAGCTGATGCTGTCAGCGGTAGCGGCGGGGATGCTCTCGAAACCCAGCAGCGTGCCCGATGCGGCGCTGACACTCTTGGCCAGTGCGGTGCGGCTCAGCAGACCGCCGCCCAGAAACATCGCCGCGCCGCACAAAGCGCCAGCGGTGATGAAGCCACGGCGGGTCAGGCCGACCATTTGTTCGAGGTCTGTGGATTGGTTTTCTTCTAGTAGTTTCATCAACACGGCTCCCAGCAGGTGTGGCAGACACCTTAGTGAGCGGATATGACGAAATTGTGTCGCTGCAATGACGCCGTTGCGCTTACAGCGGCGTGCCCAGCAGCACGAGGGATGGTGCGAATTCAACCTGCACCGCGCTGCCAGTTTTTAGCTGAAGGGTCGCAAGCTGCGCAGGCTCTGCCAGTGAGCACAGAATCTGGCCGCTGGGCAGGGTAATGCGCACCTCGCTGGGACCATCAGGCGCGTCGATGACCTCTTCTATCGTGCCGCTCAAGCAATTGTTTCCATTTGTTACGGGATGCCCTGATGCCTGTAACTCCAGCCAGCCGGCCTTGATCAGCGCCACCACATCGGTGTCCACCGCCAGATCCAGGCGCAGCGTGCTGTCGTGGGTGATCTGTGCATCGATGTACACATCGCCAGCCAAACGCAGGCGTACCAGATCGTTATGGCCGTGAGCGGTGATGCTCTCGATACGGCCCAGCAACTGGTTGCGAGCGCTGGTGCGCAATGTCAGGCGGCTGAGTAAATCCAGGTCGGCGCTTTCTTCAGTGGCTTCCAGCACCTGAGCCTGAAGCGCTTGCAGACGATGGTACAAACGCAGCACCCGTTCACCCTCAACAGACAACTTCGCGCCACCACCGCCACGACCGCCGACGCTGCGTTCAACCAGCGGCTTCTCCGCCAGATTGTTCAGCTCATCAATGGCATCCCACGCAGCCTTGTAACTCAACCCCGCACTCTTGGCCGCACGGGTAATCGAGCCCTGCTCGGCAATGTGCTGCAACAACGCAATTCGTTGCGGGCGACGGACCATGTGTTGAGTGAGCAGGGTGGGTAGGGGCATGGGGGCTGCTTTCGGGTCGTGATCATTGCGGCCAGTGTAAGGCATGAGGTACTTATAGGTGTGCAGTGTCTAGCGCCAAACTCGCACCTGTAGGAGCTGCCGAAGGCTGCGATGGCGTTGTGTCAGGATGAATGCTTCGCAGCCTTCGGCAGCTCCTACAAAATGTCGTTCTCTGTTGATGCTAATCAATCCCCCGGCTTGGGCGTGCGCGCCAGGCAATAAACATCCACCCGACACGCCCCGGCCTTGATCAGCAGCTTGGCAATAACGTCCGCGGTAGATCCGGTTGTCAGTACGTCATCAATCAGCGCTACATGCTTGCCTTTGATCCTCTCCCCATCCATCACCACAAACGCATTACGCAGGTTGCGCTTGCGGGCTTTGGCGTCGAGGCCTTGTTGGGCCGGGGTTTCCTGGGTACGGAGTATTAGCCGGTCTTCTACGGGAAGTTGCAGTTGTTCGCCCAGCCAGTCAGCGAGCATCGCGGCCTGGTTGTAGCCGCGCTGGCGCAGGCGTTTAACCGCCAGTGGCACGGGCAGGAGAAAGTCCGGGCGGGGCAGGTTTTCTTCGAATCGGTGTTGCAGAAACTGCCCTAGCAGTTGCGCCATGAGGCGTCCCATTGGCCAGTTGCCCTGATGCTTGAAGCGGGTGATCAGGCTGTCGATGGGGAATTCATACAACCAAGGCGCTGCTACTTTGTCGAAAGCTGGTTCGTTCCTCGTGCACTGCGCGCAACTCAGGCCTGACATCGCCAGCGGAAGTGCGCACTGCTGGCACTGGTCACCGAGCCAGGGCAGTTCGGTTTCGCAGGCGGTACAGATTGCATAAAGCGTGTCTGTCGACTCGTCGCACAATAAACATGTCTGTTTGTTTTTTAACCAGCTGTAAACCTGATAGGTAGGATATGGTTGACAGCGCATAGCTCTTCCTTAAACATACTGAAACATCCATGTCATGCCTGTGGACTTTTAGCCTGTGCAAGCAGGGCTGAGTTGCAGGTGGTCACCCAAAAGAACCAAAGTAGAAAACCGAGGACCGCCCGATGAGCGCCAGCACCACCGCCACTTTGCGTCATGACTGGACTTTAGCTGAGGTCAGAGCGCTGTTCGTACAGCCTTTCAATGACCTGCTGTTTCAGGCGCAGACGGTGCACCGTGCTCATTTCGACGCTAACCGCGTTCAGGTCTCGACCCTGCTGTCGATCAAGACTGGCGCTTGCCCGGAAGACTGCAAGTACTGCCCGCAGTCGGGCCACTACAACACCGGCCTGGAAAAAGAAAAGCTGTTGGAAGTGCAGAAGGTTCTCGAAGAAGCCGCTCGCGCCAAGGCCATTGGTTCGACCCGTTTCTGCATGGGCGCTGCCTGGAAGCACCCTTCGGCGAAAGACATGCCTTACGTGCTGGAGATGGTCAAAGGCGTCAAGGCGATGGGCCTGGAAACCTGCATGACCCTGGGTCGTCTGGATCAGGAGCAGACCGAAGCGCTGGCGTCGGCAGGCCTGGATTACTACAACCACAACCTCGATACCTCGCCGGATTTCTACACCAGCATCATCACTACCCGAACCTACAGCGAGCGCCTGCAAACACTGGCTTACGTGCGTGATTCGGGGATGAAGATTTGCTCAGGTGGCATTCTTGGTATGGGTGAGACCCTGGACGACCGCGCCAATTTGCTGATCCAGCTGGCTAACCTGCCAGAGCATCCGGAATCGGTGCCGATCAACATGCTGGTCAAGGTCGCCGGTACGCCGCTGGAAAATGCCGAAGACATCGATCCGTTTGATTTCATCCGCATGCTTGCCGTGGCGCGGATTCTGATGCCGCAGTCCCACGTGCGTCTGTCGGCGGGTCGTGAGGCCATGAACGAGCAAATGCAGGCGCTGGCGTTTTTCGCCGGTGCCAACTCGATTTTCTATGGCGACAAGTTGCTGACCACCGCGAACCCACAGGCTGACAAAGACATGCTGTTGTTCTCGCGACTGGGCATCAAGCCTGAAGCTCGCGAAGAACACGCTGACGAAGTACATCAGGCTGCCATCGAGCAGGCACTGGTCGAGCAGAAAAGCAGCGAGCAGTTTTATAACGCAGTGGTTTAACGCGCAGATTTCTGTGGGTGCGCGGTCCTGTGGGAGCGGTGCTTGCCCGCGATTTTGGTTGACCCTATCGCGGGCAAGCACCGCTCCCACATGGTTCTCCACACGGCATCCCCGAGGCCCCCCATGTCTTTCGATCTGAGCGCACGTCTTGCTGCCCGACGTGCCGATAATCTCTATCGCCAGCGCCCTTTGCTGCAAAGCCCTCAAGGCCCTGAAGTGATGGTCGACGGTAAGCCGTTGCTGGCGTTCTGTAACAACGATTACCTGGGGCTGGCGAATCACCCCGAGATTATCGCCGCCTGGCAGGCCGGTGCCGATAAGTGGGGCGTTGGCGGTGGCTCATCGCATCTGGTGATTGGCCATAGCAGCCCGCATCATGAACTTGAAGAGGCGCTGGCCGAGCTCACGGGTCGGCCGCGGGCGCTGCTGTTCTCCAACGGTTACATGGCCAACCTTGGCGCTGTCACGGCGTTAGTCGGGCAGGGCGATACCGTGCTCGAAGATCGCCTCAATCACGCTTCGTTACTGGATGCCGGATTGCTGAGCGGCGCGCGGTTTTCCCGTTATCTGCACAACGACGCGCATAGTTTGAGCGGGCGTCTGGAGAAGGCCGTTGGCGATACGCTGGTCGTCACCGATGGCGTGTTCAGCATGGATGGCGATATCGCCGACCTGCCGACCCTGGCCCAAACCGCGAAAGCCAAAGGTGCCTGGCTGATGGTCGATGACGCTCATGGCTTCGGTCCATTGGGCGCCAACGGCGGCGGCATCGTCGAGCACTTTGGTTTGGGCATGGACGACGTGCCGGTATTGATCGGCACGTTGGGCAAGGCGTTCGGCACGTCCGGAGCCTTTGTCGCGGGCAGCGATGAGTTGATCGAAACCATGATCCAGTTCGCCCGCCCTTACATCTACACCACCAGTCAGCCACCGGCTCTCGCGTGCGCGACCTTGAAAAGTCTTGAGTTGCTGCGCACTGAGCATTGGCGTCGTGAACACCTGGCGCGGCTGATCGCACAGTTTCGCGCCGGAGCAGAACAAATTGGCCTGACGCTGATGGACAGCTTCACGCCGATTCAGCCGATCCTCATCGGCGATGCGGGGCAGGCCGTGCGTCTTTCGCAGATGCTGCGCGAGCACGGCTTGCTGGTAACCGCCATCCGCCCGCCGACTGTCCCTGCCGGCAGCGCGCGATTGCGCGTGACGTTATCCGCCGCCCACAGCGCCGCTCAAGTGCAGCTATTGTTGAACGCATTGGCGCAGTGTTACCCGCTGCTGGGCACGAGCGAATCGGTGGAGCCAGAACATGCGTGATCGGTTGATTCTGTTACCGGGCTGGGGCTTGGGTATCTCACCTCTGGAGCCTTTGGCTGCTGCGTTGCGTGGCCTCGACGAGCACCTTCGGGTGGAAATCGAGCCGTTGCCGGAACCGGGCAGCAGCGATCCTCGAGAATGGCTCGACGAGTTGGACTCGACCTTGCCCGACGGCGTCTGGCTGGGTGGCTGGTCGCTGGGCGGCATGCTCGCGGCTGAGCTGGCAGCGCGTCGTGGTGACGGGTGCTGTGGTTTGCTGACGCTGGCCAGTAACGCCAGCTTCGTGCCCCGTGGTGCGTGGCCCAATGCGATGCCTGCCGGGGATTTCGATGCGTTCCTGACCGGATGTATTGATCATCCGGACGCGACCTTGAAGCGCTTCAGTTTGCTCTGTGCGCAAGGGGCCGAAGACCCGCGGGCTATTTCGCGCCTGCTCAAAGCGGGCGCGCCACATGGCTCCATCAACGCATTGGTAAACGGCCTGCAACTGCTCGAGCAGCTCGATACTCGCAGCGCGCTGCAGACCTTTCGTGGCCCGCAGCTGCATCTGTTCGCCGGGCTGGATGCGTTTGTGCCCGCCGAGGCGGCGAGTGATCTGCTGGCGCTGTTACCTGATGTGGAAGTGGGGCTGATCGAACAGGCGAGCCACGCCTTCCTGCTGGAAAATCCCCACGGTGTGGCGGCGGCGATCCACGCTTTTTTGCATGAGTCCGGTGATGACTGATCTTTCCAATCCACGGCTGCCGGGTGGTTTGCCAGACAAACGTCAGGTGGCGGCCTCTTTTTCTCGTGCGGCGGGCAGTTATGACAGCGTCGCCGAATTGCAGCGTGCAGTGGGCGGCGAGCTGCTGTCGCGCCTGCCTGCCGGGCTAAAGCCTCGGCGCTGGCTGGATCTGGGCAGCGGCACGGGCTATTTCAGTCGCGCGCTGGCCGAGACCTTTGCGGGCAGCGAAGGCGTTGCGCTGGATATCGCCGAAGGCATGTTGCGCCATGCGCAGCCGTTGGGCGGCGCTGAGTATTTTGTGGCGGGGGATGCTGAACGCATGCCGTTGCGCGATGACAGTTGTGAGCTGATTTTCTCGAGTCTGGCTGTCCAGTGGTGTGCCGATTTTGCTGCTTTGCTGGGTGAAGCCCGCCGCGTACTGCAACCGGGTGGAGTGTTCGCCTTCGCCAGTCTGTGCGTTGGTACTCTTTATGAGTTGCGTGACAGCTGGCAGGCGGTGGACGGACTGGTTCACGTCAACCGCTTCCGGCAACGCGACGATTACCAACAGTTATGCGCGGCCAGCGGGATGCGAGTACGCTCGCTTGAGGTCAGGCCTCATGTTCTGCACTACCCGGATGTGCGCAGCCTGACCCATGAACTGAAAGCATTGGGCGCACACAATCTCAACCCCGGACGCCCCGGTGGTTTGACTGGGCGGGCGCGGCTACTAGCCTTGATTGAGGCTTATGAAGGTTATCGTCAGGCTGAAGGTTTGCCTGCGACGTATCAGGTTGTCTACGCGGTGTTGGAAAAAGCCGTCTGATTTCACCACGTTAAAAGGGATTGCCGAGATGAGCCGTGCGTACTTCGTCGCGGGTACTGACACCGACGTTGGTAAAACCACCATCGCTGCGGGCTTGTTGCATGCCGCCCGGTTGAGCGGGCTGAGCACTCTCGCAGGCAAGCCGGTGGCGTCCGGCTGCGCGGTAGGCCCTGATGGCCTGCGTAACGCAGACGCCTTGGCACTGATGGCCGAGAGTTCGGTCGCGTTGAGTTATGACGAGGTCAATCCGTTTGCGTTCGAACCCGCCATCGCGCCGCATCTGGCTGCCAGGGAGGCGGGCGTCGCGCTCACGGTGCAGGCGCTATTGGGTCCGATGCGCTTGTTACTGGCCCGCAATGCTGACTTCACCCTGATCGAAGGGGCGGGTGGCTGGCGTGTACCGTTGGCCGATCAGGCCAATCTTTCGGATTTGGCTGTTGGTCTGCAGTTGCCTGTGATTCTCGTGGTTGGTGTGCGTCTGGGGTGTATCAGTCATGCGCTGCTGACCGCGGAAGCCATCGCTGGAGATGGCCTGCAATTGGCGGGTTGGGTCGCCAATATCATTGATCCGAAAACATCGCGGCTTGAAGAGAACCTGGCCACCTTGGCAGAGCGCTTGCCCGCGCCGTGTCTGGGACGAGTGCCCAAGTTGAAGAAGGCCGGGGCTGATGCGGTGGCGGAGTACCTGCATCTGGAGTTGCTCGATTGAGTGGCGTTCTGTCGACTTGCAGATGACGTCGTGGGACCGGCTTCAGCCGGGAAGGCGACATGTCTGACCATGCAAACGTGTCGGTTGTACTGGCCTCTTCCCGGCTAAAGCCGGTCCCACGTCGGATGTGTTTATTCAACTTGTGCGCCACTGCACAGAAATTGACCAATACGATGCTGTTCGTGGCAGTAGACTGGTGGGGCCAAAAAGGCTAAGCCTATGAAGAGGCTTTGTGCCATTAGTCTTTTTGTCGGGTGTTTCACCGGGTTTGCTGCTTAAATAAGCCCGTGTTCGCTTTACGAACAGAGGATCGATTTATGCAAATCTCCATGAACAACACGTTGTATCCAGGCCTCAGTGCCATGGAAGTTGGGCAGTCGCGTGTCGATCAGGCGGCTACTCAAATCGCTAGCAGTAACATCGAAGTGTCCGGCAGAAGCCAGTCTTCGGACTTCCAGCTGGAAAACTTGCGCTCAGTTGATCGCTCCCAGCGTTCTGACCTGTCCGCCAATCTGGTTGAAATGGCCTCTGGCAAATTTCAGGTGGAAGCGGGTGTTGCCGTGCAAAAAGCCAGTGACGAAATGCTTGGCACTCTGATCGATACCTACGCCTGATTCTCCCCTCCAATGCCGTGCGATCTGCGCACGGCATGCGCTGAATTCCCTGCTATCACCCGCTTCTATTTCCTCCGTGCATCGCTGCAAACTCATCCCTCTCAACTAGACTCAAACCTTCGACGAACGGCATATATTGCTCGCTACGCCTTTGCCTGTGGGTCTTGTAAAACATCTCAAGACGAAAGGTTGCAGACGCATGCTTGACAAGGTTTGGGCGTAAACGTATGTTTCAAACACCTGTTTGACCGCTAGGCATCCGAGATTGTCCGGTGGTTGGGGAACGTTCCCGCAGCGACCGATCGGTCATACATTTCCAGGTTTCATCAGCAGAGGTTTATCGCTATGCCTGACTACAAGGCCCCCTTGCGTGATATTCGCTTCGTTCGTGACGAACTGCTCGGCTACGAAGCGCACTATCAAAGTCTGCCGGCTTGCCAGGACGCTACTCCAGACATGGTCGACGCCATTCTTGAAGAAGGCGCCAAGTTTTGTGAGCAGGTGCTGGCACCGCTGAATCGTGTTGGTGATCTGGAAGGTTGTACCTGGAGCGAGTCGGGTGTGAAGACCCCGAGCGGCTTCAAAGAGGCTTACAAGCAATTCGTCGAAGGCGGCTGGCCAAGTCTGGCGCACGACGTTGAGCACGGTGGTCAGGGCTTGCCTGAGTCCCTGGGGCTGGCGGTTAGTGAGATGGTCGGCGAAGCCAACTGGTCCTGGGGCATGTACCCAGGCTTGTCGCATGGCGCGATGAACACCATTTCCGAACACGGCACCGAAGAACAGCAACATCTGTACCTCACCAAGCTGGTGTCAGGCGAATGGACCGGCACCATGTGCCTGACCGAATCCCACTGCGGCACGGACCTGGGGATGCTGCGTACCAAGGCCGAACCTCAGGCCGATGGCTCGTATCGTGTCACCGGCACCAAAATCTTTATTTCGGCTGGCGAACACGACATGGCCGATAACATCGTCCACATCGTGTTGGCGCGCCTGCCGGATGCTCCTGCGGGCACCAAGGGTATTTCGCTGTTCATCGTGCCGAAATTCCTGCCAAACGCTGACGGCAGCGTTGGCGAGCGCAATGCTGTGAACTGTGGTTCTCTGGAACACAAGATGGGTATCCACGGCAACGCGACCTGCGTGATGAACTTCGACGCGGCCACCGGCTTCCTGATCGGCCCGGCGAACAAAGGCCTGAACTGCATGTTCACCTTCATGAACACCGCACGTCTGGGTACTGCGCTGCAGGGTCTGGCCCACGCCGAAATCGGCTTCCAGGGCGGCCTGAAATACGCGCGTGATCGTCTGCAGATGCGTTCCCTGACTGGTCCGAAAGCCCCGGACAAGGCCGCTGACCCAATCATCGTTCACCCTGATGTGCGTCGCATGCTGCTGACCATGAAAGCCTTCTCTGAAGGCACGCGAGCCATGGTTTACTTCACCGCCAAGCAGGTGGATATCGCCAAGTACAGTGAAGACGCTGAACACAAGAAGCAGGCCGATGCGCTGTTGGCGTTCATGACCCCGATTGCCAAGGCGTTCATGACCGAAGTGGGCTTCGAGTCCGCTAACCACGGTGTGCAAATCTATGGTGGTCACGGCTTCATTGCCGAGTGGGGCATGGAGCAGAACGTTCGCGACAGCCGCATTTCGATGTTGTACGAAGGCACGACCGGTATTCAGGCGTTGGACCTGCTGGGTCGTAAAGTGCTGATGACTCAAGGCGAGGCGCTCAAGGGCTTCACCAAGATCGTCCACAAGTTCTGCCAGAACAACGAAGGCGCCGAAGCTGTTCAGGAGTTCATCACTCCACTGGCGGCGCTGAACAAGGAGTGGGGCGAACTGACCATGAAAGTGGGCATGGCCGCCATGAAGGATCGTGAAGAAGTTGGTGCTGCCTCGGTGGATTACCTGATGTATTCCGGTTACGCCTGTCTGGCTTACTTCTGGGCTGACATGGCCCGTGTGGCGGCCGAGAAACTTGCGGCTGGTACCAGCGAAGAGGCGTTCTACACCGCCAAGCTGCAGACGGCGCGCTTCTACTTCCAGCGCATCCTGCCACGTACCCGTTCACACGTTGCCGCCATGCTGTCGGGTGCCAACAACCTGATGGACATGAAAGAAGAAGATTTCGGCCTGGCTTACTAAGCCTCGTCGTTTCACTCAAAGCCGCTTCTCCTTCGGGGGAGGCGGCTTTTTTGTGGCGGCGTGTGTCAGGAATGGCTGCTCGCGAACAAGTTCGCTCCTACCGGTGATATCACTGCCGCCCCGCGCTCGTCATCGCCTACTCGAGGCCTACGGTAAGCAAATGCAAGATGAGGTGCGCCCGGATGGCTTATCACTGCCGCCCCGCGCTCGTCATCGCCTACTCAAGGTCCGCGGTATGCAAATCCAAGATGAGGCTGGGATTACAGGTAGGAGCGAACTTGTTCGCGAGGCGGTGCGCCCGGTATGGATTATCATTGCCGCCCGCGATCTTCACCTCACGCCAATAAACATTTCCGGATTCCTGCCGTTAAAGAAAGTAGCCTGCTATTTAGTTCTTCTGAATGCATATCCGAGCGGATGAAGGCACAATGCCAGCTACTGAGTTCTTTACCCTGTGATGGGTAGGAGACATCCCTTTTGTTGCGTTCTTCTGCTGCACGCCTGAGTCATTTTCTGCCCTCGCTGGTTTTATTGCTGGCCGGGCTGGCGGCTGCGTACGTCAAGGACCTGAACGTTTTCTTCACGTCCCTGTTCAACGTTCTGCCCACGCTGGTCCTGCTGTTGGGCGGCGCGTATTGCTGTGTCTATCGTCGCCAGCGTGAGCTGTTTTTGATGATTACCGTTTACACCGCTTATTTTCTGCTCGACACGCAAACTGATTATTTCCGCGATAACGGCAAGGTCCGTGAAGATGCCGCCGTGGTATTCCACTTGGTGTGCCTGCTGCTACCCCTGTTGTATGGCGTCTATGCGGCCTGGGAAGAGCGAACTCATCTGGTTCAGGACCTGATCGCCCGTCTTGCGGTGTTGATCGCGGTGGGTGCTGTTGCGCTGGGGCTTGAGCAAAGCTATCCGGCTGCGCTGCTCGCCTCGCTGGCAGAAATCCGTTGGCCCGCGTTGCATGGCTCGTGGATGAGCCTGATTCAGCTGTCCTACGTTTCTTTCCTGATCGCCTTCGGTTTGCTGATCGCACAATACGTGCGCAAGCCTCGTCCCTTGCACGCCGCCCAGTTGATTGGTCTGGTTGGCTTATTCTGGGCATTGCCGAAAACCTTCATTTTGCCGTTCACGCTGAACATCATATGCAGCCAGGTCATGTTGATGATTGCCGCCGGTGTCGCTCACGAGGCTTATCAAATGGCCTTCCGCGACGAACTGACAGGATTGCCGGGGCGTCGCGCGCTCAATGAACGTATGCAGCGCCTGGGGCGGAATTACGTCCTGGCGATGGGTGATGTGGATCACTTCAAGAAATTCAACGACACCCACGGTCATGACGTGGGCGATCAGGTGCTGCGGCTGGTGGCCAGCAAGTTGTCGAGAATTACCAGCGGCGGCGGCAAGGCGTATCGCTACGGTGGTGAGGAGTTCGCCATCGTGTTTGCTGCCAAGTCCATCGAGGAATGTATTCCGCATCTGGAAGCCATTCGTGAATTGATCGCCAACTATGAGATCCAGTTGCGCAATCCGGATAATCGTCCTAAAGACGATCAACAAGGTCGCCAGCGACGTGGTGCGGGGCCTGCCACCAGCGTGTCGGTGACCGTCAGTATCGGCGTTGCCGAGCGCCTGCCGGAGCACCGCACCCCCGAAGAAGTCCTCAAGGCGGCCGACCAGGCGCTGTACGCTGCCAAAGGCGCAGGCCGCAACTGTGTCATGTCTCATGGGCAGAGCACCAAGCGCGGTGCTGTGCGGACTGCAGCTGCTTAATTTTCTCCGCACGCGCTCATCAAACAAAATGCAAATTGATGGATTGAAATGCATTTTCTGTAGGAGCTGCCGAAGGCTGCGAAGCATTTCTCCTGATACACCGCGATCGCAGCCTTCGGCAGCTCCGACAGATCCCATGCTTGCTGCGAGACAGCGCAGTGTCAGGGGCAGCAGGGCGGCTCCTTCAGAAAATGGCATGAGGCTAGACAGCCTTGGGTCTCTGACGGCTGCTGCGTGTTTGTGTGACTTTTATTTGTAATTTGGTCACATATCGACCCTATGTGTCTCTGATGGCGTTGGAGTACACTCGTCCCATTGACACTGACTTCGCGCACACATCGCGCGATTCCTCCATTCAGACGTACTGTTCCTGTCCCTGTGAGGTTTGCCATGGCTGACTACAAAGCGCCGTTGCGCGATATGCGTTTCGTACTTAATGAGGTCTTCGAGGTCTCGAAGCTTTGGGCGCAGTTGCCGGCACTGGCCGAGACGGTTGATGCAGAGACAGTCGAAGCGATTCTTGAAGAAGCGGGCAAGGTCACCAGCAAGAGCATTGCGCCGCTGAGCCGGAATGGTGACGAACAGGGCTGTAGCTGGAACGACACCGCCGTGACCACCCCCGACGGTTTTCCGCAGGCCTATCAGACGTACGCAGAAGGCGGTTGGGTGGGGGTTGGCGGTAATCCTGATTTCGGCGGCATGGGCATGCCCAAAGCGGTTTCGGCTCAGGTCGAAGAGATGCTCAATTCGGCAAGCCTGGCCTTCGGTCTGTACCCGATGCTGACTTCAGGGGCCTGTGTATCGATCAACACCCACGCCACGGAAGAACTCAAAGCCACCTACCTCCCAAACATGTACTCCGGCGCATGGTCAGGTTCGATGTGCCTGACTGAAGCCCATGCAGGGACTGATCTGGGGATCATCCGTACAAAGGCCGAGCCGCAGGCCGATGATTCTTACAAAATTTCCGGCACCAAGATTTTCATCACCGGTGGCGAACACGACCTGACTGAAAACATCATTCATCTGGTCCTGGCCAAGCTGCCGGATGCGCCTGCCGGGCCAAAAGGTATCTCGCTGTTTCTGGTGCCGAAATTCATGGTCAATACCGATGGCAGCCTGGGCGCGCGCAACACGGTGAGCTGCGGTTCCATTGAGCACAAAATGGGCATCCAGGCGTCCGCAACCTGCGTCATCAACTTCGACGAAGCGGTTGGTTATCTGATCGGCGAGCCGAACAAGGGCTTGGCCGCGATGTTTACCATGATGAATTACGAGCGTCTCGGGGTCGGGATTCAGGGCCTGGCTTCTGGCGAACGCTCTTACCAGAACGCCATTGATTATGCCCGCGACCGCCTGCAAAGCCGTTCGCCAACCGGCGCGCAACAGCCTGAGAAAATGGCTGACCCGATCATCGTGCACCCGGATGTGCGGCGGATGCTGTTGACCATGAAAGCGCTGAATGAAGGCGGTCGTGCGTTCTCTACTTACGTAGCCATGCAGCTGGACATCGCCAAGTTCAGCGAAGATGACGCTGCCCGGCAGCGCGCGGACGAACTGGTCGCGTTACTGACCCCTGTCGCCAAGGCATTCCTGACCGACATGGGCCTGGAAACCACTATTCACGGCCAGCAGGTGTTTGGCGGCCACGGCTACATTCGCGAGTGGGGCCAGGAGCAACTGGTGCGTGACGTGCGCATCACTCAGATCTACGAAGGTACCAACGGCATTCAGGCGCTGGATCTGGTGGGACGCAAGATTGTTGGCAGCGGTGGTGCGTACTACACGCTGTTCTCTGATGAGGTGCGTGGTTTCATCACGGGTTCTGATGCATCTTTGAGCGAATTCACCAAGCCGTTGAGCGCTGCGCTGGATACGCTGGACGAGTTGACTCACTGGATTCTCGACCGCTCCCGCAACAATCCGCAGGAAATTGGTGCCGCGTCTGTCGAGTACCTGCATGTGTTTGGTTACACCATCTACGCCTATCTCTGGGCGAAGATGGCTAAAGCGGCATTGGGCAAAGAATCTCAGGAAGATTTCTACGCCAGCAAGCTTGGCACAGCACGTTTTTACTTCGCTCGTTTGTTGCCACGCATCCACTCGTTGAGCGCTTCGGTCAAGGCGGGAAGCGAGTCGCTGTTTCTGCTGGACGCGGCGCAATTTTGACGGCAGGGGCTTTGTAAGCATTTGCTTACACTACGTGGTGCTTTTTTGCCTCTATGCGAATGTTGGATCCAAAGTTAATCTTTGTTCCAAGGACGTAGCGCAGGAAGCGCAACAAATAACACGGACACGTAAGGATGCCTGCCAGGATGGTGGGGAGAAAGGGAAGTCAGGGAAACAGTCTGCAAAACCCCGCTTAGGCGGGGTTTTCTTATTGGGCCCGATTAAGTTGCAGACGGTTTGTCGCTTTATCCCGGGATTTTCCTTGGTAATGGCTTGTTGCCAGACCAAATGGAACCTCTTTCGTTGCCCATGGGTCCATTCGCTGTATGGCTTACGAGAGCCATTTAACCTGGAGCTACCCCATGGACATTATTCGCATCATCTTCGCAATCTTGCTGCCGCCCGTGGGCGTGTTCATGCAAGTCGGTTTCGCCGGCGCATTCTGGTTGAACATCCTGCTGACCATCCTTGGTTACTTCCCAGGCATCATTCACGCTGTGTACATCATCGCCAGCCGGAAATGATTTAAAAGCAAACCGTAGGACCGGCTTTAGCCGGGAGATGGCCGGTATATCACCACATTTTCTTGACCTGAAATGACGCCCTCCTGGCTAAAGCCGGTCCTGCAGATTGCTTATAACCTGTGGGAGCGAGGCTTGCCCGCGATAAGGGCACCGCGGATTTCAGGTGAATCGCGTCCAGCCTTATCGTCGGAATGCTGCCCAGACCAAGCTCTGCTCCCACACGTTGATCTTCAACCCACCCGAAACTTCGCCACCAACCCCTGCAAATGTGCGCCCAACCGCGCCAGCTCTCCGCTGGACGCCGCTGTCTGATCGCTGGCCGCTGCGGTCTGTTCTGACACATCCCTCACGCTGATAATGTTGCGATTGATCTGCTCGGCCACGGCGCTTTGTTCTTCGCTGGCGGTGGCTATCTGCTGGTTCATGTCCTGAATGGTCGATACGGTGCGGGTAATCTGCTCCAGCGCGCTGCCTGCGCGGCGGCTCAGTTGCACGCTGTTGTCGGTCAGGCTGCGGCTGTTGTCCAGTGTCGTGGCGACTTGTTGAGTGCCGCTTTGCAGTGCTGCGATCAACTCCTCGATTTCCTCGGTGGACTGCTGCGTACGTTGCGCCAGGCCTCGAACTTCGTCGGCTACGACTGCAAAACCACGTCCGGCTTCTCCGGCTCGTGCCGCTTCAATGGCAGCGTTCAGCGCCAATAGGTTGGTTTGCTGCGATACCGACTTGATCACATCCAGTACACCACCGATTTTGTCGCTTTCCAGCTTCAACAGGTTCATGGCCTGGGTGGATTTCTTGACCTCATCCGCCAGTTGCTCAATCTGCCCGATCGCTTCTCCCACGACCTTATCGCCTTCCCGCGCTTGTTGATCCGCCTGGGCTGCCGCTTGAGAAGCCTCTTGTGCGCTGCGTGCCACCTCATGCACGGTCGCGGTCATTTCGTTCATGGCCGCAGCCACCTGATCGGTTTCGTCTTTCTGGCTGTTGACCCCGGTACTGGTCTGCTCGGTCACAGCGGATAGCTGCTGCGCCGCATCCGTAATCTGCGCCACGCCCTGGCTGATCCCGCCGATCAACTGCCGCAAGCTGAGGGTCATGGCCTGCATGCTGTCTTGCAGTTGTCCCATTTCATCCTTGCGCTGAACCTGTAAATCCTGGCTCAAGTCACCCTTGGCGATGCGTTCTGCGGCCGCCAGTGTCTCCCGCAACGGGGCGATGATCTGTTGCGTCATGACCCAGGCGGCGAGCAGACCAAGCAGCATGGCCAGTACCGCAACGCTGCTCAGCGTGGTGCGCGAGGCGCCTGCCTCGGTGTCGCGTTGCTGGCTCTGCAAGGCAAGCAATTCGGCGACGCTGCTCAGCATCTTGTCGCCCAGGTCTTCGAGCGTCTCCTGAGCGGCCTCGACTTTGACCTGAATGTCCTTGAAGTGACCGAGCTGAGCACGATAACGCTCCAGCGCCTCTTTCGCCGGTTGCAGCCCTTTGAGATTGCTGTCGGCCTGATCCTGGCCAATCTGCTGCACTTCTTTCAGAGACTCGTCGATAGCCGCAATGGCGGCTGTTTCATAGGCCTCCAGCGCAGTGAAGGTGTAGGCCTGAACCTGAAATCGAGCGTTCTGGATCTGCTGCTTGAGCTGCGAGATGTTGGTGAATTCATCCAGCCGCTCGCCATTATCCTGTTCCTGGCTGACGGCTTTGAGCACTTCACTCTCTACCAGCGCGACGGCCTGGACTGCTTGCTCCGATTGCTGTTCCAGTTGAGTCCGGGACAGGTCTCGCCGTTGATTCTCATCGCTGAGCGCCGTGAACGTCTTCTCCATGTCGGCGACGATTCTGCTTTGCCCGGTCAGCAACCCGACGCTTGTGCTGTCGTCTATTTCTTTACGCAATGTCGCCAGGTGGCTCTCCAGTCCATTGAGCTGATTGACGATCCTGTTCGCGTTTTCCGGACTGTTTTTCTGGCGATAGATGATGCGGTCGGTACGCAAATCCTTGGTCATGTTGCTCAGTTGCCCGATAAACGTCAGGGACTCCGAGCGCTCGATCATGGTATCCAGGCCATGCCAGCCGGTCAGGGTGATAGCCATGGTGAGCATCAGCACCAGTCCGAAACCCAGGGACAGCTTGAGTTTTACGCTGGTATTGCCAAGTGTGTGGTTGATCCATCGAAACATCGGAAAGCTCCTGCAAATGTGCAAAACAGGTAGGGCCTGGGCAAGCCAGGGCCTACGTTGTCAGCGCATCGGCAGGGCAATGAAGAGCACGACCTGAGTAGATCGTAGGGGGATTCTGAGTGGGGCGTGTGAATGGAGTCACGCGCCATGTCCTGACACAGCGCGGTCTCTTTGTTGGTGCGGTGCTTGCCCGCGATAAGATCAACTTGATTCTGCAGGTCAATCACCTAAAACTTATCGCGGGCAAGCACCGCTCCCACATAAAAGCCTATAGACGTTAAACCTTAAACTTGCTCACCATCACTTGCAGATGATTACCCAGTCGCGCCAGTTCTACGCTGGACGCTGCGGTTTCTTCACTGGCAGCGGAGGTTTGTTCGGAGACATCGCGCACATTGAGGATGCTGCGGTTGATCTCTTCGGCCGTAGCGCTTTGCTCTTCGGCTGCAGCGGCGATCTGTTGGTTCATCGCCTGAATCGCCGATACGGTCTTGGTGATGTTTTCCAGTGAGCTACCGGCGCGACGAGTCAGCTCTACGCTGCTGACGGTCAGTTCGCGGCTGTTATCCATGATGGTCGCTACTTGCTGCGTACCACTCTGCAGGCCTGCAATCAGTTGCTCGATCTCTTCGGTCGACTTCTGAGTACGCTGAGCAAGGCTGCGCACTTCGTCGGCGACGACCGCAAAGCCACGACCGGCTTCCCCGGCGCGGGCAGCTTCGATAGCGGCGTTGAGGGCGAGCAGGTTGGTCTGTTGTGCGACTGACTTGATCACGTCCAGCACACTGCCAATCTTGTCGCTTTCGCGCTTGAGTTCGCTCATGGCTTCGGTGGAGTTACCCACTTCAGAGGCCAGACGCTCGATCTGAGTGATCGCTTCGTTGACCACGCGATCACCTTCACGGGCTTGCTGATCCGCTGCTACGGCGGCTTCAGACGCTTCTTCGGCGTTACGTGCGACTTCCTGCACCGTGGCCGTCATCTCGTGCATCGCAGTCGCCACCTGGTCAGTCTCGACCTTCTGGCTATTCACACCGGCGCTGGTTTGCTCCGTGACCGCAGACAGCTCTTCGGCCGCGCTGGCGATCTGGGTCACGCCGTCGCGAATTCCGCCGATCAGTTGGCGCAGGTTCACGGTCATGCGTTGAATGCTGGTCTGTAGCTGACCCATCTCGTCGCGACGATCGACAATCAGGTCGTGGCTCAGGTCGCCATCGGCAACACGCTCCACAATGGTCAGGGTTTGCAGCAACGGTCCAACGATCTGGCGAGTGATGACCCAGGCGGCAATGATGCCGAACACCAGTGCCAGGACGGTAGCAATGGTCAGCATGGATTTGGCTTGCTGACTGTCGGAATCACGTTTGCTGTATTGATCATCCGCCAGTTTCTGGGAGGTGCCCAATAGCACGACTGCATGTTTGGCCATTTTTTCCAGCGCTTGCTTGCTGGCCAGTTGCGCGTCGCGGTACTGGCCGACCGCTGCGCGGTAGCCTTTGAGCGCGGTGCTGGCTGCCTGCAATTGCGGGAGGTAACTGGATGGAATACTGCCCGCCAACGTGTTGATGCCGGTCAGGGCTTCGTCGATGGCGGAGTTGGCATTCTGTTCGAATTCGGCACGGCCGCTGTAGGTGTAGCCGCGGACCTGGAAGCGTGCTTGCTGGATCAGCTTGCTGACATCAACCACGGCATCAAATTGCACGACGCTGTCACCTTGCAACAACGAGGCTTCGATCTTGTTGACCTCTTCCACAGCCTTGTCGGCGGTAGCGCCCAGATTGGTGCGGCTGGCTTCACGGGTCTGGATGGCCTGGGTCAGCTCTATAAATGCGCTACGGTATCCGCTAGCCGCTTGTTCCTGGTCTTCAAGCCACTGATGGCTTTCCGGGGTTGAGACCGTGCTACGTGCGATTTTGGTCAGTGCGTCGAGCTTGTCGAGGGACGCGATAAGCGCCTTGGCAGCCTCGTCGTTGTACTGCATTTCGTACGTCAGGCGCTTGGAACGCAGATCCAGGGTTTGCTCGCTGATTTGCGAAATTGCGACCAGCTTCTCGCCGCGATCAATCAGCGATGCAACGCTTAACCAGCCGGTGGCGGTGATCAGTATGGTCAGCAGTAAAACGATACTGAAACCGAGCCCGAGTTTAAGACGGACGCTCATGTTACCGAGACTTTTGCCGAGCAAACCCATGCGGAACTCCTTTGAATAGGTTTGATGTAGGTAATTTCTTACAACATGCATCGGCAGGGGGATGGGGAACTGAAGGGTGGCTCTGGATAACCCGCTATCGGTAGGAGCTCACGAGCAACGCGAGGCAGCGATAGCTGTGTGTCAGACAGGACGCTATCGCTGCCTCGCGTTGCTCGTGAGCTCCTACGGGGTCCGGTCGATCAGAACAGCCGGGCCAATAAAGCAGTCACTGCTGTTTCGACCCGCAGAATACGCTCGCCGAGTTGCACCGGTTGCAGGCCTGCTTTGTTCAGCAGGTCGACTTCATAGGGAATCCAGCCGCCCTCTGGGCCGATGGCCAGGGTGACTTGCCCGGTTACGGCGCGTGGGCAAGCGGGAAAGTTGCCGGGATGTCCGACCAGCCCGAGAGTCCCCTGGGCCAGTTGCGGCAGGCGATCTTCAACAAACGGCTTGAAGCGTTTTTCCATGATGATCTCAGGCAGTACGCTGTCCCGAGCCTGTTCAAGGCCGAGAATCAGTTGCTCGCGGATCGCGTGCGGTTCCAGGAACGGCGTCTGCCAGAAGCTTTTTTCCACGCGATAGCTGTTGAGCAGAATGACCTTTGGCACGCCCATGGTCGCGACCGTCTGAAAAACCCGGCGCAGCATTTTCGGGCGGGGCAGGGCCAGCAACAAGGTCAATGGCAGTTTGGCAGGCGGGGCACTGTCGAGGGTGATGCGTAACTCGGCTTCGTGTGCTTCCAGCCGCAGCAGCTCAGCGCTGCCCAGCAAGCCGCCAATACGGCCGACACGCAGACTGTCACCGACTTCTGCGCGATGCACCTCTTGCATGTGCTTGAGGCGTCTGTCGCGCAGTACGACCCGGTCAGCCGCAACGAAGTCGGCGTCTTCGAGAAGCAGCAGGTTCACGGCTGGGTCGCGGGCGGCTGGTCTTGCTTGTCTTCTTCGCGCTGGTCATCGGCATGATCGCCGCGCTTGGTGATCAGCGAACTGCAGAGCACGCCAATCTCGAACAACAGCCACATCGGCACCGCCAGCAGCGTCTGCGAGAAAATATCAGGTGGAGTCAGGATCATGCCGACCACGAAGCAACCGATGATCACGTAAGGACGGATCTTTTTCAGGTACTTCACGTCAACGATGCCGATCCACACCAGCAGCACAACGGCCACCGGGATTTCGAACGCCACGCCGAAGGCGAAGAACAGCGTCATCACGAAATCCAGATAACTGGCGATGTCCGTCATCATCGAAACGCCTTCAGGCGTCACGCTGGCGAAAAAGTGGAAAATCAGCGGGAAGACCAGGTAGTAGGCGAAGGCCATGCCCGAATAGAACAGGATGATGCTCGATACCAGCAGCGGTACCGCGACGCGCTTTTCGTGTTTGTACAGGCCTGGCGCGATAAAACCCCAGATCTGGTGCAGGATCACCGGCATGGCCAGAAACAGCGCAACCATCATGGTCAGCTTGAACGGCGTAATGAACGGCGACGCCACGTCGGTGGCGATCATCGTCGCACCTTCAGGCAGGAAAACCCGCAGCGGTGCTGAAACGAAGGTGTAGATCTTCTGCGTGAAATAAAACAGGCAGCCGAAGATAACGAAAATCGCCAGGACACATTTCAGCAGGCGCGAACGGAGTTCTGTGAGGTGCGAGACCAGCGGCATTTGCTGGTCATTTTCCGGAATATCGCTCATGGGGCTCGCGGTGGCAGTGACGAATCGTTGGCGGAGGGTGCGTTGGGTGCTGGCGTCGCTGGCGACACGTGCGCAGGTTCAGTCGCGACCTGGGTCGTGGCTTCTACAGTCTTGGGCTCTGCGGCGGGCGTCGTGCCCGCTGGAGCGGCCGGACCCAGGTCGGTAGCAGGTGTCACGGACGGCGTGTTCGGGATGGTCGAAACCACCGGTTCAGCGGGCGTCTGCTCGGTTGCCGGAGGCGGATTGGCCGGGGGCTGCTGCGGAGACATGATCTTGCGCGCTTCTTCTTCCAGCGACAGGATGTGCTCGTTATGCAGTTGGCGACGAATTTCGTCGGCTCCGATTTCGCGTTCAACTTCCTGTTTGATCGCATTGAAGCTGCGCTTCAGCCGGCCAATCCAGAGGCCAGCGGTACGCGCAGCGCCGGGCAGACGCTCAGGGCCAAGCACCAGCAAGGCGACGAGGCCGACCAGCAGCAGTTCAGAGAAGCTGATACCAAACATTCAATACGACCTAGTCTTTGCGGATTGGCTCTTCGACTTTATGCGCTTGCGCGTCGATGGTGTGCGGCTGGTTCAGGGGCGAGCCCTGCGGCGCAGCTTGCGGCGGTTGCTGAGGTTGCACCGGCGGCTGCTCTGCAGGTTTCTCATCATCGTTCATGGCTTTACGGAAGCCTTTGATCGACTCGCCGACATCGCTGCCCAGGCCCTTGAGCTTCTTGGTACCGAATACCAGTACCACGACAACCAGGATGACGATCCAGTGTTTCCAGTCAAAAATACCCATGAAGCAATCCTCGTAGAAATTTCAAGCTCGAAAAGTGAAGGTCAGTCAGCTGTGCGCGCGGCTTTTTCCGCGTGCCCGGACAAGCCGAAACGGCGGTCCAGCTCATCCAGCACTGCTTGTGGGTGCTGACCCAATGCAGCAAGCATCACCATGCTGTGAAACCACAGGTCAGCGGTTTCGTAGATGACATCGCTGCAATCGCCGCTGACAGCGGCATCCTTGGCGGCAATGATGGTTTCGACCGACTCTTCGCCGACCTTTTCCAGAATCTTGTTCAATCCCTTGTGATACAGGCTGGCGACATAGGAACTGTCGGCAGCGGCACCTTTGCGCGACTCCAGCACTTCGGCCAGGCGGGTCAAGGTATCAGTCATGTTTCAGTGTCCTGCGTGATAAATAGCTTCAGGATCTTTCAAGACCGGTTCGACGGTCTTCCAGGCGGCATCTTCGTAGACGCGATAGAAGCAGCTTTCGCGGCCGGTATGGCATGCAATACCGCCAATCTGCTCGACCATCAGGATGATCACGTCGGCGTCGCAGTCCAGGCGCAGCTCATGAAGCTTCTGCACATGGCCCGATTCTTCGCCTTTGCGCCAGAGTTTGCCACGCGAACGCGACCAATAGATTGCACGATTCTCTGCGGCGGTGAGGTTCAGGGCCTCGCGGTTCATCCACGCCATCATCAGAACGCGTCCGGTCTTGTGATCCTGAGCTATGGCAGGCACCAGACCGTCGCTGTCCCACTTGATTTCGTCCAGCCAGTCTTTCATATCTACTCCGGCAGCCGGGCTTCAGGCCTCGGCGGATTCAACAGTGTGCCAGCGGGCAGCGCCGCTGGCTATCGGCGGATGACCAGATACAGGCCAGCCACCAGCATGATCCATGCGGGCCAGGCGAGTGGTGCAACCAGCGCCGTACCTTCCGCGACCAGTGTCGAGGCCATTACCGCGCCTCCGGCCAGCAGCGCCGAGCCCAGCAGGCGCAATGCCCATCCGTCACCGCGCTCACGCCACGGTGGCGGCGGATCAGACCGGTGCGGTTGCGACATGCGCTCCAGCAAGTCCCGGGTCATATTGGCCAGATGCGGAATCTGCTCGACCTGGGATTGCAGATTGCCAAACAGGGTTTTCGGGCTGACGCGATCACGCATCCAGCGCTCCAGAAACGGCTGCGCGGTGCTCCACAGATCCAGATCGGGATATAACTGACGGCCCAGGCCTTCGATGTTCAACAGGGTTTTCTGCAGCAGAACGAGCTGCGGCTGGACTTCCATGTTGAAGCGGCGAGCGGTCTGGAACAGACGCATCAGCACCTGACCGAAGGAAATATCCTTGAGCGGCTTCTCGAAGATCGGCTCGCACACGGTACGAATCGCGGCTTCAAACTCATTCAATTTGGTTTCCGCAGGCACCCAGCCCGAATCAATGTGCAGCTGCGCAACGCGACGATAATCACGTTTAAAGAAGGCAAACAGGTTACGAGCGAGATAATCCTGATCTTCCGGCGTCAGGCTGCCGACGATTCCGCAATCGATCGCGATGTATTGCGGGCTCCACGGGTTGACCGTGCTGACAAAAATATTGCCGGGGTGCATGTCGGCATGGAAGAAACTGTCGCGGAACACCTGGGTGAAGAAAATCTCCACACCACGCTCGGCCAGCAGTTTCATGTCGGTGCGCTGATCCGCCAGGGTGGCCAGATCGTTAACCTGAATCCCGTAGATGCGCTCCATGACCAGCACTTTTGGGCGGCACCAGTCCCAGTAAACCTGGGGCACATAGAGCAGGTCCGAGCCTTCGAAGTTGCGGCGCAACTGGCTGGAGTTGGCGGCTTCACGCAGCAGGTCCAGTTCGTCGTAAATGGTTTTCTCGTAGTCGGCGACTACGTCCACCGGGTGCAGCAGGCGGGCATCGGCGGACATCCGCTCGGCAGTACGCGCCAGAATGAACAGCCACGCCAGGTCTTGGCCGATGATCGGCTTGAGGCCCGGACGCACAACCTTGACCACTACTTCTTCGCCACTCTTCAGTTGCGCTGCGTGGACCTGCGCCACCGAAGCCGAAGCCAGCGGCGTGACGTCGAAGCGACTGAACACTTCGCTGATCTTCGCGCCCAGTTGTTCTTCGATCAGCTTGATCGCCACTTGCGGGTCGAACGGCGGAACGCGGTCCTGCAACAGCATCAATTCGTCAGCGATGTCCTCGGGCAGCAGGTCGCGACGGGTCGACAGGATCTGTCCGAATTTGATGAAGATCGGCCCAAGGTCTTGCAGCGCCAGACGCAGACGCGCACCGCGAGGCAGTTCTGCGTTGTTGCGCGGAAGCAAACGCCACGGCATGACAAAGCGTGTGGCCTTCATCCACCACGGCAGCGGCAGGGCGAACAGCAAGTCATCGAGACGGTAACGGATCACGACACGCTGGATACGAAACAAACGGCGGACGGCAAGCAGCTTCATGCGTTATCGCTGGAGTCAGAGGATTGGGCGAGGCGCTCAAAGCGCGCCTCAAGGCGTTCCAGATCAAGTTTGATCCGGTCGAGTTCGGCAAAGCGTGCTTCGGCTTCGTGTTTACCCACCAGGGTGCGCGACTCTTCGTTCAAGTAGTCGGCAAGGCTCTGGCTGAGGTTGGCGAAGCTGTCTTTGCTCCAGCGCGCGCGGCTGCGCAAGTGATCACCCAGCAACGTCGTCGCCACCGGGCCAAGCCAGCGGGACAGCTCGTATTCCCAGTCCAGTTCGAGGTCCTGAAGGATACCGACCAGTTCCAGTAACACGCCACTGTCGCCATCCAGTTCGACATCGGGGCCGTGCAGCACAGCGCTCTTGTCTTTGCTTACCGCCAGACGCATAAGGCTGGCAGCAGGGGCGCGCAAGGTGCAATCCGCTTCAACCTCCCAGTGGGAGGCGAGCAGCAGGCCTTCGTCGCTGGGCAGAATGAACAGCTGCAGCGAAGGATTACGGCAATCAACCGCAATCACCTTGCCTGACAGGCGCTCAAGGCGCGGCAATGCGGTGCTGTCCAGCCGCAACACGCGGTTGATGCCGTGCTCGACGCTGGCGAGCAAGCCGCTAAGCAACATCAGGGTTTGATGCCGCGATGCAGTGCCACAACGCCTGCGGTCATGTTGTGGTAAGTCACGCGGTCAAAACCGGCTTCGACCATCATCGACTTCAGGGTTTCCTGATTCGGATGCATGCGGATCGATTCAGCCAGGTAGCGATAGCTTTCCGAATCATTGGTGACCAGCTTGCCCATCAATGGCATGAACGCGAATGAGTACGCGTCATAGGCCTTGGACATCAGTTTGTTGGTCGGCTTGGAGAACTCCAGCACCAGCAGACGGCCACCCGGCTTGAGCACACGCAGCATCGAGCGCAGCGCATCTTCCTTGTGGGTCACGTTGCGCAGGCCGAAGGCAATGGTCACGCAATCAAAATGGTTGTCAGGGAACGGCAGCTTTTCAGCGTCGGCCTGAACGAATTTGACGTTGCTCGCCACGCCCAGGTCCAGCAGGCGATCGCGACCGACCTTGAGCATGGAGGCGTTGATGTCAGCCAGCACCACTTCGCCGGTGGGGCCGACAAGGTGGGAAAACTTTTTGGTCAGGTCGCCAGTACCGCCCGCGATGTCCAGCACGCGGTTGCCGGTACGAACGCCGGAGAGTTCGATAGCGAAGCGCTTCCAGAGGCGGTGCATGCCGCCGGACAGCAGGTCGTTCATCAGGTCGTACTTGGCTGCGACGGAGTGGAACACCTCCGCAACTTTCTCTGCCTTCTGGCTTTCCGGCACATTTTTGTAGCCGAAGTGAGTAGTAGGTTCGGCATCGCTGCCTTTGCGCGGATCATTCATATCGCGTTCACCGGAATAAAGTGTTGCCATTCTAATCGTCGTGGCTGGCTTTGTCTTGACAAGGCTCATCGCCAACAGTTTCTTCATCCGGGTCGGCTGGTATAGTTGCCCCACGATTGACCTTGCGCTGAAGGAGCCATCGAATGGCCAAGATTACTGTTGAACGCCCGCATTCGCTGGGCAAGGAAAAGGCTCGCGAGAAGGCTGAGCTGCTGGTCGAGAAGCTGGCCGACAAATACGGCATCGAGCACGAGTGGAGCGGCGACGTCGTCAAGCTGGAAGGTAAGGGCGCCAAGGGCACGGTCGATGTTGGAGAGGATTTTGTGCGGGTTAACCTGGAGCTGAATTTTTTCCTTTCGGCCATGAGCGGACAGATTCAGGCAGAGGTAGAGCGGCAGCTGGATAAAGCGTTGGTTGCTTGATTGAGTTGTTGGAGCGAGGCTTGCCCGCGAAGAAGATGAATGCGGTATGTCTGTTGCACCGAGATCGCTGATTCGCGGGCAAGTCGGAATGCCGCCCACTCGCTCCAACAGAATTCGCATCCTGCCTCCATTTCCTACAACCCTTCAACATCACCCAAACCTAGGGTGAGCTTTCTAATTTTTCCGACTACTTTCGTGTCTATGCCCCGTCGTCCCTGGGGGCGATCCTCAAACATTCGAGCGTGAGGTGCACCATGGCCAAAGTTACGTTGAAGAAAAAAATCAAAGACGAAGAAAACAGTTCTGTCTCCGACGTTCGCCTGTATGCCCGCAAGGTTTGGCTGGCGGGGCTGGGTGCTTATTCGTGGGCCGGTCAGGAAGGCGCTGAGTACTTCAAAGAGCTGGTCAAAGCGGGTGAGCAGACCGAAAAGAAAGCCAAAAAAGTGATCGATGAAAAGGTCGATGCCGCCAACAGCGAGATCGATTCAGCCAAAGATGAGCTAACGTCGGTGAAGGGTCGAGTCGAGGTGCAGCTCGATAAAATCGAAAGCGCATTCGATCGGCGGGTTGCCAGCGCCTTGAATCGCATCGGTATACCGTCTAAACATGACGTGGAGACACTGTCTGCTAAGCTCGATGAGCTGACGGCATTGCTTGAACGTGTCGCGCGTAAACAATAAGGAGAGCAGGATGGCTGGCAAGAAAAAAATCGAGAAAGAAGGCAGCTCCTGGATTGGCGAGGTGGAGAAATACTCCCGTCAAATCTGGCTGGCTGGTTTAGGCGCTTACTCCAAGATCAGCAATGACGGCAGTAAGCTTTTTGAAACGCTGGTTAAAGATGGCGAGAAAGCCGAGAAGCAGACAAAGGTCGAAGTCGATAAACAAGTCGACTCCGCCAAAGACTCTGCCAAGGCCGCGAAGTCTCGTGTGGGTGATGTCAAAGACCTCGCGCTGGGTAAATGGAGCGAGCTGGAGGGGGCTTTCGACAAGCGTCTGAACAGCGCCATTTCGCGCCTGGGCGTGCCTAGCCGCAACGAAGTGAAGGCATTGCACAGCAAGGTTGATCTGCTGACCAAGCAAATCGAGAAGCTGACGGGTGCTTCTGTGACCCCTGTTTCAAAAGCGCCTGTTTCCAAAGCTTCGACTTCCAAGGCTGCAGCGTCCCGACCGGCCCCTAAAACCACCGCCAAGCCACTGGTGAAAGCCGCCGCGAAACCGGTCGCCAAGGCCGCCGACAAAGTTGCCGCGAAAACCGCCGCAGCCAAACCAGCAGTGAAAGCAGCAGCGGCGAAGCCCGTAGCCGCCGCTAACAAAGCTGCGACTAAAACCGCGACCAAGGCCAAGTCTGTAGCGGCCAGCAAACCGGCTGCAACGAAGAAACCTGCTGCCGCCAAGAAACCTGCTGCACCGAAAGCAGCCCCGAAGGCAGCCGCCAAACCGGCTCCGAAACCCGCCGCCACACCAGCAGCAACGCCTGCACCCGCTGCGACCAATACCGCCGCAGCACCGGCATCGGCTACGCCGTCGACACCGGCCAGTCAGTCCTGATTCAAGGGCTGTAACGCGAAAGCCCGATCTGCGAAAGCAGGTCGGGCTTTTTTGTGCCAGAGACTCAGCATCATTAAGTTGCGAACGCAGGCCCTGTAGGAGCTCACCGAGGTGACGAGGCCAGCGATGGCGGAGCATCAGACACACCGCCATCGCTGGCCTCGTCACCTCGGTGAGCTCCTACAAAGACCGGTTCGGCTACTCCTCCAGATAATGCCTCGCCAATTGCTGCGCCGCATGCCGTGAGCCCGGCGTCAGGTGTGGTGCGACGAGCATCATGATCTGGTAGACCACGACCCGTACTTCAGCTTCACGCCCCAGAATCCGTTGGTAATCCAGCGAGAACAGCAGGGTCATGGTGATTTGCTCCACCAACTGCCCCAGGGCCTGGGTGTCACTGACGACCTGACCTTCCGCCTTCAGACGCGCCAGCAGCGACGCCAGCGTGCGTTTTAGGCTATTGAGCAGGTTGCGAATGCCGCGAGCCAGTTTGGGTAAGCGACCCGCCAGGTTGGACAGGTCTTGAAACAGGAAGCGATAGTCAGCCAGCCGCTCAACGATCAAGTGCAGGAACAGCCAGTAATCTTCGGCGGCCAGTTGCGCGTCTTCGGGCGGGTTCAGCAGGGGCGAAAGCTCTGCCTGGAAACGCTCGAACAGGCCGAGCACCAAAGGCTCCTTGCCGTGGAAATGGTAGTAAAGATTGCCGGGGCTGATGCCCAGTTCATTGGCAATTTCCAGCGTTGAGACATTAGGTTCGCCCTGTTGATTGAACAACGTCAGGGCGCATTCAAGGATTCGGTCGCGGGTTTTCATCCAGTCTTCTTGTAGGCAGATAATTTCGAAGGGAAATGTGTGCACCTGTAGGAGCTGCCGAAGGCTGCGAATCGGGTATTCATGACACACCGCTTTCGCAGCCTTCGGCAGCTCCTACAAGGGATCAGTGCCGAGCGCTTTACCGAACATGCACATAAGTCCCCGGCGCGGCCTCCATCGCCGGATGAGTCGCGTTGCCCAGTGTCATCAGGGTTTCGCGCTGGGTGCCCGATCGGGCTTGTATCCATTCCAGCCAGGCGGGCCACCAACTGCCTTCATGATTCTTGGCGTCGTAATACCAGGCGCGAGGGTCGCTGCTGAGTTTGCCGTTTTCGACGTAGTTGGCTTTGGGGTTACCCGGCGGGTTGAGAATGCTTTGCACGTGACCGCTGTTGGACAGCAGAAAGCGCCGGTCGCCGCCCAGCAGCAGGGTCGAACGATAGACCGCGTCCCATGGGGTGATGTGGTCGTTGATGCCAGCCACATTGAAGCTGTCCACGGTCACCTTCTGCAGATCGATAGGTGTGCCGCAGACTTCCAGTCCGCCAGGATGCGTCAGCGGATTGTGCTTGAAGAAGTCCAGCAGATCGCCGTGCAGCGCGGCGGGCAGTCGGGTGCTGTCGTTGTTCCAGTACAGGATGTCGAACGCGGGCGGGGCCTTGCCCAGCAGGTAATTGTTGATCCAGTAACTCCAGATCAAATCATTCGGGCGCATCCAGGCGAAGATTTTCGCCATGTCCCGACCGTCCAGCACGCCTTGCTGATACGAGCGACGCTTGGCGGCCTCAAGGGTTGTTTCGTCGATGAACAATGTCGCGGCGCTGTCTATCTGGCTATCCAGCAGGCTGACCATGTAAGTTGCGCTGGCGACTTTGCGCAGTTGCCGCTTCGCCTGCAAATGCCCTTGCAGCGCGGCGATGGTCAGCCCACCTGCACAGGCACCGACCAGATTCACGTCCTTGGCGCCAGTGATGGACCTGCATGCCGCCATCGCTTCTTCGGTGGCTTGAACGTAGGTGGACAACCCCCATTCACGGTGCCGGACATCCGGATTTCGCCAACTGATCATGAAGGTCTGCAAGCCGTTCTTCAGGCAGTACTGGACGAAGCTGTTGGCAGGGCTCAGGTCAAAAATATAGAACTTGTTGATTTGCGGCGGCACGATCAATAACGGCCTGGCGTACTGTTTTTCGCTCATCGGCTTGTACTGGATCAGTTCCAGCAGCTCGTTGCGAAACACCACAGAGCCTTGGGTGGCCGCCACTGTGCGACCCACTTCGAAGGCGTCTTTGGTGGTCTGTCGCGGCAAGCCGTTGTTGTGCAGCAGGTCGTCGAACATATGGCCAATGCCCTTGACCACGCTGTTACCGCCGCTGTTGAACAGCTCTTTGACGGCCATGGGGTTGAGCAGGGTGTTGGACGGTGAAAGGGCATCGTTGAGCAGCGAGAAAATGAAGTGCGCCCGGTCGCGATCATCCTTGGACAGGTCGGTCTCATCGATCCAGTGTTTGACCTGATGCTGCCACGCCAGATACGTCTGCAAGCCGCGACGATACAGCGGGTTGAGCGTCCAGGTCGGGTCTGCGAAGCGGGTATCGCGCGCAGGTAGCTGATAAGGCGTTTCACCGAGTAATACGACACGGCTGACTTGCTTGCCGAGGGCCAGGGCATGGCGGGCGCTGCGCAATGGATGCTGCAGGCCTTGTGCTGCAACCTTGCGTAACGTTGAAAGCAAGTCCTGGCCGCGCAGGCCGGTGATCGCACTTTGTGCATTGATGTAAGTCGCCGGGGTGATCTCGGCGCTTTTTGCTGATCGTTCTCGCATGGGGGCAACACTCCTTCGTCGTGCCATCGACCGATACATCTATGCAGACGCATGCTCCTCGGGGCATGCGTCGTTCTGCGCCGAACAACTTCCATTCAAACGGCGCAGTCAATGAAGCGTCTTTGCTATGTCGGGAATCCTTTTGCGCTTGTGATAATCAGCGTGCGCTGGGTGTCGGATGCGGATGCATGACGGCGCGCTGACGTTCCTGCTGGAGGAATTTCATGATGATGGGCGCCACTGCTTCGGCTCGGGTGATCAAGAACAAATGACCGTCATCGATTATGTGTAGCTGGGCGTTGGGGATCCGCCAAGCCAGCAGGCGCATATTTATCAGCGGGATCAGCGGATCGTCGTCGCCGGCCAGCACCAATGTAGGCTGATGGATCTTGTGCAGCCAGTGAATACTGGTCCAGCCCATGCCTGCGAACAGTTGCCAGTAATAACCCAGCTTGCCGGACGAACGGACTTTTGCCGCATGACTGGCGGCCAGGTAGGGATCCCGCCGAAATGCGCCGCCGTAGATTTCCGGGGCAATGCGGATCACATGGGACGGCTGGATATAACGCCGCGGGCTCGCCATCAGCCAGAGCACGCGCGGTTTGCCAGGCACCATCACTGCGCCGGCCGCTGTCGCCGCCAGCACCAGTTTTTTGCAGCGCTCGGGATAGTCGTAGGCGAACTGTTGAGCCAGCGCGCCACCCCATGAAACGCCTATGGCGTTGACCTGCCCATAGTCCAGATAGTCGAGCATGCGCGCCGCCAGTTTAGCCAGACCGGGAAACCGGTACGGGCGACTGGGCGTCGAGGAGCCGCCGACGCCGGGCACATCAAAAGCGATGACCTCCAGGTCCGGGTCCAGCGCATCAACGAACGGGAACACCAGCTCGAGGTTGGCGCCAATACCATTGAAAATCAGCAGGGGAGTCAGGTGACTCTTGCCAGGGCGTACAGCGGTTCGGATGCTGTGGCCATCCAGATCGATAGTGCGAAAAATAAACGGTTGCGGCATGCGCGAAGCCCTGTGGGTTAAACCGCTGGGAAAGCCGTCCTGCGCTTTGGCCTGCTGTTATCAAAGTGTTGAATTGGAATGAGATCCCTGTGGGAGCGGTGCTCGCCCGCGATAAGAGCGACGCGATCTAAAATGAACCGCGTCCCAGCATTATCGCGGGCAAGCACCGCTCCCACAGGTCCAATGTCCGTCTAAAGATAGCGATATGTCTCCAATCTTTGTAACGGCCATCGGCAACCATTCCTGACTCCACCCGTCGCATCAAACCTTAGCGTTCATGCACATAAGTCCCTGGCGATGCTTCTGCGGGCGCAAAGGTCTTGTTGCCCAGGCTCGCAGGAGACTTCTTCATCTTTCCAGATCTCTCACTCAGCCAGTTCTGCCAGTGCAGCCACCAGGAGTCGGTGTGCTTGGTGCCGTTTTCCTGCCAGGCCTTTGGATCAACCGGCATCTCGCTGTTGGTCATGTAGCGTGCCTTGGGGTTGCCGGGCGGGTTGAGAATGCTCTGGATATGGCCGCTGCTGGACAGAACAAATTCAGTCTTTCCGCCGAACAGTCGTGCGGATTTGTAACAGGAGCCCCACGGCGTGATGTGATCGTTGGTCCCAGCCAGGCAAAACACATCGCTGGTGACCTGCTTCAGATCGATAGGCGTACCGCACACTTCAAGGGCATTGGGGCGGATCAGCGGATTATTCTTGAACATCTCAATCAGGTCGCCATGGAAGGCGGCGGGCAGGCGAGTGGTGTCGTTGTTCCAGAACAGGATGTCGAACACCGGGGGTTCGTTACCCAGCAGGTAATTGTTGACCCAGTAATTCCAGATCAGATCGTTGGGGCGCATCCAGGCGAATACTTTCGCCATGTCGCTGCCCTCCAGCACGCCTGCCTGGTAGGAATGGCGTTTGGCCGATTCCAGAGTCTGCTCGTCGACGAACAACGCGACGTCGGTGTCCAGAGTCGTATCGAGGACGCTGACCAGCAAGGTCAGGGCGTTGACCTTCTGATCGCCCAGCGCCGCGTAATGTCCCAGCAACGCGGTGCAAGTGATGCCGCCGGAGCAGGCACCGAGCATGTTGATGTCTTTGCTGCCGGTGATGGCCGTGACCACATCGACTGCTTCCTTGAGCGCGTCAATGTAAGTCGACAGGCCCCATTCACGCTGCGCCTTGGTCGGGTTACGCCAACTGATAATGAACGTCTGCACGTTACTGCGCAGGCAGAAACGCGCCAGGCTTTTTTCCGGGCTCAGGTCGAATACGTAGAATTTGTTGATTTGCGGCGGCACCACCAGCAGCGGCCGTTCATGCACTTGCTCGGTGATGGGCTTGTACTGAATCAGCTCCAGCACGTCGTTGCGAAACACCACCGAGCCTTCGCTGGTGCCCAGACTCTTGCCGACTTCGAAGGCGTCCATGTTGACCTGGCTGGGCATGCCGCCGTTATGCACCAAGTCCTTGGCGAGATGAGACAGGCCGTCGAGAATGCTTTTGCCGCCGGTCTCGAAGAAACGCTTGATCGCGGCCGGATTGGCGGCGGTGTTGGTGGGTGACATGGCTTCGGTCATCAGGTTGATGACGAAGTGCCCACGACTGATTTCCTGGGGAGAGAGATTGCTGTCGCCGATCCAGTCATGCAGCTCCTTGCGCCACGCGAGGTAGGACTGCAGATAGCGACGGTAAACCGGGTTCTGACTCCAGGCTGGATCGTTGAAGCGTCTGTCTTCCGGGGCTGGCTGGAGCGCTGATTTGCCCAGCAGCACGTTTTTGAGCTCAACGCCCAGACTGGCGACGTGCTTTGCACTGTGAAAGGGTTGTTTCAGGGCCTGACGCAGGACCATGCGGGCAGTGGTCAGCAAGTCCTTGCGTCGCAGACCCACGACCGGGTTCAAACCCAGTGTGTGTTCCGAGGCTTGTTGCTGCAGGTCATCGTTGTTTCTGCTACTCATTCACGACGCTCCATTGTCCTGATGTGAGTACCGCTTCCCTGTGAATCAGTGACACAGGCGATTGCCGGTACTACTGCTCGGGTGACCGATGATGGCTAAACCGCTTGTCCCTTATCCCTTAAGAGGTGGCCGTCGCGTGGACGCGTGAATAATCGCGCGCCTGGCGACGACTTCTTTGCAAACCTTTCGACTGCATTCGAGGATGCAGGGAACTTGCCAAAACCATTGGTTACGCGAGATTGCAAAAAATCGCAAGCAGCACCATTCATTGGCCGCTGCGCGGCACATTCAAGCAAAAGGAATTAGAAAGCGCGTCCTAAAACGCCGGGCGGCTCTAGGCCGAGGGTTAGAGCATCAGCCGAATGACTTGCTCGGAAGGGTCGCGGGATTTGCCTGCGTTTTTCAGCTCAAGCAAATAGTCGTTCCACAAATCGTCCTGACGTTGCGCCAGTTCGTAGAGGTATTCCCAGGTGAACAATCCGCTGTCATGACCATCGTCGAAGGTCAATTTCAGTGCGTATTGGCCCGCCGGTTCAACTTTGGTCAGGCCAACCCCCAGCTTGCCAAATTGCAGGATCGGCTTGCCGTGGCCCTGAACCTCCGCAGACGGCGAGTGCACCCGGAGGAATTCTGCAGGCAGGTGATATTCCTCGTTCGGCCCGTACTTGAGGGTCAGGGTTTTCGAGGCTTTGTGGAGCTGGATGGCGGTTGGGAGTTTGGGCATGGGTACAATCCCTGTGGGAAATACAACGTATCTGTAGGAGCTCACGAGCACCCCGAGGCAGCGATAGCGGTCTATCTGACACACCGCCATCGCTGCCTCGCGGTGCTCGTGAGCTCCTACAGTAACTGCATTTCAGTTAAAGGATATACCGCGACAGATCCTCATCCTTGGCCAGTTCGCCAAGATGACTGTTCACGTATTCTGCATCGATGCGGATCGGCGCTGCATCCGGATCCGTCGCCAGATCACCGGCGCTGAACGACACTTCCTCAAGCAGACGCTCAAGCAAGGTGTGCAAGCGACGCGCACCAATGTTTTCGGTCTTCTCGTTGACCTGCCAGGCAATCTCGGCGAGACGCTTGATGCCGTCGGCTTCGAACGCGATGTTCAAGCCTTCGGTCTTCAGCAGTGCGCAGTATTGCTCGGTCAGGGACGCATGGGGTTCGCTGAGAATACGCTCGAAGTCCTGCGGTGACAGTGCCTTGAGTTCAACGCGGATCGGCAGACGGCCTTGCAGTTCAGGCACCAGATCGCTCGGCTTGCTCAAGTGGAAAGCGCCGGACGCAATGAACAGGATGTGGTCAGTCTTGACCATGCCCAGCTTGGTGTTGACCGTGCAGCCTTCGATCAGCGGCAGCAGGTCGCGCTGTACGCCTTCGCGGGATACATCGGCACCGCCCACATTGCCGCGCTTGGCGACCTTGTCGATTTCGTCAATGAACACGATGCCGTGTTGCTCAACGGCTTCCAGCGCTTTGGCCTTGAGTTCTTCCTCGTTGACGAGGCGGCCGGCTTCTTCTTCGCGCACCAGCTTGAACGCTTCCTTGACCTTGAGCTTGCGGCTCTTTTTCTTGCCCTTGCCCATGTTGGCAAACAGGCTCTGCAGCTGGTTGGTCATTTCTTCCATGCCAGGTGGCGCGGAAATATCGACGCCAACGGCTTCGTTGATTTCGATCTCGATTTCCTTGTCGTCCAGCTGACCTTCACGCAGACGTTTGCGGAACAGCTGACGGGTGTTGGAATCGTTGCTCGGCGCGGCTTCTTCCTGAAAACCCGTACGGGCAGGAGGCAGCAGGGCGTCGAGGATACGGTCTTCAGCCGCGTCTTCGGCGCGATGGCGAACCTTGATGATTTCCTGTTCGCGCAGCAGCTTGATCGCCGCGTCAGCCAGATCGCGAATGATCGACTCAACGTCGCGGCCGACATAGCCGACTTCGGTGAACTTGGTCGCTTCGACCTTGATGAACGGCGCGTTAGCCAGCTTGGCCAGACGACGGGCGATCTCGGTTTTACCGACACCGGTCGGGCCGATCATCAGGATGTTCTTGGGCGTGACTTCAACGCGCAGTTCTTCCGGCAGTTGCATCCGGCGCCAGCGGTTACGCAGGGCGATGGCTACAGCGCGCTTGGCATCGTCCTGGCCGATGATATGGCGGTTCAGTTCATGGACAATTTCACGGGGAGTCATTGACATGGTATTTGGCGGTCCTCCAGCTGATTCAAGGTCGATATGGCCGCCGATTGCAGCGGCCATATTGAGGCTTATTCAGCGAGGTCCTGCTCCTCAATGGTGATGTTGTGGTTGGTGAACACGCAGATATCGCCAGCGATATGCAATGCGGTTTCGGCAATTTCACGCGCCGACAGGTCGGTTTTTTGCAGCAGGGCGCGGGCAGCAGCCTGGGCGAAAGCACCGCCGGAACCCATGGCGATCAGACCATCTTCGGGTTCAACGACGTCGCCGTTGCCGGTGATGATCAACGAAGCATCTTTATTGGCGACGGCCAGCATGGCCTCCAGACGGCTCAGGGAGCGGTCGGTCCGCCAGTCTTTGGCGAGTTCAACGGCGGCACGCACCAGATGACCTTGGTGCTTTTCAAGTTGCCCTTCAAAACGTTCGAAAAGAGTGAACGCGTCGGCCGTAGCGCCAGCGAAACCGGCAATCACTTCGCCGTGATACAGGCGACGCACTTTCTTGGCGTTGCCTTTCATGACGGTGTTGCCCAGAGAAACCTGGCCGTCGCCAGCCATGACGACTTTGCCGTGGCGGCGAACTGAAACGATGGTGGTCAAGGGAGAGTCTCCACACAGCGGGGCGAAAATGCCCTGGTGAAAACTCATATGGGGGTGTGGAAGGGGATTTCAACCACGGGGGATGAGTGGTTGGGCATTGCCGGTAGGAGCGCGCTTGCCCGCGATAAGGGCCGAAGGACCTTCAAACAATAGTGGGCCTCACTATTTCTACGACTGCTTCGCAGCCGATCGCGGGCAAGCGCGCTCCTACCAATTGGGTAATTATTTACTACGTTGCTGCAACAGCAAGTTACTAAAACCACCGCCCGCCAGTTGCTTCTGGGCAACGGTCAGTTGCTCACGGTTGCTGAACGGGCCGACCAGTACGCGGTACCAGGTTTCCTCTTTGACGGTGCCGGATTCAACAGCGGCGGTCTGGCCGAGCAGAATGATCTGCGCACGCACCTTGTCGGCGTCTTCTTTTTTGCGGAACGAGCCCGCTTGCAGGAAGAACTGCGTCACTGCAGCCGGTTTGACCACGGGCGGGGCCGGTGGCGGCGTCAGGCCGCTAAGTGCCGCTTGTGCGCGTGCGGTATCAATCTTCGCTGCCTGTTCAGGCGTGACCGGCGCAACCACAGGTGGTGGAGTTTTCTCAGGCACGGCCTCGTTAGGCACGATGACTTCCGATTCCGGCAGCAGCGTGTAGAAGTCGTACTTGGGCTTCACCGGTGCTGTCGGGCTCGGCGGCGTCTTGTTCGCTTCGGCGATTTTCGCCGCCTTGGCATCCGCCCGGACCCGCTTGATGTCATCGCCACCGGGTTCGAGCTTCATCAGGAAGACGACAAATGCACCGACGCTGAGGCCGATCGCCAGCCACAGCCATCCAGGAATCGGCTTCTTCGCGGGTGCCTGATAACGGCTGGCGCCGCGCTTGGGAGCAGGTTTCTTTTTCGCGGCAGCCAACTTACATACGCTCCAGTGTTTCCAGACCCAACAGTTGCAGGCCTTGCTTGAGGGTGCGGCCAGTCAATGCAGCAAGGCGCAAACGGCTCTGCTGTTGTTCGGCATTATCGGCAGCCAGGATAGGGCAGTTCTCGTAGAAGCTGGAGAACAACCCCGCGAGGTCGTAGAGGTAAGCGCACAGAACGTGAGGCGTGCCCTTTTCGGAGACGTTGTTGAGGATTTCCCCAAACTGCGCCAGGCGTGCAGCCAGCTCCTGCTCCTGTGGCGCCTCAAGGACGATCTGGCCCTTGCTGGCATCAAACGGCGTACCAAGTTTACGGAACACACCCGCAACCCGTGTGTACGCATACAGCAGATAAGGCGCGGTATTGCCTTCGAAGCTGAGCATCTGGTCGAAGTTGAAGCTGTAATCGCTGGCCCGATGCTTGGACAGGTCGGCGTATTTCACCGCACTGATACCCACCGCCTGGGCGATGGTGCGCAGTTCGTCTTCAGGCAGCTCCGGATTCTTTTCCTTCACCAGGGTGTAGGCGCGCTCCTTGGCTTCTTCGAGCAGGTCAATCAGCTTGACCGTGCCGCCATCGCGGGTCTTGAACGGACGGCCATCGGCGCCGTTCATGGTGCCGAAGCCCATGTGTTCCAGTTGCATGCCTTCGTGAACGAAACCGGCGCGGCGCGCGACTTCGAAGACTTGCTGGAAGTGCAACGCCTGACGCTGGTCGACGAAATACAGCACACGATCAGCTTTGAGTACCTTGCTCCGGTAGCGCATAGCCGCCAGGTCGGTGGTTGCGTACAGATAGCCGCCACCGGCCTTCTGCACGATGACCGGCAGCGGGGTGTCGTCTGCGGTGCGGAATTCTTCGAGGAATACGCACTGTGCGCCGTTGCTCTCAACCAGCAGGCCGGTGGCTTTCAGATCGGCAACTACGTTAGCCAGATCGTCGTTGTAAGCACTCTCGCCCATCACGTCTGCCGGGGTCAGTTTGACGTTCAGCAGGTCGTAGACTTTCTGGCAGTGCGACAACGAGATGTCTTTGAATTTTGTCCACAGGCTCAGGCATTCAGCGTCACCGGCCTGCAGTTTTACCACCAGCCCACGGGCGCGGTCGGCGAACTCTTCGGATTCGTCAAAACGTTTTTTCGCAGCACGGTAGAAGTCTTCCAGGTCCGACAACTCGTCGCTGGTGGCTGGCTGCTCTTGCAGGTAAGCCAACAGCATGCCGAATTGCGTACCCCAGTCGCCCACGTGGTTCTGGCGGATGACCGTGTCGCCCAGAAACTCCAGAACGCTGGCAACGCCGTCGCCGATGATGGTCGAGCGCAAGTGGCCAACGTGCATTTCCTTGGCCAGGTTCGGAGCCGACAGGTCGACTACCGTGCGCTGTGCAGGGCCGTTTTTGCGGACGGACAGTTGAGCATCGGCGAGGGCGGCATCAAGACGCGCGGCCAAAGCCTGAGTGTTCTGGAAGAAATTCAGGAAGCCCGGACCGGCGATTTCCACCTTGCTGATCTGCTCGTCGGCAGGCAGTGCAGCGATCAGTTTTTCAGCCAGATCACGGGGCTTCATGCCGGCTGGCTTGGCCAGCATCATGGCGATATTGCTGGCGAAGTCGCCGTGGGTCTTGTCCTTGGCATTCTCCACCTGAATCGCTGGCGACAGGCCTTCTGGCAAGACGCCCTCGGTGACGAGTTGGCTCAGGGCTTGTTGGATCAGCTGGCGAATGGTGTCTTTCATGGTGCTCTCTTTCGACCGCAAGCGCGGCAGCGCCTGGATGCGCGGGTGGAAAAACTGGGCATTATCCGTTGCCGGAGCCACCTTGCCAACCGCGTTGGATGTGCGGTTGTAAATTACCTCCTACGCAATTCCGTAGGACCGGCTTTAGCCGGGAGAGCATTGGAACATTCGACAAATCTCCTTGGCCAGAAATACTGCCCTCCCGGCTAAAGCCAGTCCTACAAGGTCAAGAGGCTGGGAGCAAGCTTGCTGGTAGACATGGAGTTCGCCACAGAGCGTTGTTCGCAGTGTCGCTTCAATACAAATCCACCGGATCCACATCCAGCGACCACCTGACCTGCCTGCCACTCGGCATCTGTTCCAGAGCCAGCAGCCAGGAAGCAAGCAGCCGATGCAGTGGCGCTCGGGCGCTGGATTGCAGCAACAATTGGGCTCGATACCGACCGGCGCGGCGCTCCATCGGGGCCGGGACCGGGCCGAGCAGTTCGATGCCGCCCAGATTCATGTCGTTCAACAGTTGCTCGGCAACCGAGCAGGCTTCATCAAGGAACCCTTCGGCCTGACCCGGTTTATGCGCTTCGGCCCGTAACAGTGCCAGATGCGCAAAAGGCGGCAAGCCCGCCGCGCGACGTTCGCTGAGGGCTTGCTCGGCGAAGGCGAAGTAACCTTGTTCGGTGAGCTGAATCAGCAGCGGGTGATCCGCCAGATGCGTCTGGATAATCACCCGGCCTGGCTCTTCAGCTCGTCCGGCCCGCCCGGCCACCTGTACGATCAACTGCGCCATGCGCTCGCTGGCGCGGAAGTCTCCGGAAAACAGGCCGCCGTCGGCATCCAGAATCGACACCAGCGTTACACGCGGGAAATGGTGCCCTTTGGCGAGCATCTGCGTGCCCACCAGAATGCACGGCTGGCCGCGCTGGATAGTTGCGAACAGTTGATTCATCGCATCTTTGCGCGAGGTGCTGTCGCGATCAACCCGCAATACGGGGTAATCCGGAAACAGAATGGCCAGACGCTCTTCGGCGCGCTCGGTGCCTGCGCCAACCGGACGCAAATCCACCTTGCCGCAGGACGGGCACTGGCGCGGTACGCGTTCTACGTGGCCGCAGTGGTGACAGCGCAGTTCGCCGGAGCGCTGATGCACGGTCATCCGCGCATCACACCGCGGGCAGCCCGACAGCCAGCCGCAATCGTGGCAGAGCAGCGTCGGCGCAAAGCCACGTCGGTTCAGAAACACCAGTACTTGCTGACCCGCTGCGAGGGTCTGGCCGATGGCTTGTTGCATCGGTCCGGAGATACCGCTGTCCAATGGACGACTTTTGACGTCCAGACGCATGAATTTCGGTTGTTGCGCACCGCCCGCCCGCTGGTTAAGGCGCAACAGGCCGTAACGGCCGGTGTAGGCGTTGTGCAGGCTTTCCAGCGAAGGCGTGGCCGAGCCGAGCACAATGGGGATGTTTTCCTGGCGCGCGCGCACTAAAGCCAGATCCCGGGCGTGATAACGCAGGCCTTCCTGCTGTTTATAGGAGCCGTCGTGCTCTTCGTCGATGATGATCAGGCCGGGGTTTTTCATCGGCGTGAACAGCGCCGAACGGGTGCCAATAATAATGTCGGCCTCGCCATCCCGCGCTGCCAGCCAGGCATCCAGCCGATCGCGATCATTGACCGCCGAATGCAGCAAGGCGATGCGTGCATTGAAGCGCTGCTCGAAGCGCGCCAGAGTTTGCGGCCCGAGGTTGATTTCCGGGATCAGCACCAGCGCCTGTTTACCGGCTTCCAGCGTTTCGCGGATCAACTGCAAATAGACTTCGGTTTTGCCGCTGCCGGTAACGCCCGCCAGCAGAAACGCGTGAAAGCTGCCGAACCCGGCGCGAATCGCCTCGCAGGCGGCGCGTTGCTCAGTATTGAGTGGCAGTTCTGGCTGGGCCAGCCAATGCTCATGACGCGCTGAAGGGGCATGGCTGCGCACTTCAACCTGCACCAACTCTTTAGCCAGCAGCAAATTGAGGCTTTCTTTATTCAGCATCAGCTTGCTCAGCAACTGATGCGCAACACCGTGTGGATGCTGGGCGAGCGTGGTCAGTGCTTCACGCTGCTTGGGTGCCCGGGCGATGCGCGGGTCATCGACGCTGGCATTCGGCGCAACCTGCCAGAAGCGTTCCTGGCGCGATTCGGCCGGTTCGCCCTGGCGCAGCAGTACGGGCAGCGCCCAGCTCAAGGTATCGCCGAGACTGTGCTGATAATACTGAGAGGTCCACAGGCACAGTTTGAACAGCTCGGGCGGCAGGGGCGCCTGTTCATCGAGCAGGGCGATGGCGGGCTTGAGTTTGTCTGCGGGTACTTCGCTGTGATCGGCGATCTCGATCAGGATGCCGATCATCTCCCGACGGCCGAATGGCACACGCAAGCGCATGCCCGGCTGCAAGGCGCTGCGCAGCACCCCGGCGGGCGCCCGGTAGTCGAACAGGCGCCGCAGTGGCGAAGGCAGGGCAAGGCGCAGAATGGCGTCGGGCACGCGGGGTTTCCCTGTTACGGTATGTGACGGATGCGCGATCTTAGCAGACGACCGGCGTAAAGCCCCGCTTGCGTGATCTGGATTGTCTGGTAATATTCGCGGCCTATTTACGTGCGGTATTCGACAATAGTGTTGGATGGCGGCACGCTAGCCCGAGGAAGTACCGATGAAAGCTGATATCCATCCAGTTTACGAAGCCATTGACGCTACTTGCAGCTGCGGCAATGTCATCAAGACCCGTTCGACTCTCGCCAAGCCTCTGAGCCTGGACGTTTGCAACGAGTGCCACCCGTTCTACACCGGCAAGCAGAAGACTCTTGACGTTGGCGGCCGTGTTGACAAGTTCAAGTCGCGCTTCGGTGCGTTCGGTGCTACCAAAGCTCCTGCTGCTGCAGAGTAAGGTTGGCCGATCTGGAAAATCCAACGGGTTTCTCCAGGCTGCTTAAAAAGGCGTCCCTTGTGGGCGCCTTTTTTGTGGCCGCAATTTGGCTGCCTGCGGCTCAGGCTCTTTGCCCTGCGCCATCTTCGCTCCCGGTTGTTCAGGTCGAGCGTGTGGTCGATGGCGATACCCTGCGCCTCGGCGATGGCCGCAATGTGCGGCTGGTCGGTGTGAACACTCCGGAGACCGGTAAGAAAGGTCAGTCTGCCGAACCTTTTGCCGATGCGGCAAAGCGGCGCTTGCAGGCACTGGTCGCTGAAAGCGATGGTCAGATCAGCCTGCGCATTGGTGAGCAAGCCAAGGATCGTTACGGGCGTGTGCTGGCCAATGTCTACGGCCGTGACGGTGCCAATCTCGAAGCGCAGTTGCTGAGCGAAGGCCTGGGTTATCTGGTTGCGGTGTCGCCTAACGTAGCGCTGGTAGATTGTCAGCAAGCGGCTGAGCTTACTGCGCGTAAGGCTGGCCTCGGCCTGTGGCGTAATTCGCCGGTGCAATCGGCGGGTCAGATCGATAAGGGCGGTTTTGCGCTGGTCTCCGGCCAAGTCACAGGTATGCAGCGCAACGGGGGTGGCGTCTGGATTGAGCTACAGGGCTCGCTGGTGCTGCGTATCGCACCTGATCTGGTCAGCCAGTTCGATGTAAAGCAGCTGAGTCGCATGAAAGGGCAGCGCATCGAGGCGCGTGGCTGGGTCGTTGATCGCTCCCGACGGGGTGGCCTCAAGGAGGGGCAGGCACGGTGGATGATGCCCATTACCCATCCGGCGATGCTTGATACATCGACCCTCTGACACACCGATCTGTAGGGGCGCGCTTCCATCAAACAACACGCAAACTAATGGATTGGAATACATTTTCTGTAGGAGCTGCCGAAGGCTGCGAAGCGTTTATCCTGGGACACCGCGATCGCAGCCTTCGGCAGCTCCTACAAACTCTTTCCCCTGATGCAACTCCTCCGCTCTAAGCGTAAAGTCTAACTCCCCGCCTATTGACAGTAGTGACTGGCCAGTCTTGTTAGGACTTTGCATCTTGCGTATCCTCGGCGGTCCGTCTTCCCACAGTAAAAAAAGCGGAATGCCCACATGTCTGATTTGAAAACTGCCGCGCTTGAATATCACGCCAATCCTCGTCCGGGGAAACTGAGCGTAGAACTCACCAAGCCCACCGCTACTGCTCGCGACCTGGCCCTGGCTTATAGCCCTGGCGTTGCCGAGCCTGTGCGTGAAATCGCCCGTGACCCTGAGCTGGCCTACAAATACACCGGCAAAGGCAACCTGGTAGCAGTTATTTCCGATGGCACCGCGATCCTCGGCCTGGGTGATCTGGGCCCACTGGCATCCAAGCCAGTGATGGAAGGCAAGGGCGTTCTGTTCAAGCGTTTCGCCGGTATCGACGTATTCGATATCGAAGTGGATTCGGAAAGCCCACAGGCTTTCATCGATACCGTAAAACGCATCTCCATCACCTTCGGCGGTATCAACCTCGAAGACATCAAGGCACCTGAGTGCTTTGAGATCGAGAAAGCGCTGATCGAGCAATGCGACATCCCGGTTTTCCACGATGACCAGCACGGCACCGCGATTGTGACTGCGGCCGGCATGATCAACGCGCTGGAAATCGTCGGCAAGAACCTGGCTGACGCCAAGATCGTCTGCCTGGGCGCTGGCGCTGCGGCCATCTCCTGCATGAAGTTGCTGGTGAGCATGGGCGCGAAGATCGAAAACATCTTCATGATCGACCGTTCCGGCGTTATCCACTCCGGCCGTACCGATCTGAACCAGTACAAAGCGGTGTTCGCTCACGCGACTGAAAAACGCACGCTGGCTGACGCTCTTGATGGCGCAGACGTGTTCGTTGGTCTGTCCGGCCCGAACCTGCTGAGCGCTGAAGGCCTGAAGTCCATGGCCAAGGATCCGATCGTGTTCGCCTGCTCGAACCCTGATCCGGAAATCTCCCCAGAGCTGGCTCACGCTACTCGCAGCGACGTGATCATGGCGACCGGTCGTTCCGACTACCCGAACCAGGTCAACAACGTACTGGGTTTCCCGTTCATCTTCCGCGGTGCCCTGGACGTTCGCGCCAAGCGCATCAACGAAGAAATGAAGATCGCCGCGGCCAACGCCCTGCGCGAACTGGCAAAACTGCCAGTGCCTCAGGAAGTCTGCGACGCCTACGGCGGCATCAAACTGGAATTCGGTCGTGAGTACATCATCCCGAAACCAATGGACACCCGCCTGCTGGGCCTGATCGCTGATGCCGTTGCCAAGGCAGCCATCGAAAGCGGCGTTGCAACCCTGCCGTATCCAAAGCACTACCCGCTGACCAGCGTAGATGACGTTTTTAACGGCTAACGTTGTTAGCAGACCCATAAAAAAACCCGGCCATTAGCCGGGTTTTTTTATGGGGAAGTTTCAAGCTACAAGCTGCAAGCGAAAACAACGCAGCATTCCGGTTCTCCACTGCTTTTTTCTTGTAACTCGCGGCTTGAAGCCTGTAGCTGCTTGCCTAGAACAAATCGATCGGTGCTGACTCGTCCGCTGGCAACGGACTGCCCGGTGCCTGACCGCCCAGTTCGTTGACGCTTGGCGGTGTGTCTTCGCTTTTGAACAGCTCGAAGAACGCGTTAGGCGTGCTCGGTGTCGCGGCCCTGCCGCTGATCGGATCAACCCGCAGGCTCAGGATGCCATCCGGCTCGGCCTGCTGATGCGGCGGTTTGTCCTTGAGCGCAGCGCTCATGTAGTTCATCCAGATCGGCAGGGCAACGGTACCGCCAAATTCATGACGGCCCAGGCTTTCGGGTTGGTCGAAACCCGTCCAGACCGTAGTCACGTAATCGGCGTTGTAACCGGTGAACCACGCATCCTTGGATTCGTTGGTCGTACCGGTCTTGCCCGCGATATCCGGACGGTTCATCGCCAGGGCCCGGCGGCCGGTGCCGCGTTTGATCACATCCTGCAGCATGCTGTTGAGAATGTACGTAGTGCGGCCGTCCACAATGCGCGGTGCAATGGCGGGTGCTTGAGGATCTACCGGCGCAGCAGGCTGTGCTGGCCCTTCATTGGATGAGGTGATGAGCGCAGGCCCATTGGGCACCGCTACCGTGTTGGCATGTGGCGCTGGCTGATGGTCGACCGCTGGAACGCTTGGCGGGTTGGCCTCAAACAAGGTCACGCCATCGCGGCTCTCGATGTTCTGGATCAGGTACGAGTTGATCTTGTAGCCACCGTTGGCGAACGCCGACCAGCCGGTGACGATTTCCATCGGTGTCAGGGTTGCAGTGCCCAGTGCAAGCGACAGGTTGCGCGGCAGATCGCTCTTGTTGAAGCCAAAGCGTGTGATGTAGTCGATTGACGTATCGATGCCCAATTGTTGCAGCAGACGAATCGAAACCAGATTGCGCGATTTGTACAGTGCTTCACGCAAGCGGATCGGACCAAGGAACGTATTGGTGTCGTTCTTCGGACGCCAGACCTTGTCCAGATACTCATCAACAAACACGATCGGCGCATCGTTCACCAGGCTCGATGCGGTGTAGCCGTTGTCCAGCGCTGCGCTGTACAGGAACGGCTTGAAGCTGGAACCCGGTTGACGCTTGGCTTGCAGGGCCCGGTTGTAGTTGCTCTGCTCGAAAGCGAAACCACCGACCAGCGCACGAATTGCGCCATTTTGCGGGTCGAGGGATACCAGTGCACTTTGCGCGGCTGGAATCTGGCTGAACTTGAGAGAGCCATTTTCCTGACGCTGCAGGCGAACCAGGTCGCCGACATGCGCGACATCAGCAGGCCCCTTGGGATTTGCGCCCAGGCTGTTGGTGTTCAGATAAGGACGCGCCCATTTCATGCTGGCCCAATCAACAGTCTCTTCCTTTTCACCATTACGGGTCAGGACGCGAACGCCGGTCTTGTCGACCTGGGTGACGATTGCAGGCTCAAGGCCGCTGATGGTGCGTTGTTTGGTCAGCTCTTGCGCCCAGCCTTCGCGGGTCATGCCCGGGAAGCGGCTTTCAGGACCGCGGTAGCCGTGGCGCTGGTCGTATTCGATCAGGCCTTCCTGAACCGCGGTGTTGGCGTGTTCCTGAAGGTCGCTCGGTACTGTGGTGGTGACACGGAAGCCTTCTGTATAGGCATCGCTGCCATAACGGCCGACCATTTCGGCCCGTGCCATTTCTGCAATATAAGGTGCGTTAACTTCAGGTGTAGGCACGTGATAGCTGGCGTTGAGTGGTTCGCTGAGCGCGGCCTGATAGGCGCTTTGGTCGATCTTGCCCAGCTTGTACATGCGGCCCAGAATCCAGTCGCGACGTTCTTTGGCGCGTGTCGGGTTGGCCAGCGGGTTGAAACGCGAAGGGGCTTTCGGCAGGCCGGCGATCATGGCCATTTGTGCAAGGCTTACGTCGCGAATCGATTTGCCGTAATAGACTTGCGCCGCGGCTTCGATTCCGTAGGCCCGGTTACCCAGATAGATCTTGTTGACGTACAGCTCGAGAATTTCATCTTTGGTCAGTTGGCGCTCAATTTGCAGTGCAAGAAGGATCTCGGTGGTTTTACGCGAAAAACTGCGCTCACTCGTCAGAAAATAGTTCTTTGCCACCTGCATGGTGATGGTGCTGCCGCCCGACTGGATGTGGCCGCTTTTGACCAGTTGTGACGCCGCACGCATCAGGCTGCCAGGGTCGACGCCGTAGTGGTTGGCGAAATTGTCATCTTCGGCCGAGAGCAATGCGTTGATGAAATTCGGCGGGATTTCGGCAAAGCGGATCGGGGTACGGCGCATCTCGCCAAACTCCGCAATCAACTTGCCGTCGCTGCTGTAGACGCGCAGCGGGATTTGCAGCTGGATGCTGCGCAAGGCTTCGACAGACGGCAGGTTCGGGCTCAGATAAAGAAAGGCACCGCTGAGGCCGAGCAACAGCGCACAGAATACGGCGACGAGAGACCACCAGAAAAACTTCAGCAGGCGTATCAAGGCTTTTTGATTTCCAGAATAAAAAGAATGAGTTAAGCGCAGGCACTAACAAATAGACACGCCTTGAAGCTTGGTTATACGAAAAAAGCGCTGGGCATTATAAGCATTTTTCGTCTCCTAGCGTTATTTGCGCTACTGTCAGGATTGCTGACAGCGGCGTTGGACAACAAATAATCCGTAAGTGACGGAAACTCATAGGGAACAGGTTGTGTTCGAACTCTTCGGTAAGAAGGCCAACACCCTTCTAGGGATCGATATTAGCTCTACATCGGTGAAACTCCTTGAATTGAGTCGTTCCGGCACACGCTACAAAGTCGAGTCCTACGCGGTGGAGCCGCTCCCGGCGAACGCTGTGGTCGAAAAGAACATTGCCGAGCTCGAAGGCGTCGGAAATGCACTGACGCGCGTGTTGGCCAAAGCGCGTACAAGCGTCAAATCTGTGGCGGTTGCCGTGGCCGGTTCCGCCGTCATTACCAAAACCATCGAGATGGACGCTGGCCTGTCGGATGACGACATGGAAAACCAGCTGAAAATCGAGGCCGACCAGTACATTCCCTATCCGCTGGAAGAAGTCGCGATCGATTTCGAGGTTCAGGGCTATTCAGTGCGTAATCCCGAGCGAGTCGAAGTCCTGCTTGCTGCCTGTCGCAAAGAAAACGTTGAAGTACGCGAAGCCGCTCTGGCGCTCGCGGGGCTCAGTGCGCGGGTCGTCGATGTAGAAGCCTACGCACTCGAGCGTGCCTATGGCCTGTTGTCGACGCAGTTGGGTAGCGGTCACGACAAACTGACCGTTGCCATCGTCGATATCGGCGCGACCATGACGACCCTGAGCGTGCTGCACAACGGGCGCATTATTTATACCCGTGAGCAGTTATTCGGCGGGCGGCAGCTGACTGAGGAAATTCGCCGTCGCTATGGCCTTTCCATGGAAGAGGCCGGCCTCGCCAAGAAGCAGGGCGGTCTGCCCGATGATTACTTGATCGAAGTGCTGCAGCCATTCAAGGACGCCGTGGTGCAGCAAGTTGCCCGGTCGCTGCAATTCTTCTTCGCCGCAGGACAATACAACGCCGTGGACTACATCATGCTGGCCGGTGGTACCGCATCGGTTTCCGGTCTGGACAACTTGATCCAGCAGCGCGTCGGCACTCCCACGCTGGTCGCCAACCCGTTTGCAGACATGGCCTTGAGCGCCAAGGTCAATGCTGGCGCCCTGGCCAGCGATGCTCCTGCTTTGATGATCGCGTGCGGTCTGGCCCTGAGGAGCTTTGACTGATGGCACGGATCAACCTTCTCCCCTGGCGTGAACAGCTTCGCGAAGAGCGCAAGAAACGATTTCTCATGGCCCTGGCTGGCGTCTTTGTGGCTTCGGTCGGCGTATTGTTCATGGTTGATCAATATTTGAGCAGTGCGATCACTCATCAGGCAGCGCGCAATGCATTCATCCAGAACGAAATCGTGCAGCTCGATGAACGTATTAAAGAGATCAGTGATCTGCGAGCTCGTCGCAAGCAGTTGCTGGAACGGATGAAAATCATCCAGGACCTGCAAGGCAATCGGCCGATCATCGGCCGGGTCTTTGACCAGATGGCGCGCACCCTGCCGGACGGCGTGTATTTCTCGAACGTGAAGATGGTCGACAACCTGGTGAGCATCACCGGCGCGGCAGAATCGAACAATCGCGTGTCGGACTTGATGCGTAATCTCGACGCTTCTGACTGGTTTGAAGCGCCGAGTCTGACTGAGGTCAAGGCCACGACCGCTGGCGCGCTGGATCAGGCCAACGTGTTTCAGTTAACAGTGCGTCAGACGCAACCGGCCATTGATGGAGTCAAGCCATGAACCTTTCCGAGTCGCTGGAAAGTCTGCGCCGGATTGACCTGGGCGATCTGGACATCAACAACCTTGGCTCATGGCCTGCTGCCGTCAAGTTCGTGAGCGGCATCCTGTTGATGGTGTTAGTGCTGGCCTTGGGTTACTTCTTCTATATCCAGGATCTCGAGAGTCAGCTGGATGGCGCGCGCGCCAATGAAATCACGCTCAAGGAGCAGTTCACCAACAAGGCATTTCAGGCCGCTAACCTGCAGCCCTACAAGGTGCAGATGACCGAGATGGAAAACACCTTCGGCGCATTGTTGCGGCAGTTGCCCAGCGATACCGAAGTGCCTGGTTTGCTGGAGGACATCACGCGCACAGGGTTGGGCAGCGGACTGGAGTTCGAAGAGATCAAGTTGCTGCCGGAAGCTGCTCAGCAGTTTTACATCGAGTTGCCGATACAGATCACCGTTGTGGGCGGGTATCACGATCTGGCGACCTTCGTCAGTGGTGTCGCCAGCCTGCCGCGGATCGTCACCCTGCATGACTTCGAGATCAAACCTGTGGAAGCGTCAAATCCCGCCAGGTTGCGAATGAATATTCTCGCCAAGACCTATCGCTACAACGACGAAGGACTGAATAAATGAGGCTGGCGCGATTGTTGTGCGCCAGTGTGGCGTTGATCAGTCTGGCCGGGTGCAACGAGGATTCGTCGTTCGCCGACCTGACCAGCTTTATGGATGAGGCGCGTGCCCGACCGACGGGCACTATTGAGCCTCTGCCAAGGTTTCGTCCTTATGAGGCTTTCACGTATAACGCTGCGAATCTGCGCAGCCCGTTTCAGCCGCCGATCAAAGTCGATATGGTCAACCGCCTTAAAGGTTCAAGGCTCGTGGCCCCGGATGAAACCCGGCCAAGGCAGTTTCTGGAAGGGTTCAATATCGAGACGTTCGAGATGGTTGGCACCATGGGGAATGAAACCGGGACGTTTGCCCTGCTCAAGGGGGCGGGTGGCGTATACCGGGTGAAAGTCGGTGATTATCTGGGCCGCAATAACGGCCGGATTGTCTCGGTCGATGAATCTCGCGTTGATGTCGTAGAAATAGTTCCTGACGGAGAGGGGGCATGGCTGGAAAGGCCGCGCAGCATTTCCCTGAAAGAACGCTCATGAAACGAGCACAGCCAAGCATGCAAAGCACTCTCGGGTTCGCAGGACGGAAAATGATCATGACCAGGATTCTTTCGGCTATCGGTGTATCGCTATGGATTGCGATGATTTCGCCGGTGCTCCAGGCCGCCACTCTCAAAACGCTGGATGTTGCGGCGCTGCCCGGTGACAGGATCGAGCTCAAGCTGACTTTTGACGCGCCGGTCCCGGCGCCCAGAGGCTATACCACCGAACAGCCAGCCCGTATCGCACTCGACTTGCCCGGCGTGACCAGTCAGCTGGCGACCAAGAGTCGTGAACTGGGCAGTGGCAATGCCCGTAGCGTGGTTGTGGTTCAGGCCAATGACCGCACGCGAGTCATTATCAACATGACCACGCTCGCGCCCTACAGCTCGCGGGTCGATGGCAATAATCTGTTTGTCGTGATCGGTCAGGGGGCTGCCGCAGCGCAGGCATCACAGCCAAGCACTGCGCAGGGCGCTGCTCGTGTTGCCGTACCGCCCTCTGCTCCCGCAAGACCCAAGGCTTATGGGCCAGTTGGCAAAGCCATCCGGAATGTCGATTTCCAGCGGGGCGAGTTGGGTGAGGGCAATGTGATCATTGATCTGACGGATTCCAGCGTTGCGCCTGATATTCAGGAGCAGGGCGGCAAGATTCGCGTCGATTTTGCCAAAACCCAACTGCCTGAAAAGCTGCGGGTACGACTGGACGTCAAAGACTTCGCCACGCCGGTGCAGTTTGTTAACGCCTCTGCGACCGGCGACAAGGCAAGCATCACCATCGAGCCTTCCGGGCCTTTCGATTACTCCGCCTATCAGACTGAAAACAAGCTGACCATCAGCGTGCGTCCGTTGACCAACGAAGACCTGGACCGTCGCAACGCAGAGAAGCTGGTTTACACCGGTGAGAAGCTGTCGCTCAACTTCCAGGACATCGATGTGCGGTCGGTGCTGCAATTGATCGCGGACTTCACCAGCCTCAATCTGGTGGCCAGTGACACGGTTCAGGGCGGCATTACCTTGCGTCTGCAAAACGTGCCGTGGGATCAGGCGCTGGATCTGGTGCTGAAAACCAAAGGTCTGGACAAACGCAAGATCGGCAATGTGTTGCTGGTCGCACCGGCTGACGAAATTGCGGCCCGTGAGCGGCAGGAGCTGGAGTCTCTCAAGCAGATCGCCGAGCTGGCACCGCTGCGTCGTGAGTTGCTTCAGGTCAACTACGCCAAGGCTGCGGACATCGCCAAGTTGTTCCAGTCGGTCACCAGCGCCGAATCCAAGGTCGATGAGCGTGGCTCGATCACCGTGGATGAGCGTACCAACAATATCATTGCCTATCAGACTCAGGATCGTCTGGACGAGCTGCGTCGTATCGTTTCCCAACTGGATATTCCGGTGCGTCAGGTGATGATCGAAGCGCGCATCGTTGAGGCCAACGTCGGTTACGACAAGGCGCTCGGTGTGCATTGGGGTGGGTCGACCAACCTCAAGCGTGGGAGTAACTGGAACGCCTATGGTCTGGACGACAATGGTGATGAGGCGGGCAACACCGGCGATGAACTTACTGCCAACACACCGTTTGTGGATCTGGGGGCTGCGAATGCCACATCGGGCATCGGTATCGCCTTCGTCACCAGCAACACCCTGCTGGACCTTGAACTGAGCGCCATGGAAAGAACCGGCAACGGTGAAATCGTTTCCCAGCCGAAGGTCGTCACGTCTGATAAGGAAACCGCGAAGATTCTGAAGGGCACCGAGATTCCGTATCAGGAGTCCAGCTCCAGCGGCGCCACCACCGTGTCCTTCAAAGAGGCATCGCTCTCTCTGGAAGTGACGCCGCAGATCACGCCGGACAACCGCATCATCATGGAGGTCAAGGTCACCAAGGATGAGCCGGACTACCTGAACATGGTGCAAGGTGTGCCACCTATTCGTAAAAACGAAGTCAATGCCAAGGTGCTGGTGGCTGATGGCGAGACCATCGTAATCGGTGGTGTGTTCTCCAATACGCAAACTAAAACTGTCGATAAGGTGCCATTTCTCGGCGATGTGCCGTATGTTGGCCGCCTTTTCCGGCGCGATGTGGTCTCGGAGGCAAAATCCGAGCTGCTGGTGTTCCTCACTCCGCGTATCATGAACAACCAGGCGATTGCTGTGAGTCGTTGATTCTGTGCGAAATTTAATACTTGTAGGGCCGATGGGGGCTGGTAAAAGCACCATCGGCCGTTTGCTGGCCAAAGAGCTGCGCCTGCCGTTCAAGGATTCCGACAAGGAAATTGAACTGCGCACGGGTGCCAATATCCCGTGGATCTTCGATAAGGAAGGCGAACCCGGATTCCGCGACCGCGAGCAGGCGATGATTGCCGAGCTGTGCAGTGTCGACGGGATTGTCCTCGCGACCGGCGGCGGTGCCGTCATGCGTAGCGAAAATCGCCAGGCCCTGCATCAGGGCGGACGCGTGGTGTATCTGCATGCCTCGGTAGAGCAGCAAGTCGGGCGCACCGCCCGCGACCGCAACCGCCCGCTGTTGCGCACCGCTGATCCGGCAAAGGTTTTGAGCGATCTGCTCGAAATGCGTGACCCGCTTTATCGGGAGATTGCGGATCTGGTGGTTGAAACCGATGAGCGGCCGCCACGAATGGTGGTTCTTGATATCCTTGCGCGCCTGGCGGAGCTTCCTCCCCGTTAAAGCCTGGGCAGAAATGCGCTATCCTCTGCGACCAATAAAAACACAGGACGAGGCGTTGCCTTGAGCCACCTGTTGCGTGAGTGCCAAAAGCGCTCACGGCGACGTATTCGGTAATCAACGTGGGGACACATGCAGACACTTAAGGTCGAGCTTGGCGAGCGTAGCTACCCGATTCACATCGGTGAAGGCTTGCTGGATCGTTTGGATTTACTCGCTCCGCATATCGTCGGGCGGCAAGTGGCGATTGTTTCCAATACCACCGTCGCGCCCCTTTACCTTGAGCGACTGACCCGCACCCTGGCCGGCTACAACGTCCTGCCTGTCATCCTTCCGGACGGCGAAGCCTTCAAGAACTGGGAAACATTGCAAACCATTTTCGACGGCCTGCTGGGTGCCCGTCATGATCGACGTACCACGGTAATCGCCCTTGGCGGCGGCGTGATCGGCGACATGGCCGGTTTTGCAGCTGCCTGTTACCAGCGCGGCGTGAACTTCATTCAGATTCCTACGACCCTGCTGTCCCAGGTTGATTCTTCGGTGGGCGGCAAGACCGGTATCAACCACCCGCTGGGCAAGAACATGGTGGGTGCGTTCTATCAGCCAAGCGTCGTGCTGATCGACACTGCCAGCCTCAATACGCTGCCGGAGCGCGAGCTGTCGGCGGGCCTTGCTGAAGTCATCAAATATGGTCTGATCTGCGATGAGCCGTTCCTGACCTGGCTTGAACAAAACGTTGATCAGTTGCGTGGCCTGGATCAGGCCGCCTTGACGGTTGCCATCGAGCGCTCCTGCGCTGCCAAGGCCTTGATTGTCGGCGCTGATGAGCGGGAAACCGGCGTGCGCGCTACGCTGAATCTAGGCCACACGTTCGGCCATGCCATCGAAACCCACATGGGTTACGGCGTCTGGCTGCATGGTGAGGCGGTAGGCGCAGGCACGGCCATGGCGCTGGAAATGTCCTCGCGTCTGGGCTGGATCAGCGAGCAGGAGCGCAATCGCGGCATTCGCCTGTTGCAGCGTGCCGGTTTGCCAGTGGTGCCTCCACAGGAGATGACCCCGGAGCATTTCCTCGAGCACATGGCTGTCGACAAAAAAGTCCTGGATGGTCGTCTGCGTCTGGTCTTGCTGCGCCGTATGGGCGAAGCCGTGATCACCGACGAATATCCAAAAGAAGTTTTACAGGCCACGCTGGCAGCGGATTACCGCGCCCTCGTGGATCAGCTCAGAGGTTAATGAAATTCCATGACGAGTAGCTTGCACGCCGACGAGGCCTTCCTCGGCCATTACCAGTTGAGTCATGACCCGTTCGCAGCGCGGGTGCCTGGCTTCAAATTCTTCCCTGCCCAGCGCAAGCCGGTATTGGGTCAGTTGCATCATTTGGCTCGTTACAGCCAGTTATTGCTGGTCGTGACCGGCCCGGTTGGCAGCGGCAAGACCTTGTTGCGTCAGGCGCTGGTTGCCAGCACCAACAAACAATCGGTCCAGAGCGTGGTGGTTTCGGCTCGCGGTGCCGCCGATGCAGCCGGTCTGCTGCGTCAGGTTGCCCAGGCGCTGAATGTCGCCCAGCCAGAGATGCGCGCCATCCTTGCGCAGGTCGTGCAATTGGCCCTGACCGGGCAGGAAGTCTATTTGTTGGTGGACGATGCCGAACAACTCGGCGAATCCGCACTCGAAGCACTGCTTGGTCTGGCCGATGGAAGTCCTGAAGGCCGCCCGCATGTGTTTCTGTTCGGTGAGGCGTCGCTGATCGATCGACTCGATCAGCTGTGTGCCGAAGCGCAAACCGAGGGCGAGCGCTATCACGTCATCGAGCTGGCACCTTACACGGAAGATGAAACACGGGAATATCTGGAGCAGCGACTGGAAGGTGCCGGACAAGGCATCGAATTGTTCACGGCCGAGCAGATAACCGATATTCACGAGCATTCCGGTGGATGGCCTGGCGCTATCAATCAGGTTGCCCGGGACTCAATGATCGAGGCGATGATCGCCAGCCGTTCGGCGGTCAAACGCCCAAGTGTGGGATTCAAAATGCCGAAGAAATATGTAATGGCACTGGGTGCTGTGGTTGCAGTCGGGGTATTGGCAGCAGTGCTTATCCCTGGCCGTGGCGGCAATTCCAGCGCCCCAGCGACGCAGCCTGCCAACTCTCAGGCGCAATTGCCTCTGGGTCAAGGCACGCCAAGCGCTCAGCAGTCCAACAACGGTGGCCCGGCCATCGAGTTCGCGGGTAATTCGCAGCCGATGCCGTTGCCGCTGGTGGGCAACTCTCAGCCTGTCATGCGCGGCCCTCTGGCTGAAGCCGCGGGCGCGAGCGATGGCGACGATGACGGCGTACCGGTTGGATCTGTTGAGCAGCCGCCTACCGTGACCACCACCGCGCCACCTGCTGGTGTGCCGGCCGGTGCTGCAGCGTCGACACCCCGTTCTTCCATTGCGCCGCCAGCGGCCGCTACTGCTCCGAAGCCAGCCGCACCTGCTGCGACCGCGCCTAAGCCTGCAGCGCCTGCTCAGGCTCCAGCGCAAGTGGCAACCGCCAAGACTGCGCCGGCCGCTGCCGGAAAACCGGCAGCCGGTAGCAGCTGGTATGGCAGTCAGGCACCGGGGCGTTACGTGGTGCAGATCCTGGGCACCAGCTCCGAGAGCACCGCTCAGGCATTCGTCGCCGAGCAAGGCGGCGAGTACCGTTATTTCAAGAAAACGCTTCAGGGCAAGCCGCTGTATGTGATCACTTACGGCAACTTCTCTGATCGCGCAGCTGCCCTTGCAGCCATCAAGGTATTGCCAGCGAAGGTTCAGGCTGGTAAACCTTGGCCTCGTACTGTCGCCAGTATCCAACAGGAACTCGGCGCAGCTCGCTGAAGTCGCAGCGGCCTTATCCAGGCCGCTCACCCAGCATCCCTGTTTTGATCCGCAAGCGTGCAGTCAGATTGACCGCGCGCGTTGTGGTGTCTGCGTCCCGGACGCTTTTGAAAAACGGGGTGTTTTGGTCAGATCGCTAAAAAAGCCTTTGACTAGCACAGCATCCAGCTATAAACGTTCATAAATGCGACACGAATTTACGACTGTTCGTCGTTAAATTTGTGAGGCTTTGTGTCGCTGTGTACAATGACCTCCCTTTTGCTCCCGCTAAGCTGGCGTACGTTCAGCGCGAGAGGTAACTGGTTGAATTGAAAAGAAATTTGTCTCTTTTAGAGGCAGCCTGGTGAGAAAGTGTCTATGAAAGCAGGTCTGTACCATCCAGATGAATTCAAGGATAACTGTGGTTTCGGCCTGATTGCCCACATGCAGGGCGAGCCCAGTCATCACCTGTTGCAGACGGCTATCCAAGCCCTGACCTGCATGACCCACCGTGGTGGGATCAACGCCGACGGCAAGACCGGTGACGGTTGCGGGCTGTTGATTCAAAAACCGGACGCGTTCCTGCGCGCCATTGCCAAAGAACACTTTGGCAATGAGCTGCCGCGTCAATATGCCGTGGGCATGGTGTTCCTCAATCAGGACGACGCTAGAGCTGACGCCGCCCGCGAGAACATGAATCGCGAAATCCTTGCTGCTGGCCTGACCCTTGTTGGCTGGCGCCAGGTGCCGATCGACACCAGCGTGCTGGGTCGTCTGGCTCTGGAGCGTCTGCCGAAAATCGAGCAGGTGTTCATCGGTGGTGAAGGCTTGAGCGATCAGGAGTTCGCAATCAAGCTGTTCAGCGCCCGTCGCCGTTCGTCGGTCGCCAACGCTGAAGACACCGATCACTACATCTGCAGCTTTTCTCACAAGACCATCATCTATAAAGGTCTGATGATGCCGCGCGACCTGACGGCATTTTTCCCTGACCTGAGCGATGAGCGCCTGCAAACCGCGATCTGCGTGTTCCACCAGCGCTTCTCGACCAACACCCTGCCGAAATGGCCGTTGGCGCAGCCGTTCCGCTTCCTCGCCCACAACGGCGAGATCAACACCATTACCGGTAACCGTAACTGGGCACAGGCCCGTCGCACCAAGTTCGCCAACGAACTGATTCCGGATTTGGACGAACTGGGCCCGCTGGTCAACCGCGTAGGTTCCGACTCCTCGAGCATGGACAACATGCTGGAGCTGATGGTCACCGGCGGCATCGACCTGTTCCGTGGCGTGCGCATGATCATTCCGCCTGCGTGGCAGAACGTTGAAACCATGGACCCCGATCTGCGGGCGTTCTATGAATACAACTCCATGCACATGGAGCCGTGGGATGGCCCCGCTGGCGTCGTAATGACCGAAGGTCGCCACGCGGTGTGCCTGCTTGACCGTAACGGTCTGCGTCCGGCTCGCTGGGTCACCACCAAGAATGGCTACATCACCCTGGCGTCGGAAATCGGCGTGTGGGACTACAAGCCGGAAGACGTGATCGCCAAGGGTCGTGTCGGTCCGGGTCAGATCTTTGCCGTGGACACCGAAACCGGTCAGATCCTCGACACCGACGCCATCGACAACCGCTTGAAGTCGCGTCATCCGTACAAGCAATGGCTGCGCAAGAACGCTTTGCGTATCCAGGCGACCATCGAAGACAACGACCATGGTTCGGCTTTCTATAATGCCGACCAGCTCAAGCAATACATGAAGATGTATCAGGTCACCTTCGAAGAGCGCGATCAGGTATTGCGTCCGCTTGGTGAGCAAGGCCAGGAAGCGGTTGGCTCCATGGGTGACGACACGCCGATGGCGATCCTGTCGCAGCGCGTGCGTTCGCCTTATGACTACTTCCGTCAGCAGTTCGCGCAGGTCACCAACCCGCCGATTGACCCGCTGCGTGAAGCTATCGTCATGTCGCTGGAAATCTGCCTCGGTGCCGAGCGCAACATTTTCCAGGAGTCGCCTGAGCACGCTTCCCGCGTGATCCTCAGCTCGCCGGTCATTTCTCCGGCCAAGTGGCGCTCGCTGATGACTCTGGAGCGTCCAGGCTTCGAGCGGCAGATCATCGACCTGAACTACGACGAGAGCATCGGCCTGGAAGCGGCCGTGCGTAATATCGCCGATCAGGCTGAAGAAGCTGTGCGTGCCGGTCGTACCCAGATCGTCCTGACTGACCGCCATATTGCGCCGGGCAAACTGCCGGCTCACGCCTCTCTGGCAGTAGGCGCGGTGCACCATCGCCTGACTGAAAAGGGCCTGCGTTGCGACAGCAATATCCTGGTTGAAACCGCGACAGCCCGCGATCCGCATCACTTTGCCGTATTGATCGGCTTCGGTGCTTCGGCGGTCTATCCGTTCCTGGCTTACGAAGTGCTAGGCGACCTGATCCGCACCGGTGAAGTGCTGGGCGACCTCTATGAGGTGTTCAAGAACTACCGCAAAGGCATCACCAAAGGTCTGCTCAAGATCCTGTCGAAGATGGGCATTTCGACCATTGCTTCGTACCGTGGCGCGCAATTGTTCGAAGCTATCGGCTTGTCCGAAGCGGTCTGCGAGCTGAGCTTCCGTGGCGTTCCGAGCCGCATCAAAGGTGCGCGTTTCGTCGATATCGAAGCTGAGCAGAAGTTGCTCTCGAACGAAGCCTGGAGCCCGCGCAAGCCCATCCAGCAAGGTGGCCTGCTCAAGTTCGTGTTCGGTGGCGAATACCACGCCTACAACCCGGACGTGGTCAGCATGCTGCAAGCCGCTGTGCAACAGGGCGACTACGCCAAGTTCAAGGAATACACCTCGCTGGTGGACAAGCGTCCCGTGTCAATGATTCGCGACCTGTTCCAGGTCAAGACCCTCGACACGCCGATGTCCATCGACGAAGTCGAGCCGCTGGCGGAAATCCTCAAGCGCTTTGACTCGGCGGGCATCTCGCTGGGCGCACTGTCTCCAGAAGCTCACGAAGCGCTGGCTGAAGCCATGAACCGCCTGGGCGCACGCTCCAACTCCGGTGAGGGCGGCGAAGACCCTGCGCGCTACGGCACCATCCGCAGCTCGAAAATCAAACAGATCGCTACTGGCCGTTTTGGTGTGACCCCTGAGTATCTGGTCAACGCCGACGTGTTGCAGATCAAGGTTGCCCAAGGCGCGAAGCCGGGCGAGGGCGGGCAACTGCCGGGCGGTAAAGTGAACGGTCTGATCGCCAAGCTGCGTTATGCAGTGCCGGGCGTGACCCTGATTTCACCGCCTCCGCACCACGACATCTATTCCATCGAAGACTTGTCGCAGCTGATTTTCGACCTCAAGCAGGTCAATCCGGATGCACTGGTTTCGGTGAAACTGGTTGCTGAAGCAGGCGTGGGTACGATTGCCGCTGGTGTTGCCAAGGCTTACGCCGACCTGATCACTATTTCCGGCTATGACGGCGGGACCGGTGCTTCGCCGCTGTCGTCGATCAAATACGCGGGCGCTCCGTGGGAACTCGGCCTGGCCGAAACCCACCAGACCCTGCGTGGCAACGACTTGCGCGGCAAGGTTCGGGTACAGACCGACGGTGGTCTGAAAACCGGTCTGGACGTTATCAAGGCTGCAATTCTCGGTGCTGAAAGCTTCGGTTTCGGTACTGCACCGATGATCGCGCTGGGCTGCAAATACCTGCGTATCTGCCACCTGAACAACTGCGCTACCGGCGTTGCAACCCAGAACGAGAAGCTGCGTAAAGACCACTACATCGGCACCGTCGATATGGTGATCAACTTCTTCACCTACGTAGCTGAAGAAACCCGCGAGTGGCTGGCCAAACTGGGCGTTCGTTCGCTGGAAGAGCTGATCGGCCGTACTGATCTGCTGGACATCCTGCCGGGCGAAACCGCCAAGCAACAGCACCTGGACCTGACGCCGCTGCTGGGTAGCGACCACATCCCGGCTGACAAGCCTCAGTTCAGTCTTGTGGATCGCAACCCTCCGTTCGACAAAGGCTTGCTGGCCGAGCGCATGGTTGAAATGGCCAAACCGGCTATTCAAAGCCTGAGTGGCGGTGAGTACGAACTGGACATCTGCAACTGCGACCGCTCCATCGGCGCACGGATTTCCGGCGAAATCGCCAAGCTGCATGGCAACCAGGGCATGAACAAGGCTCCGATCACCTTCCGCTTCAAAGGGACGGCTGGTCAGAGCTTCGGTGTGTGGAACGCCGGTGGCCTGAACATGTACCTGGAAGGCGATGCCAACGACTACGTCGGTAAAGGCATGACCGCTGGCAAGCTGGTGATCGTTCCGCCAAAAGGCAGCCCGTTCAAAACCCAGGAAAGCGCCATCATCGGCAACACCTGCCTGTACGGCGCAACCGGCGGCAAGCTGTTCGCAGCCGGTACGGCGGGCGAGCGTTTCGCAGTGCGTAACTCCGGGGCCCACACCATCGTGGAAGGCACCGGCGACCACTGCTGCGAATACATGACCGGCGGTTTCGTCTGCGTATTGGGCAAGACCGGCTATAACTTCGGTTCCGGCATGACCGGTGGTTTCGCCTACGTACTCGACCTGGATAACAGCTTCGTTGACCGGGTCAACCATGAGCTGGTTGAGATTCAGCGCATCAGCGGCGAGTCGATGGAAGCTTATCGCAGCCATCTGGAGCGGGTGCTGGCTGAGTACGTCGAGGAAACCGACAGCGAGTGGGGCCGTAACGTCTGGGAAAACCTGGACGATTACCTGCGCCGCTTCTGGATGGTCAAGCCGAAGGCTGCTTCGCTGAAGTCGTTGCTCTCCAGCACCCGCGCGAATCCGCAGTAACTGCAGCTTTAAGCGGCAAGCTTCAAGCCGCAAGTTAACAGCAGTGCGTGATTTGCCTGCGAATATGATTCTGGCAGCTTCAGGTTTGTCGCCTGAAGCTGCCATGTAGAGGTTCAAGAGAATGGCCGAACGTCTAAGTAACGACTTCCAGTTCATCGATGTCGGGCGTAAAGATCCGAAGAAGAAGCTGCTGCGTCAGCGCAAGAAAGAGTTCGTGGAAATCTACGAACCTTTCAAACCCCAACAGTCGGCCGATCAGGCCCACCGTTGCCTGGGTTGCGGTAACCCGTACTGCGAGTGGAAATGCCCGGTACACAACTTCATTCCCAACTGGCTGAAGCTGGTTGCGGAAGGCAACATCCTGGCCGCCGCCGAACTGTCCCACCAGACCAACACCTTGCCGGAAGTCTGCGGCCGTGTGTGCCCACAGGATCGTCTGTGTGAAGGGGCTTGCACCCTGAACGACGGTTTTGGCGCCGTGACCATCGGCTCGGTGGAGAAATACATCACCGACACCGCGTTCGCCATGGGTTGGCGTCCGGACATGTCCAAGGTTGTGCCCACCGGCAAGCGCGTGGCGATTGTTGGTGCAGGCCCTGCCGGTCTGGGCTGTGCCGACGTGCTGGTGCGTGGCGGCGTGACCCCGGTGGTGTTCGACAAGAACCCTGAAATCGGCGGTCTGCTGACCTTTGGCATCCCCGAGTTCAAGCTGGAAAAAACGGTCCTGAGCCATCGCCGTGAAGTGTTCTCCGGCATGGGTATCGAGTTCCGCCTCAATACCGAAGTCGGCAAGGACGTGACCATGGAGCAACTGCTCGAAGAATACGATGCGGTGTTCATGGGCATGGGCACATACACCTACATGAAAGGCGGCTTTGCCGGTGAAGACTTGCCAGGCGTGCATGATGCGCTGGACTTCCTGATCGCCAACGTCAATCGCAACCTGGGCTTTGAAAAGTCGCCAGAAGATTTCGTCGACATGAAGGGCAAGAAGATTGTGGTGCTTGGCGGTGGTGACACGGCCATGGACTGCAACCGTACTTCGATCCGCCAAGGCGCCAAGTCGGTGACCTGCGCTTATCGGCGTGACGAAGAAAACATGCCGGGTTCGCGCAAGGAAGTGAAGAACGCCAAGGAAGAAGGCGTGAAATTCCTCTACAACCGTCAGCCGATCGCCATCGTGGGCGAAGACAAGGTTGAAGGCGTGAAGGTCGTCGAGACCCGTCTCGGCGAACCGGATGCCCGTGGCCGTCGCAGCCCTGAGCCGATTCCTGGTTCGGAAGAGATCATCCCGGCTGATGCTGTGGTGATCGCTTTCGGCTTCCGTCCAAGCCCGGCGCCGTGGTTCGAGCAATTCGCCATCCAGACCGACAGCCAGGGCCGCGTCATCGCCCCGGAACAGGCGCAGTACAAACACCAGACCAGCAACCCGAAAATCTTCGCCGGTGGCGATATGGTGCGCGGTTCTGACCTGGTGGTGACTGCAATCTTCGAAGGCCGTAATGCGGCTGAAGGGATTCTGGACTACCTGGGCGTCTGATCGCAGGTTCGGTGATTATCCGTCGGACCGGCCTTAGCCGTGAGTGCGTCATTTGCAACAACACCTATCCAGGGTGTGGCTGCTGCTCGCGGCTAAAGCCGCTCTTACGGCGGGGTGGTCATCTGTAGGAGTGAGCTTGCTCGCGATGAAGACGACACAGTCCGCCTGATGGGCCGCATGATTCGCGGGCAAGCCTCGCTGTCACAGGTGAGGCGCGTCGTCGTGGGACTGGCTTCAGCCGGGAGGAGATGCTCGTGTTTGAAGAAATCATGCCCTCGCACAAATCCAAACATTGAGTTTGACGCGTCGCCTCTGTAGGACCTGCCGAGGGTTGCGAAAGCGCTGTATCAGACCGACTGCATTCGTCGCGGTCGCAACCTCGGAGCGTTCCTGTCAGGGGCAATTAATCAAATGATTTGCGCTGTTTGATGAACTGCACCCCCGCGACAAATCGACCCGATAGATAAAAGGCACGGCTCTGGCCGTGCCTTTTGCGTCTGCGTCTGAGAAAATGCCCGCACTTTTTTTGCGGATGCCGACATGACTGCCCTGAAGAACGACCGTTTCCTTCGTGCCCTGCTCAAGCAACCCGTGGACATTACCCCTGTCTGGATGATGCGCCAGGCCGGGCGCTATCTGCCGGAATACCGCGCCAGTCGGGCCAAAGCCGGGGACTTCATGAGCCTGTGCATGAACCCGGAATTCGCCTGCGAAGTCACGTTGCAACCGCTCGAGCGTTATCCGCTGGACGCTGCAATCCTGTTCTCCGACATCCTGACCATTCCGGATGCCATGGGGTTGGGCCTGTACTTTGAAACCGGCGAAGGCCCGCGCTTCAAGAAAACCGTCAACACAATGGCCGATATCGAGGCCTTGCCGATCCCTGATCCGCAAAAAGACCTCGGTTATGTGATGGACGCCGTCAGCACTATTCGTCGCGAACTGAATGGCCGTGTGCCGCTGATTGGTTTCTCCGGCAGCCCATGGACCCTCGCCACCTATATGGTCGAAGGCGGTTCGTCGAAGGACCATCGCAAGTCGAAAGCCATGCTTTACGAAAACCCGCAGGCCATGCACTTGCTGCTGGACAAGCTGGCGGACTCGGTCATTGCTTACCTCAACGGCCAGATCCTGGCAGGCGCGCAGGCGGTGCAGGTGTTCGACAGCTGGGGCGGTAGCCTTTCCGATGCCGCCTACCAGGAGTTCTCGCTGGCGTACATGCGCAAGATCGTCAACGGTCTGATTCGCGAGCACGACGGGCGCAAGGTCCCGGTCATCCTGTTCACTAAAGGCGGCGGTCTGTGGCTGGAAAGCATGGCTGACACCGGCGCTGACGCACTGGGTCTGGACTGGACCACCAACATCGGCGACGCCCGTCGTCGCGTGGGTGACAAGGTCGCACTGCAAGGCAACATGGACCCGTCAGTGTTGTACGCTAGCCCGCAAGCCATTCGCGCCGAAGTGGCGCGCATCCTCGCCAGCTATGGCAGCGGCAATGGCCACGTCTTCAACCTCGGCCACGGCATCACGCCTGAAGTTGACCCTGCACATGCCGGTGCTTTCATTGAAGCGGTGCATGAGTTGTCGGCGCAGTATCACGGTTAATGCAATGACCCTGTAGGAGCTGCCGAAGGCTGCGAAGGTGTATTCCTGACACACCGCTTTCGCAGCCTTCGGCAGCTCCTACAGGGAGCGCTTATATTTGTGTCTTCACCTGCAACGGCGGTAACTTCGCCAACCTCAGCGCCACCGCCAGTGCAATCAACAGCAGCACACCGATAAACAACCCGATGCCGTGCCACCCGCCGTAATGCCAGCACACGCCGCCCGCCGTTCCGGCGACGCTTGAGCCTGCGTAGTAACTGAACAGATAAAGTGACGACGCCTGGCCTTTGGCTTTGAGTGCTCGTCGGCCTATCCAGCTACTGGCCACTGAATGGGCACCGAAGAAGCCGAAGGTGAACATCAGCACGCCAATGACTACCAGCGCCAACGGCTCAAACATCGTCAGGGCCATGCCTGCCAACATCAACACGATGACCGCCCACAGCACTTGGCGTCGGCCGAGTTTGTCCGCCAGCGAGCCGATTTTTGCCGAGCTGTAGATGCCCGACAGATAGACCACCGAAAACAATCCCACCACTGCCTGACTCAAGTGATAGGGCTCGGCCAGCAGGCGATACCCAATGTAATTGAACAGGGTCACGAAGCTGCCCATCAGCAGGAACGCTTCGAGGAACAGCAATGGCAGGCCCGCATCGCGAAACTGCATGACGAACCCATCAATCAGGCTGCGCGGCTGCAGTGACCGTGCGCGGAAGTTGCGCGACTCCGGGAGGATTTTCCAGAACACTGCCGCCGCTATGAGTGCCATAACACCCACAACCATCAATGCTACGTGCCAGCTGACGTAGTCGATCAATACGCCAGTGATGACCCGGCCGCTCATGCCGCCAATCGCGTTGCCGCCAATGTACAAACCCATGGCCAGACCAATGTGGTTCGGATGAATCTCTTCGCTGAGGTAGGTCATCGCCACCGCCGCCAGCCCGCTCAGGGACAGGCCCACGAACGCTCGAGTGATCAGCACGCCTTCCCAGCTCGGCATCAATGCACTGGCGAGGGTGAAGAGCGCCGCGCAAAACAGCGCCAGTACCATCACCGGCTTGCGCCCGAGGCGGTCGGAGATCGGCCCGGTAATCAGCAAACCGATCGCCAGCATGCCGGTCGACACAGAAAGAATCAGGCTGCTCTGCGCCGCATTGATCGAGAACTCTCTGGAGAGCACCGGCATCATCGGCTGCACGCAATACAGCAGCGCAAACGTCGCGAAACCGCCCGCGAACAGCGCCAGCACCGTGCGCATGAACAACGGCGTGTCTTTCTCGATATAAACGTCGCCCAAGGGGATGGCTGCTTCAATCGTTGTCGACTGGGTTTGAGGAGCGCAAGGGCTGACGGCAGTGTTCACGGTGGACCTCAAAGAGCGTCTGGCGGGCAATGAGAAAAAAGAATATAGCTCGCTAATCATTCTTTCCAATATATTGTTCGACCTGTTTGATAGGTAAAACGACTTAATGGAAGGTCCATGGAATTACGTCATCTGCGCTACTTCATTGCTGTTGCCGAAGAGCTGCACTTTGGTCGCGCTGCGCAAGTTCTGGGCATTTCCCAGCCACCGCTGAGCCAGCAGATTCAGGCGCTGGAGCAGGAACTGGGCACACGTCTGTTTGATCGCACCAATCGCCGCGTGGAGTTAAGTGAGGCGGGGCGACTGTTCCTCGACGAAGCGCGCCTGGTGCTGGCGCAGGTCGACAAGGCCGCAGACGTCGCGCGCCGTGCGCAATTGGGAGAACTGGGGGAGTTGAAGATCGGCTTCACCACGTCGGCACCGTTCACATCGAGTATCCCCCAGGCGATCTTCGCGTTTCGGCAACGCTTCCCTGCCGTGCACCTGGCCTTGCAGGAAATGAACAGCATGGAAGTGGCCGCGCAACTGGAAGATCAATCCATTCAGGTCGGCATCATGCGGCCTCTGGCGTTGCCGGAATCACTGGTTGTGGTCGAACTGCTGCGCGAGCCGTTAGTGGCGATCATCAATGCCGGTCATCCGTTGGCGCAGGGCAGCGAGCAGGGCCTGCACTTGTCGGAACTGGCAAACGAGCCGTTCGTGTTCTTCCCGCGCACCTATGGCAGCGGCTTGTATGCGCAACTGATGGGACTGGCCAGAGCCGCTGGTTTCACGCCGTTGATCACCCAGGAAGCGGGTGAGGTCATGACCATCATCGGTCTGGTCGCCGCGGGCCTTGGCGTGACGGTGTTGCCCGCCTCTTATCGGCGCATGCGCATTGATGGCGTGGTCTATCGAACGTTGCTTGACCCGGAGGCCACCAGCGCCGTCTGGCTGGTGCAGCGCAAGGATCAGCAATCACCGATGGCCAGGGCTTTTGTCGAGCTGGTGACGCGCCGGACGGAGGACAAGTAGCCAATTAATCGAGGCCTTGAGGTCAAGTTCTGCTGGCCGAAGTCGAGACAATTTAAAGACCTTTCCAGTTTCGGTGATCTATGGCGCTTCGGCAGATACGTATTTCAACACGTGCATTTCTGAGTTTTGGCGTCATCAGCGTATTGATGCTTGGATTCGGTATCTTCTCCATGCACCAGATCACGCAGATGCGCGAGGCCGTTGTGCACACCGAGCAGGTGTCGCACGCCGGGACCCGATGGCTGGGCAGTATTCGTGATAACTCACTGGGCATTCGGGTTCTCACGTTCCGGCTGATGATCAACCGTGATCCCGCCGTCCTGGGTCCATCCACCCAACGCCTGGTGTTTCTACGCGGCGAATTGAGCAAGGCGCTGGACGGCTATACCCCGATCGTACCCGAAGTCGCTCGCACATCCTTTTCGAAGATGCAAAGCGTCGTGGCCCAATATCAGCAGGCGCTGGATAGCTATCAGAAGCTTTCCGAGCAGGGCGATATCCCGGGGATGACCGCGCTGCTCAACGGCACGATTCAGGATCTGTCCAACCAGACCGGTGATCTCTTCAACGAGCTGGTCAAGATCAACCTCGAACAAGGCAGCCTCTACACCCAGCAGGCCGAGCAACGCTATGACACCGCGATGCAGACCACCGTGGGGGTGCTGGTGCTGGTATTTGCGCTAACCGTCGGGCTGGCCTGGTTGCTGACGCGCAGCATTGTGCAACCACTCAATGGGGCCATCGGTGCCGCCCGGCGTATTGCCCGCGGAGACCTGACCGGGACTATCGAGGTCGATGGCAAGGACGAGGCCGCCGATCTGCAAAAGTCTCTGGGTGACATGCAGCAAGCCTTGATGGATACCCTGCGTCTGATCGGTAACTCCTCCGATCAACTGGCCACCGCCGCCGAAGAAATGACTGCGATCACCACCCAGACTTCAGGTGATCTGCACAACCAGAACGACGAAATCCAGCAGGCTGCCACAGCGGTCAACGAAATGACGGTCGCTGTTGAGGAAGTGGCTCGCAATGCGGTCTCCACAGCGGATGCTTCCAGCGCATCGACGACCACCGCACAAATGGGTCGCCAGCGCGTCGACGGGACTATTCAAGCCATCGAGCGTATGGGGCAGCGTGTAGAAGACGCTTCTTCTCAGGTCCGTGAGCTGGCCGAGCATTCCCAAGATATCGGCAAAATTCTGGATGTGATTCGGGGCGTGGCCGAGCAGACCAATCTGCTGGCGCTTAACGCCGCAATCGAGGCTGCGCGTGCGGGGGAAGCTGGACGAGGTTTCGCTGTCGTTGCCGATGAAGTCCGCGCATTGGCGGGTCGTACTCAGACTTCGACTCAGGAAATCGAGCAGATGGTCGCGGCTATTCGGGCCGGTACGGCGAAGGTCGTTGATACCATGCAGGCGACCAATGAGCAGGCGCTCACGACCCTGGACATGGCGAAACACGCCGGTGGTGCGCTGGACGAGATTGCCCAGGCGATCTCGCTGATCCACGAACGGAATCTGGTGATCGCCAGTGCCTCAGAGGAGCAGGCGCAGGTGGCGCGGGAAATCGACCGCAATCTGGTCAACATTCGCGACCTTTCTATCCAGACCTCGGAGGGCGCCGGGCAGATTGATTCGGCCAGCCAGTCTCTTTCGGGACTGTCCCACGATCTGAAAACCATGGTTGGGCGTTTTCAGTTGTAATCTGGTCGGGTACCGATCCCCGGTAGGAGCGAACTTGTTCGCGAGCCGCTTTACGCGGTGTATCAGGCAAACTGCCTCGCCAACAAGTTGGCTCCTACCAACATCAGCAGCCTGGTATCAATCCACCTTGCTCAAATCACCCTTCAACGCAACGCCAGCAATGATTGCTCCGGCGTGGCATTCATAGTTCACAGGGTCTTTGCGTTCGATGCTTTTGTAGTAGCTGGCAATGTTGGTCACCGCATTGGCATTAGCGTTTTTCGCTGCGCTGTACATCTGCAGGATGGCCGATTGCAGGACCCACTCACACGCTTCGGTATCGGTCTTGTTGAAGGCGTTGGTTTTCTTGTTGGTCACGGCGCCCGGGCTGATCACAGTGACTTTACCTTTGGGCTGCACGCCCGCCAGATAGAACTTTACGCTGCCATCGATTTTGCCAGCGGCGGTCATGTCATTGATGACTTTCTGAAACGGCAGAAACAGCGCCGTGTCGCGGGCCTGGCTGACAGCGGGCAGAACGGACAACGCGACCGCAGCGGCAGCAATCCAGTTTTTCATTGGCATAACAATCTCTCCTTGAGACACAGTAAAAGGGTCAGGACCAGCGGCGGAAAATCAACGACGTGTTGACCCCACCAAAAGCGAAGTTGTTGTTCATCACGTATTCGTGGCTCATCTGCCGGGGCTCGCCGCGCAGGTAGTCCAGGTCGCCGCACTGCGGATCGATCTCGTCCAGGTTCAGCGTATGGATGTAACGGTCGCGATTGAGCATCTCGATGCAGAACCACGACTCCAGCGCACCGCAGGCTCCCAGCGTGTGGCCGAGGAAGCTTTTCTGCGAACTGATCGGCATACGTGAGCCGAACAGGCTGCTGGTGGCGAGGGTTTCGGCAATGTCACCTTGTTCCGTCGCGGTACCGTGGCCGTTGACGTAGCCAATGGCTTCGGGCGGCAGGTTGGCGTCTTCCAGAGCCAGCTCCATGGCACGGCGCATGGTGGCCTGCTCCGGGCGGGTGCTGTGCGCGCCGTCGGCGTTGCTGCCAAAACCCACCAGCTCTGCGTGAATATGTGCGCCACGGGCCAGTGCGTGCTCCAGTTCTTCGAGCACCAGCATGCCGCCGCCTTCGCCGATCACCAGGCCGTCACGTCCAGAGTCATAAGGACGTGGGCTGGTGTGGGGTGCATCGTTTTTCAGGCTGGTGGCGTACAGCGCATCGAAGACCATGGCTTCGGTAGGGCACAATTCTTCCGCACCCCCGGCCAGCATCAGTGGCAGGCGTCCGAATTTGATCGCTTCATAGGCGTAACCGATGCCCTGGCTGCCGCTGGTGCAGGCGCTGGACGTCGGGATCAGGCGACCGGTGAGCCCGAAGAAAATGCTGATATTGGCCGCCGTGGTGTGAGGCATCATCCGCACGTAGGAGTTGGCGTTAAGCCCCACCGCCACCGAATTGAGCAGCATGTTGCCGAAGGCTTTCACATCTTCGGTGCTGCCCGTGGATGAGCCACACGCGGTGCCCATGCGTCCATCTCGAATGATCGGGTCGTTGAGCAGGCCCGCACCGATCAGGGCCTGTTCAGAGGCCCCCACCGCAAAGCGGGAGACACGGCCCATGCTGCGCAGTTGTTTACGGGTCCAGTGCGACGGTACGGTGAAATCATCGATAGGGCCTGCCAGCCGGGTATTCAGCTCGGTGAAGCGATCCCACTCGTCCATGCGCCGAATGCCGCTACGGTTGGCATTGAAGTTGGCTTCGATGCTTGCCCAGTCGCTGCCCAGTGAAGTAATCCCGGCCATGCCGGTAACAACGACGCGCTTCATCAGCACAGGCCCCCGTTGACGGCCAGTACCTGGCGGGTGATGTACGCCGCTTCCGCGGACATCAGGAAGTTCACCGCGCCAGCGACTTCTTCAGGGGTGCCCATGCGCTGCGCGGGGATCATCTTCATCAGTTCATCCACTGGGACATTTTCGTCGAGCATGGCGGTATCGATCAGGCCGGGTGCGACGCAGTTGACGGTGATCTTGCGCTTGCCCAGCTCGATTGCGAGCGCCTTGGCAGCTCCGATCACACCGGCTTTGGATGCGCTGTAATTGACCTGGCCGCGATTGCCGATCAGGCCCGAGACCGAGGTGATGCACACGATGCGACCGGCCGCACGGCGACGGATCATCGGCATCATTACCGGGTGCAGCACGTTGTAGAAGCCATCAAGGTTAGTTCTGAGCACTACGTCCCAATCGTCGTCGCTGAGCGCCGGGAAGGCGCCGTCGCGAGTCAGCCCGGCGTTGAGCACCACGCCGTAATAGGCACCATGGGTTTCCACGTCGGCTTCAAGAATGGCTTTGCAGGTCTCGCGGTCAGCCACGTCGAATTGCAGAATCCGCGCCTGACGGCCCAGGGCAATGATTTCGGCCTGGACGGCTTCAGCTTCTGTGCGCCCATTGCGGCAATGCAGGATCAGGTCGAAACCTGCTTGCGCGAGACGCAGGGCAATCGCGCGGCCAATGCCACGGCTGGAGCCGGTGACCAGTATCGAGTCAGTCATGTGCGGGCTCCTTCGTTCAGGTATTGGTCGGGGTTGGGCGGGCAGTACACGCTAAGGCGGGCAAACGCTTCAATGGCCGGGCCGGTCAGGCGACATTCGAAGACACCCATGCCGTTATCGTCCTGCAACGTACGCAGCGCGTGGATGTTCAGTTCACTGCCCGCGGGAAACTGCTCCACGTTGCATTCGTACTTGCGGCTGCCCAGCAGGAAGCCCAGCGCCACGGGCTGTCCCTGAGTCCTTGCCTGGCAACCGGCATAGGCCGCGACACTCTGGGCCATCAGCTCGATACCCACCCAGGCGGGCATGTTGCCGTTGGTGTCATTGAGCAGGCCGTTCGGGGGCACGGTCAGGCGAGTTTGAATCTGTTCTTCGTCGAACGACAGCACCTCATCGATGAGGATCATGTCGCCGGCATGAGGCAGCAGTTCGGCGAGCGGCCAGTCAATCATTGGGCGTCTCCGATAATCAGGCTGATATTGTTGCCACCGAAGGCAAACGAGTTGCTCATCAGGTAGCGCTTGGGTGTTTGCGCCAGGCGAGTTTGTGCGTCAGTCCATTGCAGGGGCGGCAGCAGCGGATCGGCTTCACCATCCCAGGCGTGGGGGGGCAGGGCGTTGTCGGTGTTTTCCGGGGCCAGGCTCAGCCAGCAGAAAGCAGCTTCCAGTGCACCCGCTGCGCCTAGCGTATGGCCGGTCATGGGCTTGGTGGAAGAACACGGTACGCCGTCAGGGAAAATAGCGTTCACGGCCAGGCTTTCCATGGCGTCATTAAGTGGAGTAGCCGTGCCGTGCAGGTTCAGGTAACCGATCTGCGTGGCTGCAAGTCCGGCATTGTCCAGCGCTTGCTGCATGGCTTGGCGGGCACCGCAGCCGCTAGGCTGCGGCGCAGAAATATGGTGCGCGTCGCACGTTGCGCCCGCGCCCAGCAGTGCAATCGAATGCTCGCCGCTGGCTTCACGGGTCATCAGAAACAGCACCGCAGCTTCGCCGATATTGATCCCGTCACGATTGCGCGAAAACGGGTTGCAGCGCTGTTGCGAAACCGCTTCCAGCGCCGAAAAACCGTTCAAGGTGAGTTTGCACAAGGTGTCGACCCCGCCGCACAACACCGCGTCGCACAGGCCCATGTCCAGAGCGCGTCGGGCACTGAGCAGTGCGCGAGCACTGGAGGTGCAGGCGGTAGAGATCACATAAGACGGGCCGCTCAGTTGCAGCCACTCCGAAATGAAGTTGGCTGCCGCGCCCAGCTCTTGCTGCTGGTAGTGATAGTCCGCGGGGAATTGCTGGCTGCTCAACCATGCGCCAATGCCACGCCCGGCTTCGTCGATGCCCGACGTGCTGGTGCCCAGGATCACCCCGATACGATGAGTGCCGTAACGCGTGATGGCCTCACGGATATCCGATTCGATCTGCAGGGCAGCCGCCAGCAACAGGCGATTGTTGCGGCTGTTGTGGGAAGCCAAAGCGGAGGGGATTTGTGGCAACTCTGTTTTGACTGCACCTACAGGCAAGATGCGCTCCGGCACCCAGCCGCCTTCTTCGACCATGCCTGATGTGTCAGCGGCGAACAGCCGACGCGCGACTTCTTCACGGCCACTGCCCAGGGAGCAAATCAGGCCCAGTGCGTTCAGGTAGGCGCTCACTGCACGGCCTCACTGTTCAGCGGGCTGATGCCGTAGTTGATTCTGCCGTCTTTGCCGGTGAGCACGACCAGCCTGAAGGTGTCTGCGCTGCTGTATTCCACGCCCCACCGTTCATCAACAATGCGTTGCGTGCCCCGGCGCTGCGCGGTGGGGTAGTTGCGCCGCAGCTCGCTGTCCGGTGTGAGCGCGAACAGCAGTGCAGCGAACAGCTCTCGGGCTTCGGCATTGGGCGGCAACAAACCGTCGGCTTTCCACTGGCCGCTGATCAACTGCTGACGTGCCAGCGGAATACCCAGTGGGTCCATCAGTGACCAGCGCAACCCGCTGGCTTCCTGCTGAATCACCAGCAGCCAGTCCTGGCGCTGATCAGCCTGTTGGCGCTGAATGTGCAATTGCATCGGCAACTGCAACTCGGGAACCGAAACAGGCAACGGGGCTTTACTGGCACACGCCGCCAGCAACAGGACGCAGGCGATGAACAATGCGCGAATCATGTTTGCTCACCCTCGCAAGGTTTACGCGCCACCACGTTGACCAGGGTTTCTTCGCGTTGGCCAAAAAGCGCGGGTTTGCGCAGTTTCAGAAGTTCCAGCAAACCGAAATCACTGGAGCGGCTCCACCAAAGATACGGGTAAGACACATTCTGTGCACCAAACTGAAAGCCCTGATCGCGGATCATTTGCAGATATTGCGCGGCACTCTTCTGCACATGCATAGGGTGGCGGAACAGCCAGCGGATGACCCAGGTGTCGATATAGGCTTCGGTGGATTCAGCGAACAGTAAATAGCCGCCGGGCTTGAGCACTCGATAGAACTCGGCGAGGGCCTGTTCCTGCTCGACCAGATGATGGAACGTCTGATGGCAGAACAGGATATCGACGCTGGCGTCGGCCAGTTTCAATGCGGCGCAGTCGCTGCCGATCAGCTCGACATCGATGCCTTGAAGCCGGGCTTCGGTGCGGCTCATGGTCAGGCTTTCCGGGTCGGCGTCCACACCCAGCAGGCGTGATGGCGCAAACACCTCGCACAGGCGCTTGAATGACTTGCCCTGACCGCAACCCGCATCGAGCAGTACCGGCTGGCTCGGCGGTTCGCCATCAAACAGGCTGCGCAGGTCGTTGATCGCCACTCGCAGCACGCGGTGTTGCCACGTGTGGCTGCGCAGGAACCATAAACCGAAACGGGTTTCTTCGACGTATTTGTCGCTCAGGAAAGGTCCGCTCATTGTGCTGTACTCGCGCAGATTTCAGACAGCATGCGCAGGCGGCGCTTGGGTTCAGAAACAAACGGGTTGCGCTGATCCCAGGCGTATCCGGCCAGAATCGCGCTGATCATGCGGCGGATATCCCGAGTGCTTTCCGGGTAGAAAATCACGTCCTGAAACGTGCCTTCGTACCAGCCCTCGACATAGGCGCGGAACGTGTCTACACCTCGCTTGAGCGGTATCGCGAACTCGGCCTGCCAGTCGACCGCTTCACCTTGCAACTGGCGATGCAGAACGCCCGCCGCCATGCTCGCCGAACGCATGGCAATGGTCACGCCGGAGGAGAACACCGGGTCGAGGAATTCAGCCGCATTGCCCAGTAGCGCAAAGCCCGGACCGTGCAGGGTTTTGACGTTGGCCGAGTAACCGCCGATGGTCCGCGCCGGAGTGTCCCACACGGCGTTTTTGAGCAGTTCTTTGAGGTGCGGAGTTTCACCCACGAACTCGCGCAAGCAGGCGTCGAGATCTTCGGGTTTGTCCTTGAAACGTTCGGACGCAGCGACGACACCCATGGAGCAGCGGCCGTTGCTGAACGGAATCGACCAGAACCACACGTCGCGCATTTCAGGGTGAATGCTGACGAGGATTTTTTCGCGGTCAAAGGATGCCGGGAAATGGTCTTCAACGTGGGTGAACACCGCCTGACGCACCGGGAAATTCGACGGTGCTTCCAGGTCCAGCAAACGCGGTAACACGCGGCCGTAACCGCTGGCATCGAGCACGAACTGCGCCTGCACTTGATACTCGCTGCCGTCTTCGCGACGTACGTTCAGGACTGGCTGCGGGCTGTTGAAATCGCCCGCGATGATCTCTTGCTGATAGCGGATTTCCACGCCCTGTAATTCAGCCTGATCGGCCAACAGTTTGTCGAACTCACCGCGTTGTACCTGGAAGGTCGATGGCTGGCCTTCGCTGAAGGTGTCGCCGAAGTCGAATGCGCTGTACTGATCGCGCCACGCAAAGGCAGCACCATTTTTCTTCTGAAAGCCTGCGGCCTTGACGGCGTCGAGCATGCCGGCCTCTTCGACGAAGTCCAGGCAGTGGGACAGCAGGCTTTCACCAATGGAGAAACGCGGGAATTGCTGGCGCTCAATGATCAGCACGTCATGCCCGTTACGCTTGAGCAGGGCAGCGGCGATCGCACCGGCGGGACCTGCTCCAATCACGACGACTGTCCGGCTTTCCCTATCAGTTACTGACATACGACTTCCTTACTGGATCGACAGCGTTTACGGGTGGCTGCACCGGTGCGCGGCCCATGCCCAGCAAAGCTGGCATCAGGGTCGCGAGCAGGCTCATCAGCATCAGCGCGAAGTACAGCGCCGGGTTGATCAGTTGTTGTTGCAGCAGCATATTGAGAAAGACGATTTCGCTCAGGCCGCGAATATTCAGCAGCACGCTTTCACGCCAGCGGCTGGCACCGTCGAAGGACGGTGTTGCCCAGCTCAGGCCAAGCCAGTTGCCGAGCATCTTGCTGATAATCGGCAACAGAATCAGCGCACTGAGCTGTACCCAACCGAGGCTGCCCATGGCGCTATGCACGTTGATCTGCACGATGCCGAAAGTCAGGATCAGCGGGATCGCGAGCCAGGTTTGCAGGTGCATGAACCATTCGCGCCTGATCGGCAGCACCCATGGCTGTTTGAGTCGGGCCATGCACAGCAGATAGCCGATGCCGAAAATCAGCGCGTTGAGCTTGTAGTGCTCGGCCACCATCAGCAGGGCAAAGAACGTGAGGCTGTAAACCAGCGGCTGGCGCAGTTGCAGAACACGTAGCAGCAAAGGCACGCACGCGCCGAGCAGCGGCAGTAGAAGGCTGTTGATGTTAAGGCTGCCTTGGGCAATGCCGAACAGGCTCCAGCACATTAGGTCGATAAGGATCGCAGTCTGCACCAAACGGCGGGTCGCCTCTGGCGGATAGCCGATGTGTCGCAGATACAGATAGAGCACAGGGATCGCGGTAATCGCGAACACCAGACCCAGCGCCAGCGAGCTGATCCAAGGTTGCGCGGGCAAAAACCAGATGGCGCAGCCCAGGCCCGCCAGGAATGGCACGGCAAAACTGGGCAGCGCAACTTTCAGGCTTTGGCGATCCATCTTCACGTCGATAACGTCGCTGAGAATATGTCCCAGAACGATGGCGAAACTCAGGCCGTACAGCGTCTTCAGCCAGACTGGCGCTACCAGTTGCGCGCCGCTCAACTGCCAGGCCGGTTCAATCCAGAACAGCATGATCAGTGGCAGGGCGAAGGTTGCCAGCAATAACTGACTGACGATGGGGATCAAGCCGAAACGGCGTCCCAGATGTGTCACCACCGCAAACATCAGCAAGGCCATCACCCAGAACAGTAAGGTCATCATGGATGAGCCTCGCTTTCAGGTGCTGGCGTGGCGCGTCGACTGGCCGCCCACGGCGCGAGCATGAAGCTGAACGCCAGACCGAGGCTCACCGACAGGCCAAAATTGCTGATGGCGGGCGTGCTGGAGACCGCCAGCAAACCAAACGACAACCAAGTGGTGACCGCGGCGAGCAAGGTACCCAACAAACTCACGGCGGCACCACCAATCTGTTCGCGCATCAGGATTGCGTAATCAACGCTGATTGCGGTGACCAGCAGCAAGCCGAACAGGCTGAACAGTGTCAGCGGCTGGCCGAGCCAACCCAGGCTGGCAAGGCTGCATAGCGCGGCCAGCAACGGCAGGGCGACAATGCGCAGCGCACCGCCAAAGCCGAATGGCGCAATCAGCAACAGCACGATCAACACGCAGGACGCCAACTTCAATTCAGCGGCGCTGATCTGGGTCGCCGCAAAGACAGTGTTGAGTTGCCCCAGACGATCCACCAGCCGCACGCCCGGCAAGTCCTGAGCCTGTAAGCGCAGCAGGGCGGCACTGTTCAATCCCTGAAGGCTGACCATACCGGCGACACCGTTTTTGCTCGCGCCCAGCCACAGCACACGCCAGGGTTCGCCGAGCGGTCCGGCCAGCGCCGCGTCGATATCGGTGATCGGTGACGCTTGCAGTTGAGTCAGTTCAGCTTGCAGGGCTTTGGCGGGAACACCGAGATCAATCAGTGTTTGCCAGTGCTCCGGCAGCGCGCTCAGGGCTTTGCGCGCGGCGTCCTGTTCGGAGGGCGACGCGACCAATTGATTCAACGCCAGATAGCCGTTCAACTCGTCCAGATTCACCAACTGATCGAGACGTTGCGTCAGTGCCGTCTGGCGCTCCAGCAATTCTTGCTGGTCTTTGCCTTCCACCAGAAAAAACTGGCTGGTGGGCTGGTAACCGGTGATTTTGGCAATCGCCTTGGCTTCTTCGGTCAGTTGCGGTGGAGCTGAGATCCACTGGCGGATGTCATTTCTGGTGGTCAGTTGCCAAAGACCGGCAGCGCAGAACAGCAGCAACAGCGCCAGCAGGATGGGCGTGCCGACCCGGCGCAGCAACGCTTCGCGCCAGCCCAGCAAACGTTCAGCCAGACGCAGCGGCCATTGAGCCGGTTTCAGCTCAGTGTTGTTAAGCAAGGCGGGCAGCAGGCAAACGGCGGTGAGATAAGCGCCGACTAGACCGGCAGCAGAGAACACTGCGATTTGCGTCAGCGCCGGGAAAGGTGTCCAGGCCAGCGCCAGATAGCCGATGCAGCTGGTTGCGAGGCTGAGGCTCAGGCCCGGCAAGGTCAGGCGTAAGGCAGGCCAGCTGCGCCAGGGTTTCAGGCTCCAGCTTTTGGACAGGTAATGCAGTGGGTAATCCACTGCCACGCCGATCAGGCTGGAACCCAGTACCAGGGTCATCACATGCATATGGCCGAAGAATGCGACGCAGGCGACGGCGCCAAACAGCATTCCCACCAGCACTGGCACGAACGCCAGCAACACGCGCCAGCGGCGGAAAGCCAGCAACAGCAACAACAGGATGCCCGCTGTCGCACCGCCGCCCACCCAGGTGATTTCCCGACTGGCCTGACGTTGGCCGTCGGCCGCGTACAGCAGGCCGCTGGCGGCCAGTAATTGACCGTTGGCCTGCGCGGCCTGTTGGCGGGCTGCGCTGAGCAAGTCGGCGACGCGCAGCGGCAAGTGCATGTCGAACGCATTGCCGTTGGTGCGGGCTCGCAGCAGTACCCAGCTTTTGCCGTCAGCATTGGCGATCAACGCACCACTGCCGATGTCCGGTTGCACCGAGCCATGCTGCGGCATGCCGTTCTGGATGCGGCCGGTCAGACCCAGCCAGTCATCCTGGCTTGGCACGAGACTGAAGCCGCTGAACGGGTCGAACAGGCTCTGCACGCGTTGTTGAATGAAGGCCTGCGGGTTGTCGATCAGTTGCGTCCGGTCCGCCTTTGGCAGCATCGCCAGTCGACCTTGCAGCAACTGGGTACGCAGCGCAGGCAGATCGGCCTGCAGGCTCCATTGGACCTTGTCGAACAAACCGCTGGCCTGCCACTGCTCGCCCAATTGCTTCGCCAGTGCGATGGCTTGTTGTTGGTCAGCGTGGCCCACCAGCACCAGCATTTCGCGGTTCAACGGTTCTTGCATGCGCTGTTCGGCGCGCAATTCCAGAGGATCAGGGCTACTGCCGGGGACCAACTCCATCAGGTTGGCGGACAGCGGCGCACCGTCGCGCCATTGCCAACCCGCGAGGGCCAGCACCGCCAACAGGGTGATCAGGAACAGGCGCGGCAACAGGCGTTCAATTCGCAAAATCAGCACGCTCCGCATCGCTCAAGGCAGGCACACTCTGGCTATCGACCATCTTCAGCAACGTGCTGTCGCCCTGGGTTTCCAGCAGTTCGATGCGTTGTACCAGTTCGCCGCCATCGATATTGATCTGCTTGAACACCTGTTGCAGCAACAGCGAGCGCGGGGTCAGCGTCAGCTGCCAGGATTTGGCATCGCCTTTGAGCTGCAATTCGAAGTCGCGCTCCAGGCCACTGCTGTCGCCCTGCAAAACGGCCAGGAACAGCCGGTTCTGTTCTGCCCCGGCACTCTTGTTCGGCAGTAATTGCCAGCCATTGGCGGCGTCACGACGGGCTATACCGGCCGGGCTGATGCGGTAGTCCTGTTTGAGCGGCGTGTTCAACAGCCACAACAGGCCGAATTCCTTGGCCAGTACAAAACGGCCTTTGCTGATCAATGGAGTTGGCAAGGCACGCAGGTGTTTTTCCTGGATGAAATTGCCGCGTACTACGACCGGTTTTGCCAGTTGATCGCTGAGTTGCTGCAGGTCAAAGGCCTGGGCCAGTGGTGACAGGCACAGCAGCGCCATAAGGCAAAACACACGACCTATGGTTGAAATGAGGTTCATGTGGGAGCGGTGCTTGCCCGCGATAAGTGCACCGCAGATATCAGGTCTACCGCGTCCAGCCTTATCGCGGGCAAGCACCGCTCCCACAGGGTTGAGACCTGTTTCGATACAGAGATTCATGGCAACACCCTCTCAACCGCATCAGTGAAGGCTTTCGGCGAAGCCAGCTGCATTTCGCGGGTTTCGATGTGTACCGCCACTTGAATCGAGCTGGCGCGGGTCATGCGCTCGCCGGTTTCGGCGTCGGTGATCAGGTAATTAATCTTCAAGCGATTCTCCCACTCCACAAGACTGGCGCGCACGATCAGCCGCTGGCCGAACACCGCGCCACGCACGTAGCGCAGCTGGATGTCGATCACCGGCCAACCGTAACCGGATTTGAGCATGTGCGTGTAGTTGTGGCCGATGTGGTCCAGCAGCGCGCAGCGGGCGACTTCCAGATATTTGATGTAATGCCCGTGCCAGACGACGTTCATCGAATCGACGTCGAAAAAGGGCACCAGGACTTCGGTGTCCACATCAATTACGCCTTTACTGCGCATGCAACCTCCAATGGCGATCAGCAATGCGTTGCAGGCACAGACGCAGCTCGCCTTCCAGCGCACGGTCTTCGATCACGGGCGGGAAATCAACGGCCAGTTGCTTGTGCATGGCTGCCAACGCTGGGGGGAGTGGGCGTGCATCGGCGGCTTTGCTGCGCAGCCAGACACCCTGGTTCGCAGCGATCAGCGTGGCAGCGGCCACTTGCTCGGTCAGTTCCAGTACCCGAATGGCATCCCGGGCAGCGATGGTGCCCATGCTGACCTTGTCCTGGTTGTGGCACTCGGTCGAGCGGGAGAACACGCTGGCCGGCATGGTGTTTTTCAGGGCTTCTGCAGTCCAGGCGCTGGTACCAATCTGCACGGCCTTGAAGCCATGGTTGATCATCGCCCGATCTGCTGGCGCGCCAGACAGATTGCTCGGCAAGCCGTGGTTGTAACGCTCATCCACCAACAGCGCGAGCTGGCGATCCAGCAGGTCGGCGACGTTGGCGACGAGGTTTTTCAGGCTGTCCATGGCGAAGGCGATATGGCCGCCATAGAAGTGCCCGCCGTGCAGCACGCGTTCTGCCTCGGCGTCGATAATCGGGTTGTCGTTGGCGCTGTTCAGTTCGATTTCGATAAACGAACGCAGCCAGTTCAGGCTGTCAGCCAGTACGCCCAGCACATGCGGGGCGCAACGCAGCGAGTAACGATCCTGCAAACGATGCAGAGGTGCAGTCGGTGCGTCGATGGCCAGATCCTTGCGCAACCAGGCCGCGACTTGCATCTGGCCCGGATGAGGCTTGGCCGCGAAAAGGCGCTCGTCGAAATGCTCCGGGTTGCCTTGCAACGCGACTACGTTCATTGCGGTGATTCGGGTTGCCAGTTGCAGCAGGTAATCGGCGCGGGCAAAGGCCAGGCACGCCAGACCAGTCATCACCGCTGTACCGTTCATCAAGGCCAGGGCTTCCTTGGGGCGCAACACCAAGGGTTCCCAGCCCAGCTCGCGATGCACGTCGCTGGACTGACGGCGTTCGCCGCGGAACATCACTTCGCGCTCGCCGGACAAGGTCGCCGCGACGTAAGACAGCGGCGTCAGATCGCCGCTGGCACCTACTGAGCCTTCTTCCGGGATCAGCGGCAATACGTCCTGCTCAAGAAACGCCTGCAGGCGCTCCAGCAGTTCCACGCGAACACCGGAAACCCCGTGGCACAGCGACTGCAAACGCGCAGCCAGTACCGCGCGCGTGGCTTGGGCGTCGAGCAGTTTGCCGAGTCCACAACCATGGAAGGTGTACAGATGACGCGGCAAGGCTTCCACGTGTTGCAGCGGCACGGCTACCACGCAGGAATCACCGTAACCGGTGGTCACGCCATAGATCACGCCTTCCTTGTCCAGCAAAGAATCAAGGAACTGCGCGCCTTTGGCGATGCGTTGACGGTAGGCGCTGTCGCTTTGCAGAGCGGTCGGCACTTGGCGATTGGCCAGGGCCAGCACGTCTTCGATCTGCAACGCACGCTCACCGAAGGTGACCGGCTCAGGAACTTGATTCGTCATCGGACTTCCAGAAAGGGTAGAAATTGAACCACTGCTGCGGAGCTTGCAGGCAGTAGTGGCCGAGGCGATCGGCATAGCGCTGGGCGTGATCGGCAATCACTTGTTGCCGGTCGCTGCGTCGCCACTCGATGGCGTCGGCAAATGGCTCGAGGGTCACTTGATAACCGCTTGGGCGCTTGAGGCAGAAAATCAGATTGATCGGGCATTTCAATAATCCGGCCAGCAGCCACGGGCCCTGGGGGAACGCCGCTTTGGCGCCAAGGAAGTCGACCCTCGCGTTACGCCCGCCATGCAACGCCACGCGGTCACCGGCAATGGCCAGCCACTCACCGTCGTCCAGGCGCTGGCTCAGTTGCAGCATGACGGAAGGGTCCAGCTCGCTGACCTGAATCAGGCGCAGATTGGTCGCGCCTGCTTCGCCCAAAAGACGGTTGAAGCGTTCGGCGTGCTTGGTGTGGACCAGCACGTTCATGGTGACTTTTTCGCCCAGCTCGGCGAGTGCGCGGCAGACTTCCAGATTGCCCAAGTGCGCACCCACCAGCATTTGGCCGCGTTCGCCACGCAACTGAGTGCGCAGCAGCGCCGGGTCAACAATCTCAATTTGCTCCAGACGCAGCTTGCCGTTCCAGACGTCGAGTTTATCCAACAGCGAATCAGCAAAGGCCATGAACTGGCCGAATACCCGTTTGTGCGTAGGCATCAGCTCTGGTCTGGCGCTCCATTCGGACAAGCGTCGTTGATATTCCCAGGCACTCTTGCGCGCCTGACGGCCGAACAGAAAGAAATACAGCACGATGCCATGCAGCACCGGGCTCAGCACCCGACGGCCCAAGTGCCGCACGCCCCAGGCGGTGAGTTTCATCAGCAGGAAACTGCCACGCTCTTCGTGTTTGGCCCAGTGCTTATCGCTCATCGCCATACCTCCCGGTAGGAGCGAACTTGTTCGCGAGAGCGTCGGTACATACAACGCACAATCGGCGCCTGGCAGATGGTCCTCGCGAACAAGCTCGCTCTTATCGAAAAAAATACAACTGCCTGGTTTGGAATACTGTTCTGTAGGAGCGCGCTTGCCCGCAATGGCGTCAGCACTGGCGATACATTCATCGACTGACCTGACGCCATCGCGGGCAAGCGCGCTCCTACAGGTCCAATGTCTGCTTCGCGACCGCGCGGCGTCGAAAGCGGGTCGGCCACACCTACCGGATTTCTTGCAAACACAGCAATCATGGCAACCACCGTCGCCAGAGGATCAACGGGAAACGTCCCAGCATGCCGAAGAACAGCTTGGTGTGCATTTTCGAGATCAGTGCGTTGTCGTGGAACATCCGGAAATGCGACAGGCCGTCCTGCGGGTAATGCACCTTGGTCGGCAGCCAGACCATCGGCTGATTCAGCCACGAGAGGCGAACAAGAATTTCCGAGTCGAAATCCATGCGCTTGCCCACCTGCACGGTGTTGATCAAATGCAGCACGGGCGCCAGAGGGTAAACCCGAAAGCCGCACATCGAATCCTTGATCTGCAAGGACAGGCTGTTGACCCATACCCAGAAATGCGTGAGGTAGCGGGCATACAAGCGGCCTTTTGGCACGCTGGCATCGTATTGCGGATAACCGCAGATCAGCGCATTGGGCTGCTGGCGTGATGCGTCGAGGAAGACGCCGAGGTCAGACAGATCATGCTGACCGTCAGCATCCACTTGCAGGGCATGGCTGAAACCCAGACGCTGTGCTTCACGGAAACCCGCCATGACAGCACCGCCTTTGCCCTGATTGACGGGCAGCGTGACCAGATAAACGTTATCGCCTTGCTCCAGTTCACGCAGCACTGCGGCGCAAGCCGGGCTGCTGGCGTCGTCCACCAGGACACACGGCAAACCGGCGGCGAGCACCGCCTGAACCACCGCAGGCACCGCCAGCTCATGGTCGAACACCGGGATGATGGCGCAGGGGTTATGCATGGGAAGAACCCCGCAGAAAACTGGTCAGATGCAGGTCCCTGTGGGAGCGGTGCTTGCCCGCGATAAGGCTGGACGCAATTGGCCTGAGAATCGCGGTCCCCTTATCGCGGGCAAGCACCGCTCCCACAGGAGCGGCGTTTGCCAAGGCGTTCGCAATTCCCGGTAGGAGCCAACTTGTTGGCGAGGCGTTGTGCCTGACACACCGTGTGGGGACTCTCGCGAACAAGTTCGCTCCCACCGGGAATGCCATCGCTTTCAAGTTAAACATTGCCTGCCTCCAGCAATATCCGGCCACTGGAACACGCTGCGTCGCCGTTGCGGAAAGCGAAGTAGAGTTTGCCGCGCTCGGCGTCGAAGCGCAGGGTCAGGTTGATCTGGTCACCGGGGCGGACCAGTTGCTGGAACTTGAGAACTTCCATCCCGGCAAATTTTGCCGGCACGTCCATCAAACGCTGACCCAGCGCCATGGCCCAGCTCACTTGAACCACGCCCGGCAATACCGGAGCTGTCGGGAAGTGACCGCTGAAGTACGCAAGATCTGGCGGCACGCTTAATTGCAGATGCCACTCGCCATCCATGTTCTGTTGCGCCAGCACTTCCGCTTCTTTTCCGCGTGGTGCCATTAATAGCGCCTGAACTTCGGTTTGAGGCAGTTTGCCCTGTGCGTTCAGTGGCAACTGACGCAGCATGCGCCAGCGACGGGGCAGGGCGATCGCTTCGCAATGACCGCTCAAGTGCTGGCGCAGGGTTTGCGTCAGATTGCGTCGGCCTTGATTGCGCAAGGCATGTAAACCCGCGGCGCTGAGCACCACCAATGCGCCCAGCGAGGCACGATTTTCCTGCACCACACCCAGACGCGCTTCACTGACCCATTCATGGCTGACCAGTGCTTGCTCCAAGAGCGGCAGGGAAATACGTTTTTCTTCGAGTTTGACGATGCGATCCAGTCGTCCAAGCAGTTCAAAACGGCCGTAGTCGGCCATGCGTACCGCGTCGGCAGTGTGTTCGATGTGGCCTGTCGGCATGTACGTCGAACTGATGTGCAAGGCACCGTCGGCATCCTGGCCCAGTTCGACACCTGAGAAGGCCTGCCAGAGGTTTTCTCCCTGACGCCAGCCGATACCGCCGGTTTCCGAGCTGCCAAGTATTTCGGTCGGCCACTGCCCCAATCGCTGATACAGGCTCTCAGCCGCCTCCACAGGTAATGCGCCGCCAGAGGAGAACACCCGGCGTACCTTGCCCAGACTTGGCCAATCGAGGTTGTCGCCCATGCGCTTGAGCAACGCAGGGCTGGCTACCCAGGCGAACTGCGGGAATTCGCGACTGGCGCGCTGCAGGTCTTCCGGAAACGGCAGCTGTTTGCGAACGAAGCAACGCCCCGCGCTCAAAGGCCATAGCACGCGAAACAGCAAACCATAGATGTGTTGCGTCGCCACGCTGCCGATAATGCAGGCTGCGCCCAGGTCTGCGCCCCAGAGTTGTTCCAGTGCATCGACTTCATTGGCCAGTTGCCGCAAGCGTTTTTCGATCAGCTTGGGTTCACCGCTGGAGCCGGACGTACACAGGCTCAAGCAGCATTCATCCAGATCCAGCGGCGCTGGCGGCAATGGCTCGGCGTGCAGCTCTTGCAGCTTGCGGTCGCCCGGCAGATCAGTCAGCCAGGCATCCACATGCCCGGCCCAGCGCTCGCGGGTCTGGGCTTGCAGGTCGGCGGGCAGCAGCACGCTGACGTCCGCGCGCCAGGCTGCAAATAGCGCAATCGCCAACTCGCCAGCGTCTTCCAGGTGCACGGCCAGTCGCTTGATGCCTTGTGCCTGCAAGCCCGCGGCGACGCTCAACGCCTGCTCGCAAAACTGCGCATGGTTCAGCGCCGGAGCCTGCGTCAGCTCACGGGCTGACTGCGGGTCAAGCAGCAGGCGTTCGGGTTTAATCCAGTCAACAACCATCCGGTTCATGCATTCCATTTCATGCCGCGCCTCTGACTCGGCGGCGGACCAGCCATTCGCCTGCAAACAGCAGGCCCATCAATCCGTATGAAACAAGTCCGGTGTACAGCGCCCACCAGGACAGCGGAGCCCACAGCGTCAAACCCGCTGCGATCAGCCCGTTGGCCAGAAAAAACCAGCACCACACCACCGTAACCTGACGTGTGTAGCGGACAGCCTTTTCCGGCAATTGCGGATCCCCCAAACGCGCCATGCGTTCGACGATCGGCGGCCCATGAATCAGGCTCATGCCAAACAGACTCAGCATTGAAGCGCTGATCAACACCGGGTACCACCGCAGCAATTCAGCGCTGTCCAGCAGGCCCAGAAGCAGGCAAAAGCCAATGGCGATCAACGCCGTGATCAGCGTGGCGGGCCGCTTGCGCGCGGTCAGCGCACGTCCCAGCCACAAGACACCCAGCAGTAACGCAAACTGCCAGGGCGCGAAGTGTTCGGTACCGTAGTAAACCGCGAACGGGTACAACACGCCCGCCAGCAATAGACCCAGTCCGATCAGCCGCTTCATTCTGTGGCGTTGGCTAGACGGTATACCGCCTCGACGACGTCGTTGACGGTGCGTACCGCCTTGAATTCTTCGGCAGCGATTTTGGTGCCGGTCTTGCGTTTGATGTGGTCGATCAGGTCCACGGCGTCAATGCTGTCAATTTCCAGATCCTGATAGAGATTGGCTTGCAGAGTGACTCGCTCAGGCTCAAGTTCGAACAGCTCTACCAGCGCATCGCGCAGGATTTCGAAGATGTCTTCACGGGTTTGCATGTCAATTCCTCAGGCCGCTTGTCGTGCGCTGACAAAAGCCGCGAGGCTGTCCACGCTGGTGAAATGGTCACGGGTGTCTTTGGCGTCCGCATCGATCTTGATGCCGTAACGCTTCTGGATCGCCAGCCCCAGTTCCAGGGCATCTACAGAATCAAGACCCAGTCCCTCACCGAAGAGGATCTGGTCGTTGCCAATGTCGTGGGTACTGATGTCTTCGAGGCCCAGGGCGTCGATGATCAGTTGCTTAATGTCTTGATGTAGAACGCTCATCCAAGGCGAGCTCCCTGATGAAATAGTGATGCAGGTGGTCGTTGAGCTTGCGCGACGCAACAGGCGCTGGGCCTAGCGCAGCAAAGGCGTGTGGGTCTATATCGGCACCAACGCGCAAACTGAAGTGCACGCGCCGTAAAGGGATGCGATACCAGGGCTCGGCCTTGGTCAGCGTCGTCGGGCTGACCTGAATGACGACCGGAGTGATCACCGAGGCACCGCGCAAGGCAATGGCAGCAGCGCCGCGATGAAATTGCGGCGCGCAACCGGGCTGTGTCCGGGTGCCTTCCGGGAATACGATCAGGGTCTGGCCATCGCGAAGGGCGTCAGCAGCGGTGTCGAGCATCTCGGCGCTGCCATCGTTGCTGATGTAGCCGGTGGAGCGCACCGGGCCACAGGTAAAAGGGTTTTCCCAGAGGCTGTGTTTGACTACGCAATTGGCGTCGCGCACCAGCCCGATCAGAAACACCACATCGATCAGCGAAGGGTGGTTGGCGATGATCATTTGCCCCGGACGACCCAGCCGTTCTGCGCCTTCTATTTCGTAAGTCAGTACGCCGTTTTTCGCCATACGCTGGATAAACACCCAGAACAGACGGCTGATGGTCCGTCTGGCCTGCTGGCGTTTTTTCGCCTGATCGCCTGGCAGGCAGCGCAGCAGTGGAAAGTACAGTAAACGCAGGCACAGCCCGCCCAACCCGAACAGGGCAAAGCACATCGCGGTAGCGAAGAGGCGCCAGTAATAGGCGTCCTGACGCTTTTTCAGTGGTTGCGTTGCCAGTTCCATAACCGGTTCTTCCAGGCGTGTCGGCAAGTGTGTTGTTCAGTGTTGAGCGTTCGCAGCAGATTCAGGGCATGGGGCCATTCGCTACAAGGCCGTTCCTCTTCGCTGGCCGGCTGCAAGGTCAACTGCCAGTCCGTTCCCGGGGTCAGCAGCAGGCCAACGGCATATGGGAAGGGCACGTCGTCTATCCAGCCCGAGTAGGCCTGTGGCGGCTGTTCTTCGGTCACGATCAGCAGCACCGCAGGCGCACCCTCTGCCAACAGCGCGGCGGCTTCGAAAGCACCATGCTCCAGGCCGTCACCTGCTGCTGCCAGGGCCGTCATTTCGCTGGTTTCACCACGCATGATCGACCACAAGCCAATGACCGCGTTGTGCACGGACAGGCTGAACTGGGTCGGTGACAAGGGCTGGCTATCGGCGACGTCACGCAGGATTTCGAAGGTGCGAGGTGTCTCACCGTGACGCGAGACAAATACCAGTGGCAGCCGCTCGTGACCTTCAGCCAGCGGCCAGCCCACGGCAAATGCCATGCGGGCCAGACGACCGAGGCGGCGGCGCTGCATGGCAGGCAGGAACGACACATCAGGCGATTCATCGCTGATCTGCAAGGGCGTCGGGTGCCGACTCCAGGCCTGCCAGTCGTCGACGTGAGTCAACCCCGGTGCCCAGGCGCGCCATTGTGCGATGTTGAACGTAATCAAAGGATTATCTTCCCGCCCCTGCGGGCTACTGCTTACTGCGATATTGCTGGCAATCTACCCGGAACTCGCTTGTTTCCGCTCAAACGTCGGGCATTATCCCGATGAGGATGAACAGTAGCAATTTGTTAAAAACAAATATGTCGGAATTTGACACTTTTCCGGTGGGATTTTGTCGTGTGTGGTTGAAGCGCTCGCCGTTGTAACGTGCATTGCATAGACTCCAGCAACCAACTATTTCCCTGTACTCAATCCAGGCATCAAGGAGGTCAACTCATGCGTCGGGTGGTTTTCAATCAGAAGGGTGGCGTTGGCAAGTCCAGCATCGCCTGCAACCTGGCAGCGGTCAGTGCTCATGAAGGGTATCGGACGCTATTGATCGATCTTGATGCGCAGGCCAATTCGACTCAGTACCTGACCGGTCTGACGGGGGATGACATCCCCATGGGTATCGCGGAATTTTTCAAGCAGACCCTGTCGTCCGGGCCGTTTGCGAAGAAAAACCACGTCGATATCTACGAAACGCCCTTCGATAACCTTCATGTGGTGACCGCGACCCCCGAGTTGGCTGACCTGCAGCCCAAGCTGGAAGCCAAGCACAAGATCAATAAGCTCAGAAAATTGCTGGATGAACTGAGCGAGGATTATGAGCGGATCTATCTGGATACTCCGCCAGCGCTGAATTTTTATGCGGTTTCGGCGCTGATCGCCGCAGATCGTGTATTGATACCTTTTGATTGCGACAGCTTTTCTCGACAGGCGCTGTATGGCCTGATCAAGGAAGTGGAAGAATTGCGGGAAGATCACAACGAAGACCTGCAAGTGGAAGGGATCATCGTCAATCAGTTCCAGCCACGGGCCAGCCTGCCGCAGCAGATGCTTGACGAGCTGATCGCCGAGGGGCTGCCTGTATTGCCGGTGTATTTGAACGCCTCGGTGAAGATGCGCGAATCGCACGAGGCCAGCAAACCCCTGATCTACCTTGAGCCGCGCCACAAACTGACCCAGCAGTTCGTGGAGCTGCATCATTGGTTGGAGACCCATGCTTAGGGGAGATCCTGACGCGCGTATCCTGGCAAACGACGGCCCGTAGGACTGGCTTTAGCCGGGAGGACTGTGTTTCTGGCGAAAGATATAGGGCGAATGTACCGGCCCTCTCCCGGCTAAAGCCAGTCCTACGAAGACCGTGTTATGCCTGAAACTTCAGGTTTTGCTTGCTGAGCGGAGGTCGCAGGGCCTTACACCTTCCTTCACAGCAGCATTCATCTTGTCCACCACGAGCCTCGCCCGCTTGGCCAGGCCTTTCGGGATATCGATTGCTGCATCCATGTCCGCCGCCAGGGTTTGCTGGGTCGCGATCAACTGATGGCTGCCGGTATCGCAGTCGCACTTGACGTTGTGGCCGTGGGTCGCGACGGCAATGTATTCATCAATGAACGTCGGGTTGCCCTGGGCGATGTAACCGACGGTCCCGCAGGCCGGGCACCACACCGGGTCGCCCATCCGGGCAAGCCTGCGAAGGTCCATGAGTTGAGTTGCCGATGCACTCAATACAAATCCACCGGTAGTGGTTGGATCGTCTTCCCTGACTACGTATGACATGGATGTACTTCCGTTAAGCGAGTCGGAATCAAATCCTAGGCCTGAATAACGCAGTTGGGAGCGGCAAATCGCTGTTTCGGAAAGGCCCTACGGAAAAATCAGCAAAGCGAACGCGCTGACTTCCCGTAGATCGATTCAGATGCCTTGGCTTTTCAACCACGCCAGCAACTGCTGCAACGGGAACGCGCCGCTTTGACGCGCAACTTCCTTGCCATTGCGGAACAGGATCAGGCTGGGGATCGACCGAATACCCAGCTGTCCTGACAACTGCGGGTTGGCTTCACTGTCCAGCTTGGCCAGTCGGCATCGCCCGGCCAATTCGCCGGCCGCCTGCTCAAAAATTGGCGCGAAGGATTTACACGGGCCGCACCACTCCGCCCAGACGTCCACCAGCAGCGGTAGATCGCCTTTGATCTGGCTGGCGTAATCGCCCTGAGTCAGATTGAACGGTGTGCTCAGCAACACCTGTTGTTTGCAGCGGCCACATTTAGGGTGGTCGCCCAGGCGCTCATTGGGGATTCGATTAAGCCCGTTGCAATGCGGGCAGGGGATCAGCATGGGTTCTGACATGGGGCCTCCAAAATCTAATGATGCGCAGATTGTACTGCTCGGTTCTCGCCTGGCTGTGACTGGTTTGGGGGGATGAATGCCCCTAGGCTGGTTTCAACGGTTCAGTGACGGAGCAAAGCATGAAAACTCTCGGCGTTATAGGCGGAATGAGCTGGGAATCCACAGCCACCTACTACAAGTTGCTCAACGAAGGTGTTCGTGACGCGCTCGGCGGCCTGCATTCTGCGCCGATTCTCCTGCATTCAGTCGACTTCGCGGGTATCGCTGCGTTGCAAAAATCCGGTGAGTGGCACGTTGCAGGTGAGCAACTGGCTCACGTCGCGCAAGGCCTGCAGCGGGCCGGTGCAGGCGCGCTGCTGCTGGCCACAAACACGATGCACAAAGTCGCGCCCGCTATCGAGGCTGCGGTGGACATTCCGCTGCTGCACATCGGCGATGCGGTCGGCGAGGCACTACAAGCCCGCAACCTATCCCGCGCCGCACTGCTGGGCACGCGCTTCACCATGCAGGAGGACTTCTACCGCAACCGCCTTGCGGAGCGCTTCGGCATCGAATGCCTGTTGCCCGACGCTCAGGCCATGACCGAGATCGACCGAGTGATATTCGCCGAATTGTGCCTGGGTCAATTCAATCAGCCTGCTCGGGACTACTACCTGAACGTACTTGAGCAGCTTCGCGATGAGGGCGCGGAGGCGGCGATTCTGGGTTGTACCGAAATCGGGTTGTTGCTTGATGGCGCGAAAAGCCCGCTGCCGTTGATCGACAGCACTGAGCAGCATGTGGCGATGGGGTTGCGGTGGTTGCTTGAGTTGTAGGATTGGTCTATTTTTGGGTATCGCAGTTTGCGATACCTGATTTCGTGATTAACATCCTCTCGTGAAATACGACTTGGGATGTCTGATGCGGGTAATCACTGAAAAGCGGATATGGGAAGCGAAGGAAAAATGGCCGCGATCTGCCAACGCGTTGGACGCATGGTACCGATTAGTTAAAGCATGTCGTCCCGCAGACTTTGCAGCCATGAGGGCGATTTTCCCAAGCATCGACAAGGTCGGCCCGCTGCATGTTTTTGATATCGGCGGCAACAAGATAAGACTGATCGCGTGGGTTAGTTATTCAGCACAGCGGATCTACATCAAGCACGTACTCGATCACTCCGAGTATGACAAAGGTAAGTGGAAGGATTAATCATGAGCGCTCTCATCAAGCAGGCGGCAGAACATTGGCCTTTCGTCTCCCCTCTATTGCGCAGGCCTCAGGACGAAGCCGATTACGATGCGCTGATGGATTCGCTGGACGAATTGCTAGCCCTTATCGGCGAGGATGAGTCACACCCGCTCAACAGTCTCGTACTTCTGGTTGGCGACTTCATTGAAGCTTATGACCACAAACATCGCCCCATGCCTGCGGTTTCAGGCGTTGAAACTCTGCGGTACCTGATGCGTGAGCACGGTTTAAATCAAGGAGATTTGCCTGAAGTCGGAACCCAGTCGGTCATTTCCGAAATCTTGAGTGGCAAGCGGCAGCTCAATGTTCGTCAGATACGTTATCTGGCCGAGAGGTTTGGCGTTCCCGCTGATGTGTTTTTTTAAGTGGGGGAATGTCCTCTGAGAACTTTTCTGAATAACGAAATTTGTGGAGTGGGTAGAGTGTATCCAGTCCCAATCATCATCGCGCTTTACTGACTGTGCATTACCCACTCCATCCCTCTCCTGCGTTACATAGTTATAAGAAAGCCGTCGTAATGGCCTCTGCTGTAGGGCACTTCTTACAGTAAATAAAGATCTCTCTGAAATTTAGGTTTTTAATGCTCTGTTTTGCTCAGTAAATACGGGGTTTTGCCTGTGATGTATTCGTTTGGATAGTTGTAAGTTTTTTTGTGGGGCGCTACCGTTTTCTCAAGTTTCAACACAAAACAAATTTGATTTTATTCAAGGTATTCCAATGAAAAGGATTTATGTTCTGGCGCCTTTGGCGCTGGTTTTAGCTGTGGCTTCGGGTGTGGTTCAGGCTGGGCCTCCGGTCGATGTGACGTTTAAGAACAATGGTGCGGAGTCTGCCTTCTATCACGCTGAAGGGAGAAATGGGATGAGTACCCAAATGAACGCAAGACCTACGCCCTTGGCAGAAATAAAAGCGGGTGAATTCGCTCGGTATAGAGTTCAGAGTAATATTTCACCCGATACTAACTATGCAGTTGTTATGTATCGAATAGGAAGTAAGGTGTGTAAGTTTTCAACGACATACTTTAAGAATTTCCAGAGCGGCGTGCGGGTTCCTAAGTGGACTAAAAACGCTATTGCAGAGGGCGGGGCGCGTTGTGATGTGAAGATCACATCTGTCAACTTCTCCACCAATGCGTGGGCAGTTGAATTTTCGATGAAGTAACACTTTTTGAATGAGCTGGGTAACAGTGCAGAATGCTCATGCCGTTAAGGTGCGCTGTTATCCAGTTTCAATATTGGATTTCGGAGAATTATATGATTAATAACGTCAATGTTTCCACATCCTTGATTCCCTCCAATTCCCCCATCAAGAGCGGGTATTCCAATACCACTGGCCTTAGTGAAGCTGTCCAGGACATCTCAAAAAAAATGGATACCGCAAGCGTCTCAACGCTTTCTCTCCAACTCGGTGAAAGCGCCGTGCGTGCCGAAGCCCGCGAGAAGAGCATGACGCGTGAGCAATTAGGAGAATTTGCGAAAAAAACGGTAGATCATATTTTGGGTGAGTCGTACGTTGCCAACAAAGCCCGGCACGATGCAGAAGTACCGGAGACCAACGACCCCGTGCTGATTGAGCGAGCCAAGTTGGCGACGATCTACGTCAATAAATCTGTAGCCCAGGACCCAACTGCAAGAAATCCATTTGCTGACCTCACCCGTGAGCAGGCGGTTCTTATTGCGTACGACGATAAAGGCTCGTACACGGTCAATGAAAGGCAGGCCGCCTGGTCTCGCAGCGCGAGTCTGGAACAACAATGGCGAGCAGGATCAATAGCCCGTGCAGGACAGGAATATAACAGCTGCGGTAAGAACCCCAAGTTCATGACTGAATGCCTCGATCATTACAAAGCACTGCCTGCCATTGAGCGAGCTCGCTACGATAAAGGTTATGAAAGTCGGCTTGAAGCCAGCATCACGGAGCACGGCGGTTCGCGTAAGCCTAGTGAGCGAATGTTGAACTTATACGAAATCCTCGCAGGCATTCAGCTGCCGGAAAAGAAAAAAGAGCAGCCGGTACCGGGTAAAAACAAACCTGAGGCTGTAAAGCCGGTTGTCGAAGCGGTGAGGCCCAGTGTGACGCTTCTTGATCCGCTTCCCGCCACAAAAAAAGTTAACTGATCTTCACTGCGTATTCTGCTTTTGAGGTCGATTTATGATTAATACTGTTTCCAGCGCAAGTGTTGCTGTTGGTAAAGCTGCGCAGCTCAGTAATGTTTCCTCGGTAACCGTGCAGAAAGAAACCTCTATCACTGTTGATACACCCAACACCCAGTCAACGTTATCCACGCTCTCCCGCCAACTGGCAGAAAGTGCTGTTCGGGCAGAAGCCCGAGACAAGAGTATGGACCGTCATCAGTTGGGAATTGAAAGTAATCGAATCCGTACAGCTTTGGTTGAGTACGGTTGGCGATCAGATGAGAGCGGCTATGTTACAGAGTATCCCGATACTTCCGATCCAGAACTACTGGAGAGAGCTCGGCAAGCTACGGAATATACGGGCCGGTATAGACAGTGTAACCTCCAGGCGAAAAACCCCTTTGCCGGTCTTTCCAGGGACCAGTTGAATCTCATTATTTACGACGAGAAGGGCCCCTACACCCTGCATGAAAGAAATGCAGCTCGTCATGCCGTGAACGGTATTGAAGATAAATGGAACAAGTCGCTCTGGGGGCCGGAACGCCAGGAGTCTGCTGCAAACAACGGCCGAACACCCAAGTTCTACGCCGAGATCCTGTCTCACTACAAGACCCTGCCATATATCGAGAAAGTTCAATACCCCGATAACTACGAAACGCGACTCTCGCGTTTGGTGACGGAGCAAAGTGGCCCAGCCCCTGCCAAGGAAAAGGAGTTCCGCGTTCTGACCCTGTTCGAGGTCATGGCCAAGTACAAATACGCCTTTGGCAAGGGCAACAAAGCTACGACGCAAGGCGTGTCGCCCTTGATGAGCGCCGACACGCCAGCGTCAGCTCAACCACCTGCAATCAAGACGAGCAACTGATCTCCAGATGCTTCCCCCACTCCGGCGGCCGCTGGGCGTAGCCAGCCATGCCCGGCTGCTCATTGAACGGATCACTGAGCACTTTATGCAGCCGGCGGACTTCTTCGTAGTCGCCGTTTTCGGCGGCGTCGATGGCTTGTTGTGCCAGGTAGTTGCGCAGGATGTAGAGCGGGTTGACCGCATGCATGCGCGTTTGGCGTTGCTGGTCGGTGCCGTCGTCTTCGCGGCTGATCCGCGCCAGATAGCGTTCGGCCCAGCTGTCGAAGCCTTTGATGTCGACGAAGTCGTCACGCAGTAACTGCAACGCCTGAGCGGCTGGGTCGTTACCGAGGCGGCGGAAGAACAGGGTGTAATCGACGCCGCTGTTCTGCATCAGTTTGAGCAATCCACTGATCAGCTCTCCATCGTCGTCTTCAGCGCTGGTTAACCCCAGACGACGGCGCATCAGGTCCTGGTAATGGGCCTCATAGAGTGGCAGAAACAGGCCGATGGTCTCGCGCAGGGCATCGACGCTGATGAATGGCGTCAACGCCTGAGCCAGTGCGCTGAGGTTCCATTGGGCAATGGGCACCTGATTACTGAAGGCATATCGGCCTTCATGATCCGAGTGGTTGCAGATGAAGTTCTGGTCGAAATCATCAAGAAAAGCGAACGGCCCGAAATCGAAAGTGATGCCCAGAATCGACATGTTGTCGGTGTTCATCACCCCGTGGCAGAAGCCGTAGGCCTGCCATTTGGCGATCAGCTCGGCGTTACGCTCGACGATCTCCTTGAACATCGCCAGGTACGGTTCGGGTTGTTCCAGGCAATGCGGAAAGTGCATCGCCAGCACGTGCTCGCCCAGTTCCTTTAGCTGCTCAGGCTGCTTGGTGTAATAGAAGTATTCGAAGCTGCCGAAGCGCACATGACTTTGCGCCAGACGCAGCACCATCGCGGCGCGTTCCTGTTTCTCGCGCCATACCGGCGTGCTGGAGCCGATGACGCAGCCCGCACGACTGCTGGGTATGCCCAGCGCAAACAGCGCCTCGGAAGCCAGAAACTCGCGGATCGATGAGCGCAACACCGCGCGTCCATCGCCCATGCGCGAGTAGGGGGTTTGTCCGGCGCCTTTCAAGTGCAGGTCCCAGTGTTCGCCTGCGTCGTTGTAAACCTCACCCAGCAGCAGGCCGCGGCCGTCGCCCAGGCGCGGGTTATATGAGCCGAATTGATGACCTGAATAGACCATCGCCCTTGGATCGGCATCTGCCCAGAGTTTGTGCCCGCTGAAGATTTCCGCGAACAGCGGCAGCTCGGCCTGGGCGGGATCAAGGTCAAGCAGGGCCAGTGCACCATCGCTGGCGACGACCAGGCGTGGCTCGGCAATGGGCTCAGGCAATACCGAAGTGGAGAACGCATCGCCCAGGCGGGCAAAACGATTGTCGAAGGTCAGTTCGTCGAGGGCTTTCACAGGCCTTCTCCAGCAGAATGTCCGAGCATTCTGCGGGGTTGATCCGGATGCGTCCAGTTGGTGGCTGGGTATAGGAGGCCGGCAGGTTCATCCGATAGCCGCGCTGTCTCGCGGAAAACATTGAACCTGTAGGAGCGCCACCCCGGTCGCTCCAGAAAAGAATTCCAGATCAAGTGGTTGTATGTTGTTTGATAACAGCTGCCGAGCTCCTATCAAACAAAATGCAAATTAATGGCTTGAAATGCATTTTCTGTAGGAGCTGCCGAAGGCTGCGAAGCATTTGTCCTGATACACCGCGATCGCAGCCTTCGGCAGCTCCTACAGGTCCAATGTTTGCTTCGCGACAGCGCTGTGTCAGGGCACAGAGCGATCTCCTACAGATTTCTGTAACCGGCTTTAATCCAGTCGCAACTCCGGCGGCTCTGGCTGATCCTTCGCCGCAGGTTTGACCGGCTCCGCAGATTCCAGCTTGAGCGGCCCGCTCGGTTTTGGCTCTTCGTCCGTCGGCACCAGCTTGTATTCCTGCCCGCTGAGATTCTTGAGGTAAACCTCCATCTGCCGGAACGAGATGTTGATGTGCTGCTTCTTGAATTCTTTATTGATGAAGCGGTTGATCTCGTCGAGCACCGGGTTACGGTCGCCCAGGTCGCGCACGTGCATGCGCAACTCATGATCCAGCGTGCTTTCGCCGAAGTTCAGGAAGTACACAATCGGCTCCGGGTCCTTGAGCACTCGCGGATTATCCCGTGCGGCCTTGAGCAGCAGGGTACGAACCAGATCCAGGTCGGAACCGTAGTCGACGCCGAGCTTGAGGGTCACCCGGGTGATGGTGTCGGTCAGCGACCAGTTGATCAGTTGCCCGGTAATGAACGTCTTGTTCGGGACGATGATGTCCTTTCGGTCAAAGTCGGTAATGGTCGTGGCGCGGATGCGGATCTTGCTGACCGTGCCCGACAGGTTACCAATCGTAATGGTGTCGCCAATCCGCACGGGACGCTCAAACAGAATCATGATGCCCGAGATGAAGTTGGCGAAGATCTCCTGCATCCCGAAACCGAGGCCGACCGACAGCGCGGCCACGAGCCATTGCAGCTTGTCCCAACTTACGCCTAACGCCGAGAGCGTAGACACAAAGCCGATACCGGCAATGGCATAGGACAGCAAGGTGGTGGTCGCGTAAGCGCTGCCTTGGGCAAGGCTCAAGCGTGACAACACCAGTACCTCAAGCAAGCCGGGCAGGTTACCCGCCAGGACAAAGGTGATGCCGATGATCACCAGTGCGCCAATCATGTCGCCGAGGCTGATCGGCACCATGCTCATGGTAGCGCCGGTACCGCTGGTGTATTCGTACAGGGTGATGTTGTCCAGGTACGAGAACACGGTGATCAGATCCGACCACACCCAGTACAGCGCAGCCACGAAACCGGCCAGCAGTGCCAGACGAATCAGACGCAGCGATTGCTGGTTGACCTGTTCGATATCGAGCGTAGGTTCTTCAACCACCGCATCACCATCGCCTGCCTCTTTGGCAGCCTGACGCTTGGCCAGGGCGCGCTGATAGGCCAGACGTCGTGCCGCCACACTCAGACCGCGCACGAACGCTGCCTCGATGACCAGCCAAAGCATCATCAGGTACAAGGTGTCGATCAGGCGATCACTGAGTTTCAGCGCGGTGTAGTAGTAGCCGAAGCATACTGCGACAAACAGCGCGATGGGCAGCGCAGTAAACGCCAGTCCCATGGTTTTGCGGAACAGCGAAGCGTTGTGATTGCTTGGGCTGGTCAGCAGCAGGCGGCTAAGCAGCCAGGCCATCAGCGCGTAGCAGGTCAGTACCACGCCAATACCCAGAACGTCGTCAGCCAGTGCGGCGGGTTGATGCTCGGCCACCGCGACAACGGCAACCAGCGCCAGCACGACGAGGCCAAGCTTGCGTATCCAGCCCTGAAGGAATTCGACCTGGGCCTTTTCCCAGCGGAAATGCAGCTGTGCCACGCCGCCCGGCGCAAGAATCCGGTACGCGGTGTAGAACACCAGCCACGCCAGTGCAATTTGCAGCAGTGCTTCGCCCAGATTGGCGTTTTGCCCCCGTGCGTCGATTTGCAGGGCGTAACCACACAGGGCCAGCGCCAGCGCAACCGGCATGGCCAGCAGAATATTGATCAGAATCGCCAGCGGTGTTTGCAACTGGCTGTCACGCTTGAAGTGACCTATGTCCGCATGCAGCTTGTTGAGTTTGTTGTAGAGCGCTTTACGTCTCCAGGTCAGCACGCCGATCAATAGCAGCAACGGCAGGAACAGCAACGGTCGCTGGGTCAGTCCATCGCTCAATTCGCTGACGCTTGAGGCCACCGGCAAGGTTGCCACCTGCTTCTGCAGACGCGGCCAGATGCCCTGGAACCACTCCACATCGAGGGGCTTGTTGCTGGGGATCCAGAACATCTGCTCATCCAGCGTCTCGCGCAGGCTGATGGCCGTGCTGACCAATTGCTTCTGGTTGAGCTGCAAGGTGATGGATTCATTGAGCAGCGCGCTGAGTTCGCGGTTCAGGCGCTCCAGCAGATCGCTGCGGGTCACGGCCAGGTCCAGCAAGGTCTTGCGCAACTGTGGAGTAATGTCCGCAGGCTGTTGCGTGGCCAGCAGTTTTTCAACGTAGGCAACCGGGCTGCTCATGGCCTCACGCTGCTGATTGATCTCGAACTGATACAGGCGGATGTCGGCGATTTCGTCCGCCAGACCTTTGTCCAGTTGCAGGTGTGGCAACGACTGCTTCTGTTTATAGAGAATCTTCGACAGCAACAGGCTGCCGCGCAGCACGTTGATCTGCTCGTCCAGCGCCTGATCAGTCTGGGTCAGGTTGTCCAGCTGTTGTTTGGTCTTGAGGTTCTGCTGGGTCAGTTCGTTGAGGCGGTCGGTGCCGCGTAGCAAATAGTCGGAGAGCTTGAGGTTGGCGGCGCTTTCGGTCGCCAGCAGGCTGCTGCTACCGGCTTTCTGCGCTTCCAGAGACAGCTGCGTCACGGTCTGCTGCGACTGGGCGCGGCGCTTGTCGTTGATCAGGGTTTGCAGCTCCTGGATTTCCTGCTCCTGGCGGCTGACCTTTTCTACCAGCAGGTCATGCTGGCTGTTGCCCAGATCCTGCAACTGGCTGTTGCCCGCCAGTTCCTGACGGCGCAACACGTTCAAGGCATTGATCGACGCCAGCTCAGCGTTGAGCTGATTGCGTTGTTCGGGGCTTAGGTTCTTACCGTTGTCTTTGCCCAGCTTGAGAATGGTGTTGATTTGCTGGATGCGGTTCTGGTTGTTACTGATTTCAGCTTGAGCGCGTTCAGGACGAGTCTGTGCGGTGATGACCATGCTGCTGGCATCGCTCAAGGCTTTTTGTAACTCGCCTTGCAGGGTGCTGCGTTCGCTGAGCATGTTTTCCAGCTGCGGCACGTCAAGACTGCCATAGCGCTGGGCAACGGGGATGATTTTGCTGCCTTTGAGGCGCGTCAGTTCCCGCTGGTTTTCGGAGATCTGCTTCTGTGCATCGTTCAGTTGCTGCTTGAGCGCAGTGAGCTTCTTCTCGTTATCGCTTTTGCTGTCGATAAAGCCCAGGGTCTGTTCCAGCACCTGTTGCAGGGCTTTTTGGTCGGCGTCCGGCAGTTTGCGGTCGGCGATCTTGTCCAGGCTCTGCTGCACGGCCTCGCGCGTGGGTGGATCGGCAGCCAGTACCGGAAAAGAAGACAGGCACAAGCCGAGCAGGATGGCAGCAAAGAAATTACGCAGGGGCAACATAGACACCGGTCGAGCTGATCGAATAGAAGGGCAGTTTAGAGGAACAACCCAGGGCCTGGGTTGCTTCCTTCGGGGAATCTGACGCCGACTTTGAGGATCTTGTTCCCCTCCATCACAGCAACTGTCCAAATAGTTCCATTCCATTCGATCTGATCGCCGACAATCGGCTCGCCGCGATTCTTCTGCACAATGAACTGGCTCAGCGGCATGTTGCCGTCCTGCCCATCCAGTTTCAGACCGTACAAGGCAGCAACCGCGCTCAGTTGAGCGTCACCTTCCAGTACGAAGTCGCCGAAGAAGCGCAGGTCCAGACCGCGTTGCGGCGCCTGGCTGAACAGTTTGCCCAAGGCTGGCAGGTCATGTTCGTGACCGATGACACACAGCAGATCATCGACTTCCAGTGTTGTACTACCCGACGGGTGAAGCAGTTGCTGGCCGCGGAACAGGGCGGCGATGCGCGTGCCTTCGGGCATTTTCAGTTCGCGCAGGGCGGCACCGATACACCATTTTTCTGCACCAAGACGGTAGACGAACAACTCCCACTCGCTGGTGACGTGGACTTCCAGCGGCGCGCGGGAAATCGGTGCAGGCTCGGGCGGAACGGTCACTTTGAGCAGCTTCGCCACCCACGGCAGGCTGGTGCCTTGAACCAACAGCGAAACCAGCACGATAAAGAACGCCAGGTTGAAGTACAGCTGCGCGTTCGGCAGGTTGGCCATGAGTGGGAACACCGCCAGAATGATCGGTACTGCACCGCGCAAGCCCACCCAGGCAATAAACGCCTTTTCGCGGCCGTGGAACGCTTTGAACGGCAGCAATCCCACCATTACCGAAAGCGGGCGCGCGACGAGAATCATCCACAATGCCAGGCCCAGTGCCGGGATCGCGATCGGCAGCAGGTCGTGGGGCGTGACCAACAGGCCCAACACCAGAAACATACCGATCTGTGCGAGCCAGGCCATGCCGTCAAGCATGTGCAAAATACCGTGACGGCTGCGGATCGGGCGGTTGCCCATGACCAGACCACACAGGTAAACCGCCAGAAAACCGCTGCCGTGGATGGCGTTGGTCAGGGCAAACACGGCCAAACCGCCAGAAATAACGAGAATCGGATACAGACCGGTCGCCAGATTGATGCGGTTGACCAGCTGCAACATGAGCCAGCCCCCGCCCAGGCCAATCACGCCGCCGATACCGAATTCGCGAATCAGATGGACCAACAGGCTCCATTCCAGATTGGTCTGGCCGTTGGCGAGCATGCCGATCAGGGTCACGGTGAGGAACACCGCCATCGGGTCATTACTGCCGGATTCTATTTCAAGGCTGGCGGTTACCCGCTCATTCAGGCCTTTGCCGCCCAGCAGGGAAAACACCGCCGCCGCGTCCGTTGAGCCGACGATCGCGCCGATCAACAGGCCCTGAATCATGTTCAAATTAAACAGCCAGGCCGCGACCATGCCTGTCAGAGCCGTAGTAATAAGGACTCCGACGGTTGCGAGGGACAGCGCTGGCCACAACGCTACCCGGAAACTGGATACCCTCGTGCGCAACCCGCCGTCGAGCAAAATCACCGCCAGCGCGAGGTTGCCCACCAGATAGGCGGTGGCGTAGTTGTCGAAAATAATTCCGCCGCCATCCACGCCCGCAACCATACCGACCGCCAGGATGATCACCAGAATCGGGATGCCCAGACGTGAGGAAATCGAACTGACCAGAATGCTTGCACCTACCAGCAACGCGCCGATCAAGAACAGGCTGTTGATGGTTGTGGCATCCAAGGGCATTTCTCCATGCAGAAAGGTCGATAAGAAAATAAAGGTGGCACGTCATGACCATGCAGTCACCGTGCCAACGGATTCTAACCTGTTGAATTGGTTGGCTGTCAAAGCATTGCTGTTGATTGGCTGAACAGAGGTGTTTATCGCCTGTAGGGATGCCGCAACCGGGCGGATGCAACCCTGAATACTGACGTGGGACCGGCTTTAGCCGGGAAGACTGCGTTGTTGACGATAAAGACATTGTGAATGTACCGGCCCCTTCCCGGCTAAAGCCGGTCCCACTTCGTATTATCCGTCTGCGGAAAACATACATAAGTACCGCCAACCCCCGCATCGAACCTGATCACGTGCATGCTTTTCTTACTCAAGGAAAGCCACATGCATCGTCCACCTGTTGAACCCGCATTAACCTTTACCCAAGGCACTGCCGACGCCCGCTACCTGACGGATGAGCAGCAGCTCAAGCAGATCGCCCGGCAATTTGTCGAGGACTACCCCGATATCCATGGCACGGCGTATGCCCAGGCCAGCAAGCTGCTGCTGACGCACACTGGCAAGCGCCTGGACCCGGAAAAAGTCTATTGGCACCGCTTTCACAACGCGATGAGCAGCCCGCGAACGTTTACCGGCTGGCAACATTCGGGAATGCCCTATGAGTCGATGAATTTTGTCGAGTTGCTGCTTCGGCGCTTCACTGCACATGACCAACTGGCCAGCGACGAGCTTCAGCTCTATGGCGGCTTTTACACGGATGGCCCCGCGCACGGCGTGTTCGATGAACGCAATGAAGTGCGCTTATTGCCCATGCAGGTCATGAATGACTTCTGGGCGCTGGATTTCAACCAGTTGTTTCAGGCTCGAATGGACAGCTTCTGGGTGCAGCACAGCGACAATTTTTGCACGCTGGCCCGCTCACGCTTTCTGGCCGCCGCCGGTCAGCAACTGCGCGCGGGCCAGCTTACGCTGAGCCAATTCAAAAACCTCATGGGCGCAGTGGTTGGCAAGCTTGAACCGGTCATGACCCTTTCTACCCTGCACACCAGGATCAATGCGCCCCGCGGTATAACCTTGCGCTCCTTCGATATCGGCGGTTACCCGTGCAGTGAAAGTTTTCGCGTGGTGAATGATACGGGTTGGCAGATTCTTTATTTTCCCGCTGATGAACAGCCCTTTCATGTGTTTGCCTCCGATAGCGACCTTTATCACTGGGTGCAACGCTGCTTGAGTCAGCCAGCAACGCGCTTGGCTTTCATGGCGCTGTTTTTGCGCACTCATTCCGCACAGCAACAGCATCAGGCGCAATTCGATGACAATGCCCAGCGGATAGTGCAGACACCCTGGGTCGCCGGACAACGTCTGATCAATTCCAGCAGCAGGACCATTCCCGGAAATGCTTTCGAGTATTTGCGCGACCTCGCCAGGCAGCAGTTGCAAGAAGATGCACGCGTTCTGCTGACGTCCAACTCAGACCTGCGTAAACGCATGTGGATGGGGTATCTGGATGCGTTCATCAGCGTTTTCGGCAGTTTTGCCCCACTGGGATGGCCGATGGCGTTGACATTGGTAGGCGCTGGAGCCGCCAACGTCGGGTTGAGAACCGATCAGGCTATTAATGGGAAAAGTGCCAGGGAGCGTAAGGCCGGTCTCGTCGGCGCAATATTCAATGCGATATTTCTGCTCTTCAACCTGCCAACCCTGGTGGGGCTCAGCAGGGCGGCGAGCGTCCGTCCGGTCAGCGAGCCCGCTGGCGTGGAAGCGTCTGCAACAGAAAGCAGCGGTATCACGCCTTCGAACGAGATGATCCCGCTGGTAGACATTCGCGACCCACTTGAAGGGCTGGAGGGCAACGTAATATTGGCTGCCGATGCGCCGACGGCGGTCGGGCGCATGCAGGGCATTCAGCAGTTGGCGAACGGTGAAACCTGGATCAACCTCAATGACATGCCTTACCGGGTGCTCTACAGCGATGAACTCAATAGCTGGCGTATCGTCGACCCCACCCACGCAACTGACAGCAATGTTGTTCGGGCAGTACGGCTGAATGCGTTGCAGGAGTGGGAACTGGTGGATCAGCCGGAAGGCTCCGTTACGCTGCCGACAGCAAATCCGCTGTCGCCCACCAAACCCTACGCGACAGTGCGTTCGTCCTTTTGGGACATCCACATGCAGTTCAATCTGCCGGAAGAAGAGCGTTTCTCTCAAATGGCGCTGGCGCGACAGGAAGCGGTAATCAATGTACGTGAGGTACACGCCGATGACCTGATGCTGGAGACGCCGACGGGCTCAAGGGTCGTCATAGACAGCAGCGGCAACGAGCATTGGGTCTTCAAAGCCGCGAACGGAGATTTTGCGGGCGATCGTATCAAGCCTTATAGCGTCAGGGATTCGATGTTCAATCAGTTCTTGCGCACGGGATCCTCACAGGGCGAAGGGCAGGCAGGGCTGATCGAAGATCTGGCGGATGACCTGCTTGAGGTGGGGCGTAACAACGATGTGAACCTTTATCGTGGCGGTAGCGCATTGCGGGGCACCTCGGGACATTTTTTCCGCAGTGGCCGGATCAAGGCCGGGAATGTTCTGGTCACCACTGATATCACCTCATTCAGCGAAAACCCCTTCATCGCTCGCGTCTTTTGCAGCAGTCAGGCAGGGCAGGATTCGGCAGCCTTCGCGCTGACCCACGAGCAGATCACCTTTGACGACAGCGCAGTGGTCTTTGAACTGCCAGCAAAACATTATCTGGGGGGCATACCGGTGGCTCTTTTTTCCGCGACTCCGCAGGAGGCCGAATCGATCTTCATGCCCGGACACTACTTCCTGATCGACGGTATCCAGGAAGTCACCGGCCTCAACTTCAAGTTCATGAGGGTTCAGCTCACTGAAATTCCTCAGCCCAAGACCTGGCACGTGCTGCTTGATATGCGCACCGGCGAGCCTTTCAGCCGCGAGCAGTACGCAGCGAAGCTGGGTGATGAAGGCAAGCCGCTGGTTGACCGATTCTTCCCTGCGCCTGATGAGGCATTGAGCGTCTAGCCGGGTTTTCCATTCCTGATGGTTGAGTGCCTATTCTGCGACGCTCTGGAGAAACCCGATCGTTGATCAATTCCCACGATGCGTCGCAGAGTTTGTAACGCTACGTTATGCGGGCCACCAGCCAATCGTGGCGGTAATTCCAACCGCATCGACTTTTCGTAGAAACCCTGAAGAAATATGTTTACTGGCCTGTGTAGAACAGCTCTTATAATGAGTAGAGAGAAAAGCATAACCGGGGTGGCAATCTTATGATCTACAGCAGGCTGAAAATCCACAAGCTAAAAAGTCTTTTATCATAAGGCTGGATACATTATGCAAACCCTCAGAACCTATGTAAGAAAAACGCATCTCGCGTCTTTTTTCTTATTTGTTTTTATGTTGTTTGTTTTGGTGGCTTACTCGACTGCCTTCAATCTGTTCGATGATTCTGATTGTAATAACTATAATCACACGGAAAAGTTAAATGGAGGTACGAAAAAAATCGGCAATGAAACGTTCCTGATAACTATTTGCGGGGCCGGGGTAAATAATAGTCTTTTTGATGGCGATGGTATGGAAAGGGTCCGATTGACCATTTTCGACGATCAAGGCGAACTGTTAGCCAGAAGATATTATAAGGTTTTTTGGGACGGCCAGCCCGGACATGAACCGCTGAAGGTTTTCGAAAACAGTATTATCTATCAAGATGACATGGGGCAGAAAGACCATACAATCACGATGCCTCCCACACGTCTGGAATGGATGAGGGCAAGACTCCCCCTGTAACTATCGTTCCTTCGCTCTGGAGAGGACAGATCCTTGATCGATTCCCACGATGCGTGCCTCCAGCCAATCACGGCGGCAATTCTACCCGCACCAACTTCTTGTACAAACCTGGTAGGGTAACCTGACAGGTTGACGTTCCATGTCGAACACATCAGTTTCCTGTATGGACATTAGATCCTCAAAAGCATCACTGCCGTTTTTATCTATAAGTTTCTTTTCAATGTCATAAATTGCAAAACATTGTAGCCAGCTTATTTTGACTTCATCAAAAATCAATTCTTCAAAATGGCCATCGTTCTATAAAAAAGGTACGCAGAGATATAGGTGAGGCATCTTGGTTCTTGGACAGTATTCATCAACAGCGTTTTCCACGCTAGGCATCTTGAGTGCTTCCAGTAAAATTTGAAGGCTGAAGTATCGATTCATAAATAGATCGCAGTTGCTTGGCGTACTGCTTAGAGTTAGGTATTCTGATTTTCTTCAAGTAAGACTCTAGCCTCTCCGGTTGGGATTTAAGGATGTGTAGTTCAATCAGGTAGATATTTAGAAAGTTTCTATAGAAGGGAAGAGTCTCTACTAGAACGTCATCCTCATCTTCACTATGTCTTCCTTCCTGCTGGTTCTCAGTTCCTTCTATACCTTTCAGTTTCGCAATCACGTAAATCCCGCAAAAAAGCGTGTCACTGGCGATTTCTTCAAGATCTTTTATGGTCGCACTTGCCGCGTTGATGTTTTCGATGTCATATTCCAGTAATGTGTCAGAGATGACTTTATCACTCACCGCTAGTTTCAGGTTTTGAACCATTTGCTCCAGGAGGTTTGAATAAATCTCCCCCTCAATCCAGCTTCGAGCATTTTGCAGGCTTACCATAGGTCTACTCCTTTAATTATATTTACAAGCCTATAATATGTGTGTCTAATTTTATCGGTGGTCTCGTGCTTCGATGGTGTCAGATTAAGAATATACTTGTAAAGGCTTTATAGTTCTCTCCAATCCAGCCGGACCCTGCCTGATAAGCCACCGATTTCAGGGTGATAACATCTGGGCGTGTTTTACGCATTGTTAAAGAGCATTCGGTCGAATCCGGCTTGGTGTCAGGTTTGATATGTAAATTTTTTAATGTCAGTCGATGTCTAAAAAATCGTCATTATCCATGTAGTAGTTCAAAGCTTGAATGATAATATTCGTGTCTGCAGTTTTTTTCTGATTGTATATATTGCTTAAGACATCATTGAATTGCTCTCCGTAGTACAGGAGTTCAAGCTCGTTGGAGGTCACAAACTCGCTGTAAATCTCTTTGTCGTTTATAATTATTGGGTAGTGATCCAAATAACAGATTGTTTCAGGTGTTATGGTCTCTATTTCCTCCTGCGTGTACAGGCACAGATCGTCTATCATCGCTGATCCAGGTGTTAATGCCTTGATCAAGTCTGCAATGACGATAGGGTTGCCAATGCTTAAAGTGTTCATCAGTATGCTCCACCCTCTCACTCATTTATCAAAGAGCAACCAACGCCCTTGTTTTCGTACAGGCACTTTTAAGGCGAAAGCTAGAATTCTAGTTTCGCGTCGTAAAAACTTTGCTCGATATCAATAAAGCTTATGCCTTTTAAGTTTTCTGACTCTATAGCTCGTTTTAGGCTCGGAGAAAAAACATATTCATTCATTAGCATTTCGCCGCAAATAAAAAAATCTAAATCAATGTCCTTCTTCTCAATGACAAATTTTGTTATCGAGTCGTAAATGTATCTGTCATCGTGGTAGATGTCTTTTTCAGGCAGGTTTGTACTCGGGTCTTTTCTGGTTTCATAAACGGCGTTCTTTTGGTCCAGCAAGCTCCTTATTTCTCGGCTGCGCAGAAGATAGTACTTTTTCGGTGGTGTGGGTGATTTGCATCCTTGAAGGTGGACGCGGATTTCCACGGTATCAATTCTGCCATGGCGGAAAAGCTTAATTATTTTCAGCATTTTTTCAGAGCAGATGAATTCGCTACCGAAATAAAAGAAATCGGTCTCCAGGTTTTTGTGCCTGGCAAGGAACTCGAGGAGGGTTCCCGGCTGAGGAAATCTTGAGTCTGAAAAGTCATTCGAATTCCAGTGATGGGGTTGAAGCTCCCCATAAATACCGCCCTCAGGACAGCCTTTACCACCCGATTTATAGTTGATTAAAAACACCATTGCCCCCTTGGCATAGCGTTCCAACATTGCTGATTTTTTACATTGCTATCTGGGATGTTCACTCGCCGCCTGTCTATAGATTCAGCGCCAGTGCAGTTCCATGTCCAAGAGCCTTCCTTCTGTGACAGCAGTATCAAGCTTTGCGACATCACTTTCTACCAGCGTCGAATAGTCTCATGGGTATTCCCAACCCCCGGTCGATTCAGGTTTTATACGAAAAATACTGCCGCACACAACCCAGGGTGCAAGCCAAGGTGACCATAGCTGCGAAGCTTTTGACCAGCTTGTCGTAACGAGTGCCTATTCTGCGGTCCACCGATTTTCGTACAAAATCTGATCATCGAGTCATAGCTGCGAAGCTCATCGCAGGTAGGTAATTAAGTACTGCACATCCTCCATCCTTTGCTGATTGGATAAGCACTCAATGCATCCAAAGGAATGGAAAAAATGGCGTCTAAAACAACTGGTTTTGACCGTGCAGCACTTCACCAACGTCGCTCCAGCGATGAGTCCCGGCTCAAGAGAATGGCGCGCCGGTTCCTCAGTGACTACCCCGATATTCACGGGCAAGCCTATGTTCAAGCACGCAGGATCCTGAAAAAACACTCCGCCGTGCACCTCGACCCGGACAAGGTGTACTGGCATCGCTTTACAGACGGCACCCGCTCCAGCCCTCGGACTTTCACTGGGTGGGAGCATGTTGGTCAGCCCGCCGAGTCCATGACGCTGGTGGAACTGGTCATGCACCGCTTCAGCGCTCAGGACCAGGATGCAACGCCCGGCACGCTGCAACAAATGGGCGGCTTCTACACTGATGGGCCAGAGTGCCGGGTTTTCAATGAGCGCAACGAAGTCCCTCTTCTGCCCCGTGATGTGCTGAATGATTTCTGGGCCGCAGATTTTGCGTCCACCTACAAAAGCGCAGTGACGCACTTCTGGGCCGCGCATGGCGAGAACTTCCGCACCCTTGCCAAGGCGCATTTTCTCGCCGCTGCCGCCAACGCGAAGCGGGCCGGCAGGTTACAGGACGGACAGTACCGGACAGTTATCCATGCAGTGGCGTCTTCAGTGCCGGATGTCATGACTGGCGCGTTGCTCCGTGCGCGTATCACTCCGCAACCGGGCATTACGTTTCGTAGTTTCGACATTGGAGAGTACATCGCCCATGACATTGTTCGAATTGTCGATGGCAGTGGCGTCCAGATTCTGTATATGCCCGCGCAGAGGCCCGCTTTTCATTTCTTTGCCTCTGAAGCTGCGTTGCAAAGCTGGGTGTTGGGACAATGCGCAACTGATGTGTCGCGCTCGGCTTTCACGCTGCATTTCTTTTCCTCGCAGGCGGCAAAGGAGCAGGACGGTGGAGTCTTTGACAGTTGGATCGGACAACTGCAACGGCATGAATGGTCCGATCAAAAAGTCATCAATCGCGTCGATCATGAGATTGTCACAGATGTGTTTGAGCATCTGCGTGAACTCGCTCAGGCCAACATGAATGCGCAGGCGCATCTGCTGCTGACGTCGAACTCCGACCTGCGCAAGCAGATGATGATGGGGTATCTAAACGCCTTCACTCAGGTGTTCGACGGGATCGCGCCATTGGCGTGGCCATTGACCCTGACCCTCGTGGGCGCCGCTCTCACCAATGTCGGCCTGAGCATTGATCAGGCCCTTAACGGCAACACGTCGAGACTGCGCAAGGCCGGGGTGATCAGCGCCATTCTGAATTCGGTTTTTGTGGTGTTCAACCTGCCGGATCTGGCGGGGGCGGGCGCCGCGTTGTCGGACTCGGGTGCTGTGATTGAGACGGTGGAGGACTGGGTGCCCGCTTATAACAGCGAAGCGTCGTTGGCCGAACTGCGCGGTAACGTGATTCTGGATGAAGACATCGTTGATGTCTCCGGACATATGCGAGGCATCAGGGTGCGGGCTAACGGTGAAACGTGGATTGAAATCCACAATCTGCCCTATCGCGTTTCATACAACAGCTCGCTGCGAACCTGGACCATCGTCGACCCTGAAAACCCGTTTGCCTTTTTTGGCTTCAAACCGGTGCGACTCAATGCGCACGATGACTGGGAGCTGTTGGCTCCACCTCAGCTGGCAGGGGGCTCTCCACTCGATGACGTCTCAGGTTCAACGTCGCCGTCTGCGCCTCAGTCTCACTCGATGGTCTCGACCAAATCCGCGTTCTGGGACACCTACATGCGCTTTGATCTGCTCGAAGAGGAGCGACTTTCCAAGATCGCCCTTGCACGACAGAAAGCGGTAGTGGATGACTGCGTTCGCGAGTACGACCCAGACTCGGATTTCGACTCGGACATGGACACCGGTGGCTTCATCAAAACCGATGAGGACGGTAACAGGCTGTTGGTTGACGCCTGGGGCGACGAGCATCGGTTGTTCAAAACCGAGGGGGAATACATGGGTGGGCGCGTATCGGATTACACGGCACGCGACGCAGATTTCAACGTCTACCTGCGCACCGGCGAATCGACACTCCCCAATCAGATCGAAATGATCGAAGAACTTGCCGAGGATATCGACAGCATCGGTTGCAACAACGACGTTGACCTCTATCGCGGCGGCAGTGGCCATCGCAGTACGTCGGGCATTACGTTTCGTAGCGGGAAGATCAAGGCAGGGGATATTCTGGTCAACACCGACTTCACCTCCTTCAGCGAAAACCCCTACGTGGCGCGCATCTTTTCCAGCAGCCAGGGCGGCGTGCAGTCGCATATTTTTCAGTTACACATCAACGACGGTGCCGTGATCAGGTTCGACGACACATCCATCGTTTTCGAATTGCCGAGCAAGACCTATCGCACGGCAACGCCTATATCGCCATTTTCGGGCGATTGGGAGGAGGCCGAATCAGTCTTCAAGCCCGGTACCTATTTCAGGATCGAAAGCATTGAGGAAGTAGTGGGCGAGCATTTCAAATTCATCAAAGTGCGCTTGAGCGAGAGCCCGGCAGGTCGGCATCGCACAGGAGAGCCAGCAGGCCGGATCTTTGACCTGCGCACCGGCGAGCCTTTCAGTCGCGAACAGTACGCCGCGAAACTCGGACCGCAGGGCGCATCGCTGCTGGAGTTGTTCTTCCCGTCGGCGACCTGATTCAGAACCAGTCGTCCTGCATGGCCAGACACAGGTCATCACGAGACTCAAGAATCGCCAACTCGTGATGACAGCCCGGTATTTCCCACGTCAGGAAGTATCGGGCGGCCTGCAGTTTGCCCTGATAAAAAACCTTATCGGCCTCGCTGCCGTCAGCGAGGCCTTGCTGTGCGTGAATCGCCTGTTCCAGCCACCGCCAGCCGATCACCGTATGACCGAACACCTTGAGGTACAGCGCCGAGTTCGCCAGGGTCGCGTTCACTTTTCCTAGCGCCAGATCACCCAGCAGGCCGAGTGTCACGGCTTGCAGGCGCGCCACCAATTGCTCCAGTGGTTGGCGTAATTCGGTCAATGCTTCATGTGCTTGAGCGCGTTGCGAGGTTTCGGCAATCAGCCGCAATAACTGTTTAAGACCTGCACCACCGTTTTGTGCCAGCTTGCGGCCCAACAGGTCCAGTGACTGGATACCGTTGGTGCCTTCGTGGATCGGGTTCAGACGATTGTCACGGTAATACTGCTCCACCGGGTATTCCCGTGTGTAGCCGTGACCGCCAAGAATCTGAATCGCCAGCTCGTTGGCTTTCAGGCAAAACTCCGATGGCCAGGCTTTGACGATGGGCGTGAGCAAGTCCAGCAACTGCTGTGCTTGCTGACGAACCTCTTCGGTCTCGCCGGTGGTGGTATCGTCGAACAGCCGAGCGGCATACAGGCCTAGATCGAAAGCGCCTTCCACGTAAGCTTTTTGAGTCAGCAGCATGCGCTTGACGTCGGCGTGCTGAATGATCGGCACAGGGTTGCTATCCGGGCTTTTACTGTCTGGCAGACGTCCTTGTGGCCGCTCGCGAGCGTAATCCAGCGAATACAGATAACCCGCGTAACCGAGCATGACCGCGCCCATGCCTACACCGATTCGCGCCTCGTTCATCATCTGGAACATACAGTTCAGGCCCTGATGCGGCTTGCCCACCAGATAACCCACACAGTGACCGTTATCGCCGAAATTAAGCGCCGTTGATGTGGTACCACGCCAGCCCATCTTGTGGAACAGCCCAGCCAGAACCACATCGTTACGCGGGCCGAGGCTGCCGTCTTCGTTAACCAGAAATTTGGGCACGATAAACAGCGAAATACCTTTGACTCCGGCAGGCGCATCCGGGAGCTTGGCGAGCACCATGTGCACGATATTTTCAGACAGCTGATGATCGCCGCCGGAGATAAAAATCTTGTTGCCGCGCAGACGATAGCTACCGTCGTCAAAAGGCTCGGCGCGGGTGCGAATGTCTGAGAGTGATGAACCCGCGTGGGGCTCGGTCAGGGCCATGGTGCCGAAAAAGCGGCCTTCAATCATCGGTTGCAGGAAGCGCTGTTTCTGCTCGTCGCTGCCAAAGCTTTCGATCAGGTTTGCAGCGCCCATGGTCAGGAACGGATAAGCCGTAGAGCCTGCATTCGCAGCCTGGAAATGGGCAAAGCAGGCTTGCGACAAAAGTGTCGGCAACTGCATCCCGCCGTCCTCGAAGCTGCGCGCTGCATTTAGAAAGCCCGCCTCAAGAAACGCATCAACGGCAGGTTTGACCTCGGGGATCAGAATCGCCTCGCCATTTTCATAGCGAGGCTCGTTTTCATCGGCCTTGCGGTTGTGTGGCGCGAAGTATTTTTCGGCAATGGTACGGGCAGTGCCGATCGCCGCATCGAATGTCTCGCGGTTGTGCTCGGCAAACCGCTCACGCCGTGTCAGCGCTTCGGCGTCCAGCACTTCGTAAAGCTCGAAAGCCAGATTGCGGGAACTGAGCAGCAACTCGGACATGACCCTGTACCTTTTTGTGGGAGTGGGTTGAGTCTAAGCGTGTGTGTTTGGGCTGCACAGGATGATTGATTTGGGTGATGGTGGGGGAAAGCAGGCGTGAGGCTGCTTGGCAGGCGCTGCTCATCAAAAAAATTTAATCACCTGATCTGGAATGCTTTTCTGTAGGAGCTGCCGAAGGCTGCGAAGCATTTCTCCTGATACACCGCGATCGCAGCCTTCGGCAGCTCCTACAGGCCCAGTGTTTGCTGCGAGACAGCGCCGCGTCAGGTAGGAGGCAACTTGTTGCCGAGACGACCTGTCTGGCTGGAATTTATCGAGCTTCAACTCCCGCTAATGAGCGATCCAGTTCGGTCCGGGCCATGCCGATCAGGTGAACGACGGAGAAGGCCAGGTCGCGTTTCGGGCCGTTTAGGCTGTCGCCGGATTCGTAGGCGGTTGCTGCTGCGCAGCGTAGGAGTTCGGAGACGTGTAGCAAGGATTTTTCGAGTGAAGTTTGCGATGTGACTGGCGTTACTGTTGTCATGGTGAGTATCTCTCTGGGGCCACCTTTCAAACGCTGCTAAACGAATAAGGGGTGGCGGCTTTGTCGCGGGTTAGCAGACCGGGTACCCACCAAAACCGGCGCGCCCGAAGGCGCCCCGCGCAAAGCCGCCATAAACGGTGTTGTTGCGCGGTGGATACGGCAGGCTGCTAAACCCGATCACTGATGAGCAGTGACCGACGCAGCCTAGAGAGACGAGAACACCCACGCAACGGGGTCAGGAGTCTCTAGGAAGTTTCACGCAGAAGAAAGGGAGAAGCCTGTCGGAAACGCCCAATTTACAGGGCGTTTCGTTAGCGAAAGTAACCGGGTTGCTGTGGGATATTCCCGCATCCCACCCCCGCGCTGTCGTGGGACCGGCTTCAGCCGGGAAGAGTCCAGCGCAGTCACTGATGTCTGGTTGTCAGGAAAACCGCCTTCCATCCTAAAAGCCAGCTCCCCGTCCGGTGTATAGAAAAAGAGAGATAGCTGCAAGAAACGCGACCCCTAGAGCATCTACAGGGCGTAAGTAACCTGAAATAAGAAGGAGCATTTTTATTAAAGGTGAGCGGGTAGTCTTCTGAGTCATAGATTAGTTTGGCATCAGTAAAGTAGCTAATTCTTCTAAGGGAGGGCTAGCTGGTTGTTATCTAAGAAATTTATGTCTGAAGGTCGGGCTTGGCTGTTTTTGCACGTTAATGCTTGCCAAGTTATGCTCGGAATGCGTTCGGATAGTCCGGCGTGAACTTTACAAGAGTTTGATCATGACAAGTGTTGGAGATATAAAAAAGGCGCGAATCTATGACGTTGATCCACCGGGGCTGGAGTTTCCGTCCTCTGTTGGGGGCGTAGCGCTGGTTATTGACTCCCCTCGTTCGGGCGATGATTTAAAAATCTATATTCGAGGGTTTCTGAGTCCGGAGTTTACGAAAACCATTACGAATGCTGTTTTTCCGCTGACGGAACCCGTACCGCAGAATCTAATTGATGCAAACGCTGGGTCGTTATTGCAATTTCAGTACTCAATCACGGATCCTCGCGCCGGTATTACTTTGCTCTCGGGGCTGACCTATATGCAGACCTGATTTGTCCAGTAACTGGACTTTGTGAATCGTTTATTGTGAAGTTTTCGCGCTCTGTAGCCGCGGCCGCTTTGTGTTTGCTGCTGCGCTCTTATGCGGGAAACAAAAAACTCGTGGGACCGGATTTAGCCGGGAAGAGGCCGGGACAGACGCTGAATTTTCATCAGTAGAAACACCGCCTTCCCGGCTAATGCCAGTCCCATGTCGTCAATCAGCTTGCGGACAAGCATAGAGTCCGCCACAGAATTAACTGACGTGGGACCGGCTTTAGCCGGGAAGAGGCCGGGGGAGACGCTGAATTTTCATCAGTAGAAACACCGCCTTCCCGGCTAAAGCCGGTCCCACGTCGTCAATCAGCTTGCGGACAAGCATAGAATCCGCCACAGAATTCACTGACGTGGGACCGGCTTTAGCCGGGAAGAGGCCGGGGCAGACGCTGATTTTTTATCTGCAGAAACACCGCCATCCCGGCTAAAGCCGGTTCCCACGTCGTCAATCAGCTTTGCGGACAAGCATAGAATCTCCCACAGAATTCACTGACGTGGGACCGGCTTTAGCCGGGAAGAGGCCGGGGCAGACGTTGATTTTTTATCTGCAGAAACACCGCCTTCCCGGCTAAAGCCGGTCCCACGTCGTCAATCAGCTTGCGGCCGAATATAGAATCTCCTGCAGTGAGCAGGGCTTACGCCAGCAACCTCAGCAGCGTAGTGATCGAGCCCGATGTTCCGCCAATTAGGATCTTGCCATCAGGCTGGACCATCACGCCTTTCACGAACCCGATCTGGTCGTCAGTAAAGGTGATTGAGCCTGCGCCGTCATGACCGAACTCGATGTCCAGCAAACCATCAGGCAGGTAGCGGGTCAGCTGGTTTCCAGTCATCACCCCGCGATTAGCCACCAGGATTCTGCCATCGGCGTGCAGTGTCATGTCTTCGCCTACCTCGCCAGGCATGCGCAATGGTTCGCCGCGGTTGAATGTGGCGTCGATTCGGCCTGTGGCGGTCAGGCGAATCAGATAGCTGGCCGCACCAATATCGGAGCCGGAGCCGTTGATGAGTGCAAGGATTTTACCATCGGGCAATTCAATCACTCGGCGGCAAGCGCTGTAGCGAGCATTGACCATCCTGATGGAATACACGCCGGCGTTGGCAAAATCTTGATCCAGTTGCCCCGTGCGGTTCATACGCAGGATATAGCCCTCATTGCCAACTTCCCCGGCCAGATAAAACGACCAGCTATCAGCACATCGCGCCATGTGCAATGTAGACACATAACTATTGCCAGTCAGGAAAGTTGCTTTCCCCCCTATACCAAACTCAGGCTCTTCAGTTTCGTCGTTGCGGCAATAAATCACACCACCATTACGGTCTGAGGAGGCCAGCAGGACCGCATCACCCATCCCCAATACTCGTGGGGTGGAGTATTGCGGCCCCTCGGCCAAATCCATGAAGTACATGAGTCGCCCTTCGTGGTCATATCTGAGCAGCGGAAGTTGGCTGGACGCTGCACCTGTGACAAAGAAGGATCCATCAGACAGCCTGGCGATGCTACTGGCGCTCGTTGCCAGAATGCTTGGAGGTGCGATGGTCAGGCCATCCTGCCGGTCGCCGAAGCGGGTGTCGAAGTTACCGTTGAGGAAAAGCGAGGCAACGCCCGGAATGGACAACTGCGGTGTTTGTCGCTCGTAGGCCCCATAGATCATCAGTCTTAGCCCTGATTCATCGGTGGTGACGCTCGACAGATCATTGCGAAAGTTGCCTGGCGGGCGAACATCGAGTTTACCGTTTTCACCAAATTCAGGGTCAAGTTCAGTTCTTTGATTTTGAGTCATTAGTTAATTCTCTAGTTGCGGTAATTATATATTTTCGAAAGAGGTTTTTGATCAATCGATAATGCGTTTAATCACAGCAGATAAAAGAATTCAACGCTTTTCTCAAAGCTGATTGTTCAGCGTTTACTGAAAGTTTTTCCGGTGGGTTCTGAAGTATGTAAAGCTCATTTTGTAGCGAATCAATAAGTGCCTTAGTTGTCAAGAAATCAAATTATGGGCAATAAAAAAGAGAGCCTGCGCTCTCTTTTTTATTGTTGGTCAGCCCATCAACCGATGGTCATCAAGCTCGCATTACCGCCCGCAGCTGCGGTGTTGACGCTCAATGCGCGCTCTATCACCAGACGCTCCAGCGCAACGTTGGTTTCGCCATGGGACAAACCGTTGACGCCGACGATGGCACCCGGGCGCAGGGCCACTTGCTCGCATACTGCGCGTAATTGGTCCGAGTCGCCGTGGTGCAGAACAGCGTCGATCAGCACCTCGTCTTTGGTCCAGTCAGCCACTAGCTTTATGCGCGCTTGAACTTCTTTTGGCAGGCGAGCGCGTAGCGGTTTGCCAAGCGAGTTATCAGACCAGATCGCTGTGCTACCCACTGCCAGAACGGCAGCCAGTTGAATCAGCAGATCGCTTTCTGCCTCGGCCAGGCACAGCACATGTTCGCGCGGCAAGATGCTGTAGCTGTTGCGCTCGCCGGTCGGGCCAGCCAGCAGGCGAGTCACGCCGCTTTGCGATTGCACGGCGAACTGGCTGCAGAGCTGGTCCAGGTCGGCTTGCTGATTGCCGGTTGCCCAGGTTTTCAGCGCCTGCAACGGCTGGCTCAAGGCGTCGCGCATGCGGGTGTCAGGTGCTACCAGCGCATCGCCGCGCACAAACGATTGCTCAATAGCGTCGACCGGACGGGTCGAGAGCAGACGATACAGGTACAACGGCCCGCCCGCTTTAGGCCCCGTACCCGACAGACCTTCGCCGCCGAACGGTTGCACGCCGACCACGGCACCGACGATGTTGCGGTTAACGTAAACGTTGCCCGCGTTGACGTTGTCGATGACTTTGGCAATGGTCTCGTCGATACGAGTATGTACGCCGAGCGTCAGGCCGTAACCGGAGGCGTTGATCTGGCCGATCAACTGGTCCAGTTCCTTGCGCTTGTAGCGAACCACGTGCAGCACCGGGCCGAAGATCTCACTTTGCAGCTCATCGAAGCTTTCCAGCTCGATCAGGGTTGGCATCACGTAGGTGCCGCGCTTGATTTCTTCGCCGTCGGCGATTGCAACTTGGTAGACCGTACGGCCTTTATCGCGCATGCCTTGAATGTGTTTATCGATGCCCGCCTTGGCTTCAGCGTCGATCACCGGGCCGATGTCCACAGACAAACGTTCCGGGTTACCTAGACGGCACTCCGCCATGGCACCTTTGAGCATTTCGATGACACGGTCAGCGGAATCTTCCTGCAGGCAAAGCACACGCAGGGCGGAGCAGCGCTGACCGGCGCTGTCGAACGCGGAAGACACCACATCAATGACCACTTGCTCGGTGAGCGCCGAGGAGTCGACGATCATCGCGTTCTGACCACCGGTTTCAGCGATGAGCGGGATCGGGCGACCCTGGGCATCAAGCCGACCGGCGATGTTGCGTTGCAGCAGGCGGGCGACCTCAGTCGAACCGGTGAACATCACGCCTTTGACGCGATCATCGCCGACCAGGCGCGCGCCAACCGTTTCGCCGCGGCCGGGTAGCAATTGCAGCACGCCTTCGGGGATGCCCGCTTCCAGCAGAATGCGAACGGCTTGTGCGGCAACCAGTGGCGTTTGTTCCGCTGGTTTGGCCAGCACTGGGTTACCGGCGGCGAGTGCAGCTGCGACTTGACCGCTGAAGATCGCCAGCGGGAAGTTCCACGGGCTGATACACACCACTGGCCCCAATGGGCGATGGGCGTCATTGCTGAAGTCATTGCGTGCCTGCACCGCGTAGTAGCGCAGGAAGTCCACCGCTTCGCGGACTTCAGCGATAGCGTTGGCGAAGGTCTTGCCCGCCTCGCGAGCCAGCAGGCCCATCAGTGGCTGAATCTCGGCCTCCATCAGGTCGGCGGCACGCTCCAGGATAGCCGCGCGTTCGGCCGGCGGAGTGGCTTGCCAGATCGGGCCGGAGCTCAGGGCGCAGAGCAGGGCATTGTCGACATCTTCCAGGCTGGCTTCCTGCACATGACCGACCACATCACGCAGATCGGATGGGTTCAGCAGCGGGGTTGTCGTGCCTTCGCTGGCGGGGCTGCCGAGCATTGGCGCAGCTTTCCAGTCGTTGTGCGCGGTGGCCAGGAGGGCGGAAGACAACGAGCCCAGACGGTGTTCGTTGGCCAGGTCGATACCGCTGGAGTTGGCGCGTTCAGAGCCATACAGATCGCGCGGCAACGGAATGCGCGGGTGCGGCAGACCGAAGCCACCTTCCTGAGTCGCCATGCGCTCGATGCTGGCTACTGGATCAGCCACCAGTTCCTGAATGGAGATGGACTGATCGGCAATCCGGTTGACGAAGGAGGTGTTAGCGCCGTTTTCCAGCAGGCGACGCACCAGATAAGCCAGCAGCGTTTCGTGGGTGCCTACCGGGGCATACACGCGGCACGGTCGGTTCAGCTTGCCATCGGCAACCTTGCCCACCACTTGTTCGTAAAGCGGTTCGCCCATGCCGTGGAGGCACTGGAATTCGTACTGGCCGGGGTAATAGTTCTGACCGGCGATATGGTAAATGGCCGACAGCGTATGGGCATTGTGCGTGGCGAATTGCGGATAGATGACTTCCGGCACCGACAGCAGTTTGCGGGCGCAGGCGATGTAGGAAACGTCGGTGTACACCTTGCGGGTATAGACCGGATAGCCTTCCAGACCTTCGACCTGGGCACGCTTGATTTCGCTGTCCCAGTAAGCGCCTTTCACCAGTCGAATCATCAGGCGGTGGCGACTGCGACGGGCCAGATCGATCACGTAGTCGATCACATACGGGCAGCGCTTCTGGTAAGCCTGGATGACAAAGCCAATCCCGTTCCAGCCCGTCAGTTGCGGCTCGAAGCACAGGCGTTCAAGCAGATCCAGCGACAGCTCAAGGCGATCGGCTTCTTCGGCGTCGATGTTCAGGCCGATGTCGTATTGCTTGGCCAGCAGCGTCAGCGACAGCAGGCGCGGGTACAACTCTTCCATGACGCGTTCGTACTGGGCGCGGCTGTAACGCGGGTGCAGCGCCGACAGCTTGATGGAGATACCCGGGCCTTCGTAAATGCCACGACCATGAGAGGCTTTGCCGATGGAGTGGATCGCTTGTTCGTAAGAGGCCAGGTATTTCTGTGCGTCGTGCTCGGTGAGTGCGGCTTCGCCGAGCATGTCGTAGGAATAACGGAAGCCTTTGGCTTCAAAACGGCTGGCGTTGGCCAGGGCTTCGCCGATGGTTTCGCCGGTGACGAACTGCTCGCCCATGAGACGCATGGCCATGTCCACACCCTTGCGGATCATCGGCTCGCCGCTCTTGCCGATGATGCGGCTCAGGGATGAGGTCAACCCGGCTTCGTTGTGGGTCGAGACCAGCTTACCCGTCAGCAGCAGCCCCCACGTCGCAGCGTTGACGAACAGCGAGGGGCTGTTGCCCAGGTGTGGGTGCCAGTTGCCGGTGCTGATCTTGTCGCGGATCAACGCGTCGCGGGTGCCTTTGTCCGGGATACGCAGTAGGGCTTCGGCCAGGCACATCAAAGCGACGCCTTCCTGAGACGACAGCGAAAATTCCTGTAGCAGGCCCTGAACGATTCCTGCACGACCGCCAGCGCTTTTCTGATTGCGCAGTTTCTCGGCGATGGTCGCGGCGAGCTTGTTGGTGGCTTCTGCCATCGCTACCGGCAGGCGTGCCTGTTCGATGAGCATCGGCACCACTTCCGGCTCCGGGCGACGGTAAGCAGCGGTGATTGCGGCGCGGAGCACCGACTGCGGCAGGATGCTTTCAGCAAACTCAAGGAAGCACTGATGAGCGGCGTCTACAGGCAATTCGCCGTGATCATCGCCGTCCTTGCTTGCAGTGCCACTGAGTTCGGAAAGGGTTGCACCACCTTCGAGCTTTTCCAGGTAATTGAAAATCGCCTGTTTGATGAGCCAGTGCGGAGTCCGGTCAATGGACTGAGCGGCTGCTTTCAATCGCTCGCGGGTCGGGTCGTCAAGTTTGACACCCAGCGTGGTGGTGGCCATGTGTTGTCCTCATCGTGCCACTGCAACGTGGCCTTGGTTGTCGGACAAGATTAGCCATGAGTGGGGTGAGGTGCAACCGGGTGCAACCCTTTTTTCAATGAATATTTTTTGGCTGCTGTAGCTGGGCAGTCACATGCAAATCGGTCCGCACAACGAAGGTGCTGTCGGCGTTATGCGACGAATTGGCTGCTCTGGAACGGGGCGAAACTTGTAAGGTCCAGCGCCCGGTTGGGGAGTGGTGCAACTTTTTGTCGGAAAACAGGTTGCACCTTTGGCCGCAGGTTGAATAGGATGCTCCGCTTTGGTGCGAGGATAATCGAGAGTCGTTCGCGTGGGGCTTGCAGATCGTTCGTCCCTTTCAATAAAAATAATGCTTAGGCGAAATCCCCATGAGTGTCAGCAATCCCACCCTGATCACATTCGTGATCTATATCGCAGCAATGGTGCTGATCGGCCTGATGGCTTATCGCTCAACCAATAATCTCTCTGATTACATTCTGGGCGGTCGTAGCCTGGGCAGCGTCGTCACGGCGTTGTCGGCAGGTGCATCGGACATGAGTGGCTGGCTGTTGATGGGCCTGCCGGGTGCTATTTATATGTCTGGCCTGTCGGAAAGCTGGATCGCCATCGGCCTGATTGTCGGTGCTTATCTGAACTGGCTGTTTGTTGCCGGCCGCCTGCGGGTGCAGACCGAACACAACGGCGATGCGTTGACCTTGCCGGATTACTTCACCAGCCGTTTCGAAGATAAAAGCGGTTTGCTGCGAGTGATCTCCGCCGTGGTGATTCTGGTGTTCTTCACCATCTATTGCGCTTCGGGCATCGTCGCGGGGGCGCGCTTGTTTGAAAGCACCTTTGGCATGTCCTACGAAACTGCGCTGTGGGCGGGTGCTGCGGCAACCATCGCCTATACCTTCGTCGGTGGTTTCCTGGCCGTAAGCTGGACGGACACGGTTCAGGCAACACTGATGATCTTCGCGCTGATCCTTACGCCCATCATTGTGCTGCTGGCGACTGGCGGTGTTGACGCGACCTTCCTGGCCATCGAAGCCAAGGATCCGGCCAATTTCGACATGTTCCGCAACACCAGCATCATCGGCATCATTTCCCTGATGGGCTGGGGGCTGGGTTACTTCGGCCAGCCACACATTCTGGCGCGTTTCATGGCGGCGGATTCGGTCAAGTCCATTGCCAGCGCACGTCGCATTTCCATGACCTGGATGATCTTGTGCCTGGGCGGTACGGTCGCAGCGGGCTTTTTTGGGATTGCCTACTTCTCGGCGCACCCGGAAGTCGCCGGGCCGGTCACTGAAAACCCGGAGCGGGTGTTCATTGAATTGGCCAAGCTGCTGTTCAACCCTTGGGTAACCGGCGTGTTGCTCTCGGCGATTCTGGCGGCGGTGATGAGTACGTTGAGCTGTCAGTTGCTGGTGTGTTCCAGTGCCCTGACAGAAGACTTTTATAAAGCTTTCCTGCGTAAACATGCTTCGCAGAAAGAACTGGTCTGGGTCGGTCGCGCCATGGTCCTGCTGATCGCGATCATTTCCATTGTGCTGGCTGCCGATCCTGATAACCGCGTGTTGGGGCTAGTGAGCTATGCCTGGGCTGGGTTCGGCGCTGCGTTTGGCCCGGTGGTGTTGATTTCGGTACTGTGGAAAGGCATGACCCGTAACGGCGCGCTGGCGGGTGTACTGGTCGGCGCAATCACCGTGATTGTCTGGAAGCAACTGGGCATCTGGGGTCTGTACGAAATCATCCCGGGCTTCCTGTTCGCCAGCATCGCTATCGTGGTGTTCAGCCTGTTGGGCAAAGGTCCTTCGGCGGGTATGCAGGCGCGTTTTGAGCTGGCTGAGAAAGAGTTCAAGGCTGCAACTCGCTGAATTCAATGCGCGGGCGGCGGGACATCCGTCGTGGGGCCGGCTTTAGCCGGGAAGAGGTCGGTACAGTCGCAGAATAATTGTCGACAGTGCCGCCGCCTTCCCGGCTAAAGCCAGTCCCACGGGATTCTCTGTGCGCCGCGCTACAGCCCTACGTCTTGTTGTGATCAATATCCAGCTTATAGAAGGTGGCCTTGCCGCCTTCGCTGCTGTAGCCAGAATTGTCCTGCACGTAAACCCCTGCCTTGAAGTACAACGGCTTGTCACGCCAGGTGGCGCTGACCGGGCTGGTCCAGTTCTGACCTCTCGCGCTGACGCTTAGATCTCCTCCGGGGCTGAGGTGGATCTTGTAATTGAAGCGCTCGTTCAGCGGTACGCCTTCGGCAATCTGAATGACGCGGCCTTCGTCGTCGTCATAGCGGTTGCGGAACTTGGCAACGATATTCCCGGACTTGGTGTCTTCCTTGTACTGATACTCAACCTTGAGCATCGGCTCGGTGCTCTCGTAGGCGTGTATCTGGCCAATCACGATCTTGCCCGAGGAAGGCACCTGATTGACTTCAAGTGTGGCGGACAGGAAGTTGTCGGCGTCCGGATACATCCAGTTGTGCAGTGTGCCGTCGGACCAGGTTTCGCGCAGTTCACTTCGCGGGTATTTGGCGTTTTCGGTTTTTGATCCGGTTACCGGTGACCAGAAAAAGATATAGCCCGACTCTGAACGAAAATATTTGCCGTCATAGCCTTGTTTCAGCTGGGACGTCTCGATGGTTTTGGGGGGCGAACCCACAGGAATGCTTAAATTCCACGAAGCCATGTCTACCATAAGTTAATTTCCATTATGTCGCTTTGCCAGTAAGGGCTGTCTAGATCAAGCCTTTCCGGGTTGTTGTTATACGTTCTCAATAACGAACTGTTAATAATTAATTGCCGAACGGATGACGTCAAAGTGCTGTCACATTGGCTGTAGGGCATGCGCCATGTGGCCTGTAGGAAATGACCGTTAGTCGGTTAAATGTGAACTTTAGTGAAGGCGATCACAAAGTCATCTTCAGTTTCCGTGAGAGCCGACTAAAGTTGCCCGATTGGAAATCAAAAACGACTGTCCCTGGATGTCGTGCCACATAAGAGAAGTTGCATGGAATGCGCGCAAACCAAGCCGGGTGATGGCTGTTCTGTTTTGTTGGTGGTGGATGACTATCCAGAGAACCTGGTGACCATGCGTGCGGTCCTGCAAAGGCAGGACTGGTGCATCATCACGGCAAGCTCGGGGATCGAGGCATTGACGGTGCTCCTGGAGCGCGAAGTCGATCTGGTGCTGCTCGATGTCCAGATGCCGGGTATGGATGGTTTCGAGGTTGCTCGCTTGATGCGCGGCAGCCAGCGAACGCGGCTGACCCCGATTATTTTCCTGACCGCCAACGAGCAATCTCAGGATGCGGTGCATCGCGGCTATGCCAGTGGCGCGATCGACTATCTGTTCAAGCCGTTCGATCCCAATGTCCTCAGACCCAAGGTTCAGGTGTTGCTGGAGCAGCAGCAGAACCAGCGCGCCCTGCAGCGAATCTCCCGAGAACTGGAAGCGGCCAGAGCCTTCAACGCCTCCGTGCTGGATAACATCGACGAGGGCATTCTGGTCGTCAACGAGGCCGGTCTGATCAATTTCGCCAACCCCGCAATCTGCCGCCTGTTGGGTGCCAGCGCCGAGACGTTGAGCGGTACCCGCGTGATTGATTACCTGATTGAGCCGGATGTTGTCGATTGGGCGCAGTCCGGCTTCTATCGTCATTACCGCAATGCTGAAATCTATCGCCTGCACGACGCGGTCCTGCGGACCAGTGAGGGTCGGCAACTGCCGGTGGCGTTGTCCTGCGCGCCATTGCCGGTCGAACAGAAATCCATGGTGTTCAGCATTCTGGACATGTCGGTGGTGCGCAATCTTTATCAGCAATTGGAACAGCAAGCCGTTACCGATGCGTTGACCGGTTTGCTTAACCGACGCGGCTTCTATCAGGCGGTGGAGGGTTTGTTGCTGCGTGAGCAGGCGGGCCGGTTTCTGGTGCTGCTGTATCTGGATCTGGACGGTTTCAAGCGGGTCAACGATTCCCTTGGCCACGACGCCGGAGATCAGGTGCTGCTTTGGGTGTCGCAGCAACTCAAAGACTGTATGCGGCCCTACGACGTTCTTGCCCGCATGGGCGGCGATGAATTCACCGTGGTTATCGACGGTCTGGACTTCCCCGAACAGGCCGCCAAAGTGGCAGAGAAGCTTATCGAGCGAGTTTCGATACGCAGGCAGATCGATGGCCTGGACGTCACGCTGGGTGCCAGTATCGGCATCGCGACCTACCCGGACTGCGGCTCCAATCTTGACGGGCTGCTGCGTGCGGCGGATATCGCCATGTACGAGGCCAAGCGCGCAGGTCGTCAGCAATATCGTTTCTATGATCAGGAAATGAACGGCCGCGCCCGTTCCAGGCTGATGCTTGAAGACAGCGTGCGCACCGCCATCGATGGCCACGATTTCTCCATGGTTTATCAACCGCAGGTCTCCATTGCCGATGGGAAGTTGCGAGGTTTCGAGGCATTGTTGCGCTGGCAGCATCCAAGCGCCGGTGATGTACCGCCGGGCGTGTTCATTCCTCTGCTTGAAGAGACTCGCCTGATCAACAAGCTGGGCGGGTGGATCTTCGAACAGGGGGCCGAACATCGTGGCCGCTGCATTGATGTTTTTGACGACGACCTGGTGCTGAGTATCAGTGTCAGCCCCACCCAGTTTTGCATGCCTAACCTTGCTGCCGAGCTGCGCCGCGCCATGCAACGCTATGACCTCAAACCTGGTCAGTTGGAGGTGGAGCTCACCGAGGCGTCGCTGGTAAATAACCTGACGCACAGCCGTAATCAGATCCGACACTTGCATGACATCGGCGTGAGCGTTGCGCTGGATGATTTCGGTGTGGGCGAGTGTTCACTGACTCATTTGCGCAATCTGGACATCGACACCCTGAAGATCGACCGGCATTTCATCGCCGGTATGCTCACCACGCCGCGTGATACCGCGGTGGCGCGCAGCATCATTGATCTGTGTCGCAACCTGAACGTGCTGGTGATCGCCGAAGGTGTCGAGACCCTTGAGCAATACGAGTGGCTGGCCGACAACGGTTGCCAGTTGATTCAGGGCTATCTGGTGGCGCGCCCGATGTTGGCCGACGAGGCATTGAGCTTTCCGAAAGTGTTTGACTGGGAGAGCCTAAAACAACAATGAGTTCTGTACACTGGCGCCTTTCACTCTACGTTACGGCTCATGACTGCCTCGGCGACTGTTCCTCTTAAATATCTTCAGGCCTATCCGGTTGCTCTTCAGGATCAGGTCCGGCAGCTCATCGCCATGAACAAGCTGGGCGACTACCTGCAGCAGCGCTACCCTGAACGTCATGACGTGCAAAGTGACAAGGCGTTGTACGCTTACGCGTTAGGGCTCAAGCAGGAATACCTGCGCAATGCGCCGAACATCGACAAAGTGCTGTTCGATAACCGTCTCGATCTGACCCATCGCGCATTGGGTCTACACACGACGATTTCACGGGTGCAGGGCGGAAAACTCAAAGCCAAGAAGGAAATCCGTGTTGCCTCGCTCTTCAAGGAAGCGCCACCGGAGTTCCTGAAGATGATCGTCGTACACGAGCTGGCACACTTCAAGGAATCAGACCACAACAAGGCGTTCTACAAACTGTGCGAGCACATGCAGCCCGGCTATCACCAGTTGGAGTTCGATCTGCGGGTTTATCTGACGTGGCGGGATATGCAGTAGAAGCTTCTATACCGACGTGGGACCGGCTTTAGCCGGGAAGAGGCCCGGACAGGCGCTGAATCTTCATCTGCAAAAATACCGCCTTCCCGGCTAAAGCCGGTCCCACGACCTCAGTGAGGATTCCTAACGATGGACGTCAGCAAAACCAAATCCAGTTTCTACCGTCGCCTATACGTGGCGTATCTGATCGACAGCGAACTGGCCAGCAACGTCCCGGCATTGGTCGACGTGACCGGCATGCCACGGCGAACCGCGCAGGACACGATTGCTGCGTTGGCGGATCTGGATATCGAGTGTGAGTTCGAGCAGCTCGATGGCGCTCGTAATCACGCCGGGCAATACCGGATTCGTGATTGGGGCGCGATCGACAAGAACTGGATTGCCGGCAATCTGGCACAGATCAAGGCCGTGCTCGATTACCCCTGAGCGCTTTACTCCAGATCGCGACGCATACCGATGTGGGGGATTTCGTCTTCCAGATACACATCGCCCACTGGCTCGAAGCCGTATCGAGCGTAATAGCCCTGCAAGTGCGCCTGAGCTGACAGATAGATCGGCTGATCGGGCCAGGTTTTCTCTGCGTTTTCCAGTGCCTGTTCCATCAGCTCATGGCCAATGCCACGGCTGCGTATCGAGGGGGCGGTCACAACGCGGCCAATGGTCACGTCGCCGCCTTGCTGGATAGGGTCGAGCAAGCGCAAATAGGCAACCAGCCTGTCTTCCTGCCAAGCCATCAAATGGCAGGTATCCCCCATCAGATCCTGGCCGTCCACATCCAGATAAACGCATTGCTGCTCAACCACGAACACCTCCGCGCGCAATTGCAGGATGGCGTAAAGCTGCTCCTTGCTCAGATCGGTGTGGTGTTTGCAGATCCAGTTGATAGGCATGTCACTGACTCGGTGAAGAAACGTTGAGCGAATACTAACTCATCCGGTCAGATACCCAATGAACCCTGCATGAATGCGTGTGAATGTTTTGTGCGGGTTGCCGATAACCCTTCTACGGTTTTGCCGTGCGCTGCACGTAATGTCATCGATGTGTGAGTTGTGAAAAGGGCTTTATGCAGCTTCAATGAGGCTACATGCCATCACCGATTTTCCGGGCGTTGGCTGTAATCATCCGGGCGTCGCCCGTCTCAGGGATATAAGCATGTCGTGTGTGCTTCGAGCCATTGCTTTGCTGGGATTGCTGTTGATGGCGCAGGCCAGCGCAGAAGAGAGAGTGCGATTGGTGGCCGATTCCTGGCCGCCGTTCACGGACGCTTCATTACTCAATAATGGCCTGGCCAGTGATCTGGTCAGCACCGCATTGCAGCGTGCCGGATACAGCACCGAGTATGAACAGGTGCCGTGGGCGCGAGCGTTACTCGGAGTCGAGGAGGGGCGTTACGACGTGCTGATCAATGCCTGGTTCAGTGACGATCGCACCCGCATTGGTTACTTCTCGGAAGAGTACTTGGTTAATCGCGTCCGCTTTCTCAAACGCACCCGCTCCAGCGTTCAGTTTCAGGATCTAAGCCAGTTGTACGAGCGGCCCATTGCGGTTGTCAGAGGCTACAGCTATTCCGCCGAATTCGATAACGACGACCTGCTGGAAAAGGTGCCGGTGAACAACTTTTCCGTGGCGCTGCACATGGTCGTGGCGGGACGTGTTGATCTAGCCGTGGAGGATGAATTCGTCGCTCGTTACTATCTGGCTGCTGAGCCCAAGAGTGTCCGCGACAAGCTGGAGTTCTTGCCTAAATCACTGAGCGAGAACAACCTGCATATTCTGGTCAGTCTCAAGAACCCGAAACACCAGGTGATCGTTGCTGATTTCAACCGGGAAATTGCCGCCATGAAAGCTGACGGCAGTTACGCAGAAATCTTCAAGCGACACGGTCTGTAGTGACAGGCTCCGGCGCCTTGATAAAGTGCGCCGCCAGGGTCCGCAGCGGCCCCAGTTGACGGCAGATCAGCGCCAGTTGGGTCTGCACCAGACGCTGACTTTCATCCAGTTCGTCAGGCATTTGCTCCAGCTCAGTGGCCAGCGCCTCTTCGGTGTCGCTGTGAATCGCCACGTGCTGCTTCTCGGCGAGGCCCTGGGCGATCTCATCGATACTCGCCGCCAGTGTCGTACCCGCGCCATTGATGAGCTGTTCGTGGACCTCGGCTGGCAGTTGCGTCTCGCGATGCGCGCCCAGCCCTGACAGATAGCTCAGCAAGGTGTGGGAGAGCACCAGAAAGCGGAAGCCCACGTCTGCTTCCTTACGGAAATGGCCGGGTTCCATCAGCATGTTGGCCAGCGTTGTGGACAGCGCTGCGTCAGCGTTGTGGGCGTTACGCCGGGCCAGGCGATAAGCCAGGTCGTCGCTCTTGCCTTTGGCGTATTGCTGCATGATCTGGCGCAGATAAATGCTGTTGCAGGTCAGGGTATTGGCCAGCACTTTGTTCAGCCTTCGACCTTGCCAGTCCGGCAGGAAAAGGAACACCGCGAGCCCTGCGATCAGGCTGCCCAGCAGGGTATCGAACAGGCGTGGCAGGAACAGCCCATAGCCGTCGCCGACCTGATTGAAGCAGAACAACACCATAATGGTGATGGCTGCGGTGGACAATGTGTAGCGCGTGGTGCGATTGACGAAGAACACCACGCCCGCCAGTACCGCACACATCGATTGCAGAATCGGGCTGGTGACCAGATCAAACAGCGCCCAGCCGATGGTCAGGCCAATCGCCGTGCCGATGATGCGCTGGCCCAGCTTGCGGCGGGTTGCGCCGTAACTCGGCTGGCAGACAAATACCGTAGTGAGGATGATCCAGTAGCCTTGCGACGGATGAATCAAATGCACCATCGCATAGCCGACGGTCAACGCCAGCGGCAAGCGCAACGCGTGGCGGAACAACAGCGAAGTCGGGGTCATCTGCAAACGCAGTCGGGTCCAGGCGTCCTTGAACGTACGCGGCGAGCGGTCCAGCAGCGAGCTGTCAGTAGCGTCAGCCAGAGCGTCCGGGTTACTGGCATCGCTGAGCAGCCGATCCAGGGTTTCCAGGTTGTTCGCCAAAGCCCGCAACGAGCGCAGCAGGCCGCGCCATGCCGGGTTGCTCTGAATACGCAGGTGTTCCAGCGAGGCGCGCAAGTCTTCCATCGCAAACGCGAAGCTGTCGTTGTACACGAACGGCTGGCGCAGCTGGATCGACTCTGACAAGGCCTGACAGGCCGAACCTTGCTGACGCAGCAGGCGCTGACAGCGGAACAGCACGTCGCTGTGGAAGAAGGCTTCGGCCAGTGAGTTGTAAGGGTAGTGCGATGAACTGGCGCGCTCGTGGATATCCTGAGCAATGAAGTACAGCTTCAGGTAGCGGCTGACTTTCGAACCGGGCCGACCGTTGCCAACCCGGTGCAGAATGATTTCCTTGGTGGCGTTCAGGGCCGCAACGACCCGACCGTTTTGCTGGGCCAGTTCCAGACGGCGCGCTTCAACATCCAGTTGGCGAATCGGCTCGAACAGGCTCGACTTCAACTTCAGGTACTGGCCCAGTTCGCGAAACAGCCGCGCCAGCGCCTGTTGCACCGGCTGGTTGGAAAACAGCATTTGCCACAACACCGACAGCAAGCCGTACCACGCAGCGCCTGCTACCAGCAGCATCGGCTCGTGCCAGAAGTCCAGCACCTCACCGCCACGCTGATCGACGCCAATCATGGTGTAAACCGAGAGAATCAGAGTGCCGTAAGCAATCGCGCTATAGCGTTCGCCCAGCGCGCCGAGCATGGTCAGCGCAAAACTGGCAATCGCCAGTGATATGGCGAAGATCCACGGGTAGGGGAACAAAAGCTCCACGGCCATGGCGGCGATGCTGAAACACACCAGCGTCACCGCCAGCGCGTTGAGACGGCCTTGCCAACTATCATCGGTTTCGGCGAGGGCGCAGGCGATAATCCCGAGAAACAGCGGAATCAGCAGCCCCATTTCATTCTGGTACCAACACAGCGCCATGCTGCCGGTCAGCGCAATGAAAACGCGAACGCTGTAACTGAACTTATCCAGCGCCCACAGACGGCGGAAGGTATGACGAAGAGATTTCGATGCCATAAAAGAGCTGTTTCACGTTTGATCAATGCTGAAGTGGATATGTACAGGCCTGAGCTGCATCTGTACATCCGGTTGGCGAGATTTATTCGATAGATACAGATTTTGAAGGCGGAGCTCAAATCCTGTGGGAGCGGTGCTTGCCCGCGATAAGAACACCGCGATTTATCTCTCAGACCGCGCCGCCCTTATCGCGGGCAAGCACCGCTCCCACAAAGGGCTCTGCATTCCAGATCAAACAAACTGCGCAGCCGCATACCCCGAGGCCCACGCCCACTGGAAATTGAAGCCGCCCAGATGCCCGCTGACGTCCAGCACTTCACCGACAAAATACAGCCCCGGTGATTTCAGGGATTCCATTGTCTTGGAGGACACTTCCCGCGTGTCGATGCCCCCCAGTGTTACCTCTGCGGTGCGATAGCCTTCAGTGCCTGCCGGTACGACCTGCCACGACGCCAGCTTTGTGGCGATGTCGGCCAGTTCGGCATGGGTGTATTGCTTCATCGGTTTGGACACAAACCACTGCTCGGCAATCAGGTTGGCCATTTTCTTGGTGAAGATCTCCCCTAGCAGGGTCTTCAGTTCGCTGTTGGGCCGTTCGGCTTGTTGCTCGTTGAGCCAGCTCGGCACGTCGTGGTCAGGCAGCAGGTTGATTTCCACAGCGTCGCCAGGATGCCAGAACGAAGAAATCTGCAGAATCGCCGGGCCACTGAGGCCGCGGTGGGTGAACAGAATGTTCTCGCGGAAACTCGTGTCGTTGCAGCTGACCAGACAATCCACCGACGTACCGGACAGCTCGGTACACAGCTCTTTGAGCTGATCGGTGATGGTGAACGGCACCAGCCCGGCGCGCGTCGGCAGCAAGGTGTGACCGAACTGCTTGCCCACCTGATAACCAAAACCGGTCGCGCCCAGTGTCGGAATAGACAAACCGCCCGTGGCGATGACCAGCGATTCGCAGCTGATGTTGCCCAGAGTCGTGGTCAGCATGTAACCGGTTTCGGTTTTTTCGATCTGCTGCACGGACGTGTCCATGTGCAGGCTGGCACCGGCCTGTCTGCATTCGTCGAGGAGCATCTCGAGGATGTCGCTGGACTTGTTGTCGCAGAACAATTGCCCGAGTTTTTTCTCGTGGTACGGCACGCCGTGTTTACCCACCAGACCAATGAAATCCCACTGGGTATAACGCGCCAGCGCCGACTTGCAGAAGTGCGGGTTCTGCGAGAGGAAGTTGCTCGGCTCGGTGTACATATTGGTGAAATTGCAACGCCCGCCGCCGGACATGAGGATCTTCTTGCCGGGCTTGTTGGCGTGATCGATCAGCATCACTTTGCGGCCACGGCCAGCAGCGGTCAGCGCGCACATCAAACCTGCGGCGCCAGCGCCAATGATCACAACGTCAGTAACGGGCAAAGCGATGTCCTCGGGGATGATTTCTTATGTGGGAGCGGTGCTTGGTCTGGGCGGCATTCCGACGATAAGAACACCGCGATTCTAAAGTGAACCGCGTCCAGCCCTATCGCGGGCAAGCACCGCTCCCACAGGTTCTGCATTTGGCTTGGATCTTACAAAATCCGCACGCGCAGCGATTTGCCTTTGATCTTGCCGTTATTCAAGCGCTCCAGCGCTTGCTTGGCGACGCTGCGCTCAACGGCCACATAGGCCTGGAAATCAAAGATCGCGATCTTGCCTACCTGAGCGCCCGGAATACCGGCTTCGCCCGTCAGTGCACCGAGAATGTCGCCCGGACGCAATTTGTCTTTACGACCGGAACCGATGCACAGCGTGCTCATGGTCGGGATCAACTGCGAACCGCCAGCGTTCTTCAGGTTGTCGAGCTGTTCCCAGCGCAGCGAAGCTTTCTGGAGTTCTTCAATGGCGCGGGCGCGCTGGCTTTCCGAGGGCGCGACGAGGCTGACCGCAACACCTTTTTCACCGGCGCGGCCAGTACGGCCGACGCGGTGAATGTGCATTTCCGAATCCCGGGCCAGCTCGACGTTGATCACCATGTCCAGCGCATCGATGTCCAGACCACGGGCTGCAACGTCGGTGGCAACCAGTACCGAAGTGCTGCGGTTGGCAAACATCGCCAGCACTTGATCACGGTCACGCTGTTCCAGGTCGCCATGCAGGCCGACGGCGGAAATACCCTTGGCGGTCAGGTGGTCGACCACTTCCTGGCACTGCTGCTTGGTGAAGCAGAACGCAACGCAGGATTGCGGACGGAAATGACCGAGGACTTTCACGACGGCGTCGAGACGGTCTTCCGGGGAGATTTCGTAGAAAATCTGTTCGATCTGGCTGTCAGCATGCAGCGCTTCAACCTTCACGGTCTGCGGGTCGCGCATGAACTTGGACGACAACTGCTTGATGCCCACCGGGTAAGTGGCGGAGAACAGCAGGGTCTGACGCTTTTTGGGAGTCTGCTCGATGATGTCGGCAATGGCGTCGTAGAAGCCCATGTCCAGCATGCGGTCGGCTTCGTCGAGGATCAGCGTGTTCAAGCCATCCAGCACCAGCGAGCCTTTGCGCAAATGCTGCTGAATGCGACCTGGGGTGCCAACGATGATGTGAGCGCCGTGCTCCAGCGAGCCGATCTGCGGGCCAAACGGCACGCCGCCACACAGGGTCAGGACCTTGATGTTGTCTTCCGAACGGGCCAGGCGACGGATTTCCTTGGCGACCTGGTCAGCCAGTTCGCGGGTCGGGCACAGCACCAGCGCCTGACAGCCGAAGTAGCGCGGGTTGATCGGGTTGAGCAGACCGATACCGAACGCTGCGGTCTTGCCGCTACCGGTCTTGGCCTGAGCGATCAGGTCCATACCCTTGAGAATCACCGGCAGGCTCTGCGCCTGAATCGGCGTCATTTCGGCATAACCAAGGGACTCCAGGTTAGCCAACATGGGGGCGGACAGGGGCAAAGTATTGAAAGCGGTGTTAGTCACGGTAAGAGCCTGCAAAACAAAATGTCGCGCAGTGTATCAGGTCACAGAGCCATCAGGCGCACTCCCGCTGGGTGGCATGGGTGCGCAGGTTGGAATGAACCCTGTGGGAGCGGTGCTTGCCCGCGATAAGGACATCTCGATTCTGCAGGTAGATCACCTAAACCTTATCGCGGGCAAGCACCGCTCCCACATGGAATGTATTTCAATTCGCCGCCGGTTTCGCTTCTCTAGACGGCAACTGCAGAAATATCCCCGCCGCCAGCATCGCCATCACACCCACCGTCAAGAACGTCAGCTGAAATGCGCCCAGCACGCTGCTGACTTCGCCGGTCGACACTTGTTCGGTAAATCCGCCCAGCAGCGCGGCCGCGCACGCCACACCGAAGCTCAGAGACAATTGTGCCACCACCGACAGCAGGCTGTTGCCGCTGGCGGCGCTGGCGTCATCCAGGTCGATCAGGGTGACGGTGTTCATTGCGGTGAATTGCAACGAGTTCACCGCCCCCAAAAGACCCAGATGCACCAGCAGTAACCAGTACGGTGTCTGTGCGTCTATCAGTGCGATGCTCGACAGCAGAATACCCAGCATCAACGTGTTGCCAGTGAGGATCATTCGATAACCAAGCCGCTCGATCAGCCAGCGGGCCACCGACTTGGCGAACATCGCGGCAGCGGCCAGCGGCAACATGCTCATCCCCGCCTGTGACGGCGAATAACCCAGCGCCACTTGCAGCAACAGGGGCATGAGAAACGGCAGTGCTCCGCTGCCGAGTCGGGCGAACAGATTGCCGAGAATGCCGACCGCGAAGGTACGGGTGCGAAACAGTGAGGGCGAGAAGAGTGGCGACTCCACGTGCCCGGCGCGCAGCCAATACGCTGCCAGACAACCAAAGCCTGCGAACAGCAACAGCACCACGCGCAAATGCGGCAAATGCAATTCGCCCAGGCCTTCCAGGGCAATCGTGATCAGCACCATCGATGCGCCAAACAGCGCGAAGCCTATACCGTCGAATTTTGTGCGGCCGCCACCGGCCAGGTTCGGGATGAAATGATGCACCGCCCAGCAACCGAGGATGCCCACCGGAATATTGATCAGGAAGATCCAGTGCCAGCTCAGGTATTCAACCATCCAGCCGCCCATGGTCGGGCCCATCAATGGACCCAGCAGGCCGGGGAGGGTGATGAAGCTCATGATGCGCACCAGCTCCGAGCGCGGGTAGGCGCGCAGTACGATCAATCGTCCTATGGGCAGCATCAGCGCTCCGCCCAGACCTTGAACGATCCGTGCGCCGACCAGCATACCCAGCGAGTTGGAGATAGCGCAGAGCAACGAGCCAAAACTGAACAGCAGGATCGCGCTAAAGAAAATCTGCTTGATGCCAAACCGGTCGGCGATCCAGCCTGAAGCCGGGATCAGCAGGGCGATGGTCAGCATGTAAGCGATGACCACCGATTGCATGCGCAGCGGATCTTCCGCCAGTGAGCGGGCCATGGAAGGCAGCGCAGTACTGAGAATCGTGCCGTCCAGGCTCTGCATGAAGAACGCGATAGCGACCACCCAAGGCAGCCAGCGAAGGGTTTTTTCATCCAGAAGCGGTGTGGTGGTCGGCATGTGGGTCCTCTGTTGTCGAAAGCGATCCTGAGGCTGGTTGATATCCTGTGGAGCGCCTCCCCGGCCGGTCGATATCTTCTGTGGGAGATTCTACGGCTGCGCATAGCTGACGTGGGACCGGCTTTAGCCGGGAAAGCTGCATTCCTGATCACAAAAGTGCAATGGATGTACTGGCCTCTTCCCGGCTAAAGCCGGTCCCACGTCATCGCCCGCAAAACCTGTGCTCCCACAAAAGCATCATTTCACCGTGATTTTTTCAGCGGTCCTTACAGTGTCAACGTCAACTTGCTGATTAACGCACCCGGCAACTGGCTCGAAGCTGTCTGGCGCTCACTATAGGTACTTGTGGACAGGATCAGTTCCCGCTCTTTGGTCAAATCTTCCAGCGCGCTGCCCAGCAGGCTGTAGGCGCTGTCGTCGAAACGCATGGTGCTGACCGGGGCCTGGATCTTGCCGTTTTCCACCCAGAACGTCGCGAAGCGGGTCATGCCGGTCAGGCGCGCGGCGGTCTGGTCTGAGTAGTTCAAGTACCACAGGTTTCCGATGTACAGACCCGTGCCGATCTTCTCCAAAATCTGCTCCAGCTCCAGGCTACCCGCCGCCATGCTCAAGGAGTTCGGCGCTTCCCAAGGCTCAGCGCCGTTTGCGGCCAAGCCATACTCCGCAGCACTGGCAGACCCCACCAACTGTTCACCGCCTTTACCTTCACGGATCAACGCCAGATCCCGACGTGGATAGCCTTCACCGGAAAATGCTGGCGACAGTGAACCGCTGACCTGCTCGTCGAGGCTCACCAGAGGACTGAACTGAGCATCACCGCTGTACAGTCGTTGCAATGGGCTGGTCTTGTTCGCCAGCGACTGGGCCGAGAATCCGCCCCAGCACAGCATGCCGATAATTTCATCCATCGCGGCCGGGGCCAGATACGCACGGTATTGACCCGGCGCGAGGGTTTTCAGCGGCTTGCCGAGAAACTCCAGTTGTTCGCGAGCCAGCTCGAAACGACGTGCGAAACCGTCGTCACTCCAGTCGTGCCCGGCATAGTTGGCTTTGACCGCCTGACCGTTCTCGTGAAACAGACTCCAGTCGAAATTGAAGCTATTGGCTTCATGCCAGCCAAACGCGCCCCACGAGCTGGCGAAGCCTCGATATAAAGGTCCGGCGGCATAGAAACCAACCAGATCCAGCCCTTCGCCAAGCTCAGCAATTTGCCCGACCACATGTTCGCTGTCCGGCAAGGGCAAGTCTTGAATGTTTGTGTTCTGCCACGCTTCGGTGTTGGGTTTGAGGTACGGGTCTTTCGGCAACAGCGCTACCGTTTCTCGCAGTTGCTCCAAGGCCTCGCTCAAACGCTGACGATCCACCTCGCCGTCGCCGCTGAGGGTCAGCTGCAAGTCCGCATGGCGCTCGTTGTCGATCAGCTTGAGGGTCACGCTGGCCTGCTGCACATGGCCAACCTGACGCACCTTGGCGTGATTGAAACGAACGAAGTCCGACTCTTCGGCGTTGTAGGCAAGAGTGAAACGCTCTTGATCGCTGATTGTACCGTTGAGTGCGGCGACCAGTGCCTGAAACTGCTGTTGATGCGACATCAGGCATCCCCTCCGAATACATCGACTTGCTTGAACACGCAGGCGGGCGAGGCATGACCTACGCGCACCACTTGATTGGGTTCGCCTTTACCGCAGTTAGGCGTACCCAACACTTTGAAGGTACTGGCGTCGCCCACGGCGCTGAGGTTTTTCCAGAACTGCGCGGAAATCGCCCGGTAGTTCGGGTTCTTCACCACGCCTTTGAGTTCACCGTTTTCGATCAACTGTCCCCATTCGCAGCCGAACTGGAATTTGTTGCGGGCATCATCGATGGACCACGAGCGGTTGGTGGACATCAGCACGCCATGTTCGATGCCGCCAATCAACTGATCGAGGGACTTATCCCCCGGCTCGATGTTGAGATTGGCCATGCGATCAATCGGTGGACGGTTCCAGTTACAGGCGCGGCTGTTGGCGACGCCGGGCAGATCAGCGCGGTATTGCGACAGTGCACCGCCCAGAGGACGTTCCAGCAAACCGTTGCGAATCAGGAACTGCTTGCTGGCGGGCGTGCCGTCATCGTCGTGGCTGTAGCTCGCCAGTTGCTCAGGAATGTCCGGGTTGAAGGTCACGTTGAGCAATTCGGAACCGTATTGCAGATGACCGAAATCGCTGGCCTTCACAAAACTGGTACCGGCGTAGTTGCGCTCGTCACCGAGGATGCGATCCAGCTCCAGTGGGTGGCCAATGGACTCATGGATTTGCAGGATCATCTGGTCCGGCGTCAACAGCAGGTCGCGAGGGCCGTTCGGCGTGTTCGGCGCCATGATCAGTTGCAAGGCCTGGTCGGCAACTTTGTTTGCAGCGCCCACCAGTCCGCAACTGCTGATCACTTCCGCGCCGCCCTGCTGGCCGAAGTTGTCCCGGCCCAGGCTGCGGGTCTGGCTGTCACTGCCGTCATAGGCGGTGACGGTCATGCCCGGATAGACAAAACGCTGCGCCCGACGAATCTGTGCGCCCGCGTTATTCAGGTAAATCTGCTCGACGTTTTCCAGCCCCAGCGTGACTTGCCAGTTCACCAGCCGTTCGTCTTTGGGCACGGCACTGGATTCGCTGAGTAACAGCTGGAGGCAATCGCTCAGGGGCGGGAAGGCGTCCTGCAAATGTGGCGACAGGTAGTCAGCCTGCGCGGTCGCAACGGGTTGATCGCTGAGGTTCAGCAGTGCGTGAGGGGCGAGCCTGCGGGCGTGGGCTTCGGCCTGTTCCAGCGCGGCTTGCAGACCCCGTTGGGAAATATCCCGCGTCGCCGCGTACGCTTCGACGCCATTGAGGCGCACGGTCAGCATCGCGCCTTCATCGGTGCTCAAGTGCGGCGGTTCGGCGACGTTCTTGCGCACGCAAAGATGCTGGCTGGTTTGACGGACATAACGCAGGGAGAAGAACTGGGCACGGCTCTGCAAGGCGGTAAACCGCTGCTGGAGCTGAGCGGAGAAATCGAACATGCAGAATCATCCTTGTTCGGGTGAAGCAGGGGATTTGGGCGTTGTTGCGGCTCGCGGCTGAAGCCGCTCCTACGGGCTCTGCATTCGTCGTAGGAGCGGCTTCAGCCGCGAGCCGCACAATGCAGGATGGCGCTAGATTAGGCCTGTGGCCATGTCGGGATCAAGCGCGGCTCCCGAGAGGAATGCGATCTATGTGGGAGATTCTATGTTTGCCCGCAAGCTAATGCGACGACGTGGGACCGGCTTTAGCCGGGAAGGCGGCATTTCTGCGGATGAAGATTCATCGTCTGTACCGGCCTCTTCCCGGCTGAAGCCGGTCCCACGTCATCAGTGATTCCCACAGGTTTTGCATTTTCAAATTTTATTGCGCAGTACGGCTCACTTCCCGCACCGGCTTGCCACGTGCTGGCTTGTCACCCGCCACGAAGTAATCCGCGGTGCTGCGAGGCAGCGGGGCGCGGCCGCGGATCTTGTCGGCGATTTTCTCGGCGATCATGATCGTTGGCGCGTTCAGGTTACCGGTGGTGATCAGCGGCATGATCGAGGCATCGACCACACGCAGACTTTGCATGCCATGCACGCGACCTTCGCCATCGACTACAGCCATTTCATCGGTGCCCATCTTGCACGAACACGATGGGTGATAAGCCGTCTCGGCATGTTCACGGATGAAGGTGTCGAGGTCTTCATCGGACTGCACTTCAATGCCGGGGCTGATTTCACGGCCACGGTATGGGTCGAGCGCAGGCTGCTGCATGATTTCCCGGGTCAGGCGGATGCCGTCACGGAACTCCTGCCAGTCCTGCTCGCTGGCCATGTAGTTGAACAGGATGCTCGGATAGTCCCGCGGGTTCTTCGATTTGACCTGAACACGGCCGCGACTTGGCGAACGCATGGAGCCCACGTGAGCCTGGAAACCATGCTCCTGCACACCCTTGGTGCCGTTGTAGTTAATCGCTACCGGCAGGAAGTGGTACTGAATATTCGGCCATTCGAATTCTTCGCTGGAACGGATGAAACCGCCCGCTTCGAACTGGTTGCTGGCGCCGATGCCTGTTCCCAGGAACATCCACTCTGCGCCGATGGCAGGCTGGTTCCACCACAGCAGCGACGGGTACAGCGACACCGGCTGAGTGCAGGCATATTGCAGATACATTTCCAGGTGATCCTGAAGGTTCTGACCGACACCCGGCAGGTCATGTACCACCGGAATATCCAGCGCGTTCAGGACTTCAGCCGGGCCTACACCGGAGCGCTGCAGAATCTGCGGCGAAGCAATCGCGCCGCTGCACAGCAAGACTTCCTTGCGTGCTTTGGCTTCGATGCGCGCATCGCTGTCGCCGACCATGTAGCTCACGCCGACCGCTTTTTTGCCGTCGAACAGAATCCGGTCGGTCAGCGCGTGAGTAACGATGGTCAGGGTCGAACGCTTCTTGGCTTCATCCAGATAGCCGCGAGCGGTACTGGCGCGACGGCCTTTGGGCGTCACGGTGCGGTCCATGGGACCAAAGCCTTCCTGCTGATAACCGTTGAGGTCATCGGTGCGCGGGTAACCGGCTTGCACACCGGCTTCGACCATGGCGTGGAACAACGGGTTGTTGCCCGCTTTCGGCGTGGTCACGCTGACCGGACCGTCGCCGCCGTGATAGTCATTGGCGCCGATGTCGCGGGTTTCTGCCTTGCGGAAATACGGCAGGCAGTCGGCGTAGGTCCAGTCTTCGAGACCGGGGTTCTTCGCCCAGCCGTCGTAGTCCATCGCATTGCCGCGGATGTAGCACATGCCATTGATCAGCGACGAACCGCCGAGGCCTTTGCCGCGACCGCATTCCATACGACGACCGCCCATGTGTGGCTCTGGATCGGTTTCGTAGGCCCAGTTATAGCGACGGCCTTGCAGCGGGAATGCCAGAGCAGCCGGCATCTGTGTACGGAAATCCAGACGGTAGTCCGGGCCGCCGGCTTCCAGCAGCAGAACGGTGACGCCTGCGTCTTCGGTAAGACGGGCTGCCAAGGTATTACCGGCCGAACCTGCGCCGATGATGATGTAATCGAATTCCTGGGACATTACTGCACCCTCTTTGAAAAATTTTGGGAGGTCACGCTGTCCCGGTAGGAGCGAATTTGTTCGCGAGGAGGTATGCCTGACACACCGCATCGCCTGCCTCGCGAACAAGTTCGCTCCTACCGGGATTTCGGTCGTTACTTAGAACACCGAAGCGTAATCACCCAACTCAACCTGAACAGACTTGATCCGCGTGTACTGCGCCAACGAGCTGATACCGTTTTCGCGGCCTACGCCGGATTGCTTGTAGCCACCGACCGGCATCTTCGCGTCGGATTCGCCCCAGGCGTTGATCCAGCAAATGCCGGCTTCCAGCTGGTGAATCACGCGGTGGGCGCGGTTCAGGTCTTTGGTGACGATGCCTGCCGCCAGACCAAACTCGGTGTCGTTGGCGCGGCGGATGACTTCTTCTTCGGTGTCGTAACCAAGGATGCTCATCACCGGGCCAAAGATTTCTTCCTGGACGATTTTCATGTCGTCTGTGCAATCAGTGAAAACCGTAGGAGCCACATAAGCGCCCTTGGCCAACTCACCTTCAGTCAGTCGCTCGCCACCGGCCAGCAGGCGTGCGCCTTGCTCTTTGCCGGACGCGATGTAGCCCAGCACGTTTTCCATGTGGGCGAAGCTGACCAGCGGGCCGAAATTGGTATTTTCGTCCTCCGGGTTGCCGACACGGATGCGCTTCACGCGCTCCAGGATTTTTGCTTCAAACGCAGCCTTCAACGCTTTGGGTACGAAGACCCGAGTGCCGTTGGTGCAGACCTGACCGGAGCTGTAGAAGTTGGCCATCATCGCGATGTCGGCGGCGCGATCCAGGTCGGCGTCGTCGAAGATGATCAGCGGCGACTTGCCGCCCAGTTCCATGGTCACTTCTTTCAGGGACGAACCCGAAGCGCTGGCCATGACTTTCTTGCCGGTTTGCACGCCGCCGGTGAACGATATCTTCTCGATGCGCGGGTGCTCGGTCAGCCAGCTGCCGACTTCAGCACCGGTGCCCGGCAGTACGTTGAACACGCCATCCGGCACACCTGCTTCGGTGTAGATTTCAGCCAGCTTCAGAGTGGTCAGCGAGGTGACTTCGCTCGGCTTGAAGATCATCGCGTTACCGGCAGCCAGGGCCGGAGCGGACTTCCACAAAGCGATCTGAATCGGGTAATTCCACGCGCCGATACCGGCGACTACACCGAGCGGCTCGCGACGGGTGTACACGAACGAGGAAGTGCGCAACGGAATCTGCTCGCCTTCGATGGCGGGCACCAGGCCTGCGTAATATTCCAGTACGTCAGCACCGGTGACGATGTCGACGTATTTGGTTTCGGAGAAGGCTTTGCCGGTGTCCAGGGTTTCCAGCGCGGCCAGCTCATCGTTGCGTTCACGCAGGATGTCCACGGCACGGCGCAGGATGCGCGAGCGCTCCATAGCGGTCATTTCGGCCCAGATTTTATGACCTTTTTCGGCACTGACTACGGCGCGTTCAACGTCTTCTTTGGAGGCACGCTGGACTTGAGCCAACAGCTCACCGTTGGCAGGGTTGATAGCGTCGAAGGTCGCATTGCTGGTGGCGTCTACATAGCCGCCGTGGATGTAAAGTTTTTGCTGTTCGAAACGGGCCATAAAGTCCTCGCAAATTCAGAGTGGCTGGCGATGACTGACGTCAGGTTGCCGTGTCGGATTGGGCAACGCCGTCTTGCAGCCGTTCGGTGCTCGTCTCATCAAATGTGAAACGTTTCAGCTCACCGCTTTCGCCAGTTGGAAATCCATATATTCGTAGGCAATCTGCAGCGCCTGATCGGTATCGAACGCATCGCCCGATAGCGCGCCGCGCAGCCATAAACCGTCGATCAATGCCGCGAGACCGCGGGCCGCGCTACGCGCTTGCTCCGGTGCCAGTACGCGGCGGAACTGACAGCACAGGTTCGAATACAGACGGTGATCGTTGATCCGCTGCAGCCTGTGCAATGACGGGTGGTGCATGCTGGTAGCCCAGAAGGCCAGCCAGGTTTTCATTGCCGGGCCGTTGACCTGGCTGGCGTCGAAGTTGCCCTCGATGATCACTTGCAGATGCGCCCTTGGGCTGTCATCGGTGAGAGCCTGACGACGTTCACGTACGTTCAGGATCAAGGCATTCATCAGGTGGCGCATGGTGGCTGCGATCAGGCCGTTCTTGTCCTGAAAGTAGTGGCTGATGATGCCGTTCGAGACGCCTGCCAGACGAGCAATCAGCGCAATGCTGGCGTCGCCCATACCGACTTGATCGACCGCTGTAAGCGTGGCCTGGATCAACTGCTGACGGCGGATGGGTTGCATACCGACCTTGGGCATTCGCTAAATCTCCTGATTCGCCTGACTGATCGCTCTGCCCAAAAAGGCTCAGCCAGTCTAAAGATTTTTTATTGAACGTTCAATCAATAAAAAATGATGGGCGTGCGGAAAGCCTTGTAGATGCACATGTGTGGAGGTCTATCTCTGGAATGTGATTTCCCTTGTGGGAGCGGTGCTTGCCCGCGATAAGGCTGGACGCGGTTCACTTTAGGTCGCAGTGTTCTTATCGCGGGCAAGCACCGCTCCCACAGGGGGAAACGCATTTCACAGGGGAATGCGGTGTTGCTCCATCAACCCAGATTCTTGCCAAGCAGCGCGTGATACAACTCGCTATCCCCGAGAATCCCGACCACCTGGTTGCCATCCTGCAGCACCAGTTTGTTACCCGTCTGATAGCGAATCTGCAGGGCATCGCGCATGCCGATATTGGAATGCACCAGTGTCGGTTTGCGGTCGAGGGTGTCCATGGATTGGCCGGGCGTCCAGTTTTGCAGGTCGAGTTGACCGGCACCCTGACGTGCGCCTTTGATGGTGTTGCCTTCGGCCAGTTCTAACCACGAATCAACGCTTGGGTCCAGACACACCGAGCCGTTGACCCGGGTGCAGTTGTCCAGCGTACGCATCAGGCTGCGGCCACACAGAACGTTGAGCGGATTGGTGTGGGCGACGAAGGTACGCACATACTCATCGGCCGGGTTGAGCACGATCTGCTCCGGCACGCTGTACTGCACGATGCGGCCGTCTTTCATGATCGCGATCCGGCTGCCCAGCTTGAGCGCCTCGTCGAGATCGTGGCTGACAAACACAATGGTTTTATTCAGCTTGCTCTGCAGGGCCAGCAGTTCATCCTGCAAGCCTTGGCGAATCAGCGGGTCGAGGGCCGAGAAGGGTTCGTCCATCAACAGAATATCGGCATCCATGGCCAGCGCACGGGCCAGGCCAACGCGCTGCTGCATGCCGCCGGATAACTCGTCGGGCTTCTTGTTGCGCCACTGGGTCAGGCCAACCAGTTCAAGTTTTTCGTCCACCAGCTTGCGGCGTTCTTTCTCGGGGCGGCCCTGCATTTCCAGACCAAAGCTGATGTTCTCGCGCACCGTCAGCCAAGGCATCAGGGCAAACTTCTGGAACACCATGGCGATGCGTTTGGTACGCATCAGTTTCAGCTCTGCCGGGGTGCAGTTGGCGATGTTGATCTGCGAGCCTTCGTGCTCGACGTAGAGCGCGCCGCGGCTCACGGTGTTGAGGCCGTTGATGCAGCGCAACAGGCTGGATTTGCCCGAACCGGACAGGCCCATCAATACGCAGATTTCGCCTTTCTCAATGTCCAGGCTGGCTTTTTCGACGCCGACGATCTGGCCGGTTTTCTTCAGGATCTGATCACGGGTCAAGCCTTCATCCAGCAGCTTGAGTGCCTCGCGAGGATCATTGGCAAAGATAACGTCGACGTTATCGAATTTGATAATGCTCATGCGTCAGCCCTCACTTTGGTTTCGGGTTGTTTGCAGATACGGTCGAGCATGATTGCCAGCAATACGATCGCCAGGCCGGCTTCGAAGCCCTGGGAAATGTCAGCAGTATTCAATGCATTGACCACGGGTTTGCCCAGGCCATCGGCACCTACCAGTGCGGCAATCACCACCATCGACAACGACAGCATGATGCACTGGGTGATACCGGCGGCGATGCTCGGCATGGCGTAAGGCAGCTCGATACGCGTCAGCAGTTGGCGACGCGACGAGCCAAAGGCTTTACCGGCATCGAGCAATTCATGGGGTACATCACGGATACCCAGATACGTCAGGCGGATCGGCGCGGCAATAGCGAACACCACCGTTGAAATCAGACCGGGCACCACGCCCAGGCCGAACAGCGTCAGGGTAGGGATCAGGTAAACGAAGGTTGGTACGGTTTGCATCAAGTCCAGCACCGGTCGCATCACGGTGTAGAACATCGGTTTGTGCGCAGCAACAATGCCCAGCGGCACGCCGATGATGACGCAGACGAACGTGGCGAACAGTACTTGAGCCAGCGTCTCCAGGGTTTGATCCCAATAACCCAGATTAAGAATCAGCAGAAACGACGCGACGACGAACGCAGTCAGGCCCCATTTGCGCTGAATGAAGTGCGCGAGCAGGGCGATCAGGCCAATCAGCACGAAGGGGTTGAACCAAGTCAGCGCAAACGTCAGGCCGTGGATCATGGTTTCAAGCGATGACGCGATTGCATCGAAAGTGCTGGCGCCGTGTTGGGTCAGCCAGTCTACGAAGGCCGCGATGTACTCGCCTAAGGGGATTTTATGATCTGTCAGCATGGTATCGATTGTCCGCTTGCGGGAGAAAAGGGAGACAACAGGCGGGCTTGCCCGCCTGCGTGTCGGCTTACTTCGTCAGCTTGGCTTTTGCTGCCTCCAGGCCAGGTTTGCCGTCAATGGTGGTCACGCCAGCCAGCCAGGTGTCGAGCACTTGTGGATTGGCTTTGAGCCAGGCTTTGGCCGCAGCATCAGGCTTTTGCTTGTCGTCCAGCACCTTGCCCATCAGGGTGCTTTCCATGTCGAGGGTGAACGACAGGTTTTTCAGCAGTTGGCCCACGTTGCTGCATTCCTGGGCGTAGCCTTTACGGGTGTTGGTGAAGATGGTTGCCTGACCGAAGTTAGGACCGAAATACTCGTCGCCACCTGTCAGGTATTGCATCTTGAAACGCGTGTTCATCGGGTGTGGTTCCCAGCCCAGGAACACCACATCGGATTTGCGACGTTGAGCGCGATCAACCTGGGAGAGCATGCCTGCTTCGCTGGATTCAACGACTTTGAAACCGGCGTCTTTCAGGCCGAAAGCATTCTTGTCGATCATGCTCTGGATCAGACGGTTGCCGTCGTTACCGGGCTCGATGCCGTAGATTTTCCCGTCCAGTTCTTTCTTGAACTTGGCAATGTCGGCGAAATCTTTCAGGCCCTTGTCATACAGCGCTTGAGGAACGGCCAGAGTGTATTTGGCGTTTTCCAGGTTGGCGCGAATGGTCTCGACGGTGCCTGCATCACGATAAGGCTTGATGTCGTTTTCCATGGTCGGCATCCAGTTACCGAGGAACACGTCCATGTTCTTGCCATCGGCCAGGGACTTGTAGGTCACGGGCACGGAAATCATCGTGGTCTTGGTTTTGTAACCGAGGGATTCGAGAACGGCGCTGGTGACGGCGGTGGTGACAGTGATGTCAGTCCAGCCGACATCCGAAAAGTTGACTGTGCTGCACTGCTCGGGCTCTGCGGCCTGTGCCAGCATCGGTAAACCCAGCGCAACAGCCAGTAGCAACGATTTTGAACCTTTCATGAGCGGACTCCCTTTGGTGTTTTTTTCTCGCCATCAGCTTCGCAGGCTGACGCGATTTGGTGTTTTTCGGCTGATGTAAAAGGCGTTTGGCGAAGGCTCTTCCACTGCGCTGGCGAACGAGTCGACAACGATCATGTAACAGCAGAAATCAAACGCCTACAGGGGGCGTCGTAACCAGTACACAGGGCGTCGTATCCAGTGCTGGTAACGTCGCTTACAGGTTTTTTCAGTGCCGTAAGGCCTGTTTTCCTGACGGAAAACGGCTAAAACCGGCATAAGCCGTCGCGCCGAAAGCCGATGGAACGCGGGCGACGTTGGCGGGCATGAGTAAGTCGGTGTGGGATGCATCTGACTTTTTAAAAGCCCGATGATGTCAGCATCCCGGCGCACTGCCGTTTCAGCGTAGCAGCTGCAACAGCGTACGCTTGCGACCCTCGGGAACACCCATTGCGGTGGGTTTGGATACTCATTTGGGTGTTATGTTCCCCGGCCGGTGGATGTTGGCGATGTCGTGGGACCGGCTTTAGCCGGGAAAGCGGTGTTTCTGACGATCCATTTTGGTGATTGTGTCGGCGGCGGACCACTGCGCACTTATCGAACATCCCCCCAGTTTTCCGCCACTTTTTGGCGCGAAAGCCCATGGGTGTGGCGCAGTGCTATGTCCTTCGATGCTCGAATTTGGTCGCGCTGTGCATAGAGTGACACTCCGAATCGGCATCCTGATCAGCCCTTCACACAAGTGCTACCGAATTGCTCACCCGCCCTTTATGAGCGTGGTTCGTGACGCTTCGCACGTCGTTAATCGACAACTCGGGTCGTTGCTGAATAGACGCATCGCGACGTCGTTTTCAGGGGTTATTGAATGGCCATTCAAGTTTAGGCATGGCATTTGCGTTGTCATCACAAAGCCCTGCTTCGTACGGGGCTATAACAAGAGCCTCCGCCTGAGGCCTCCAACCGCTTAGTGAGGAGATACTGTGATGACATCGTTCAACTCCGGGGCTCAACCCCAGAATCGCGCACCACAATCCATTGGCTTTCTGCTGCTGGATAACTTCACTCTGATATCTCTCGCATCAGCGGTTGAACCTCTGCGTATGGCAAACCAGTTGTCAGGTCGCGAGTTATATCGCTGGACCACACTGACTGCCGACGGCGGGCAGGTCTGGGCCAGCGATGGTCTGCAAATCACCCCCGATGCGGCCATGCACAAGGCCCCGGCGATGGATACGGTGATTGTCTGCGGCGGCGTGGGCATCCAGCGTACGGTTACCCGTGAACATGTCAGCTGGTTGCAAAGCCAGGCGCGCCAATCCAAGCGCCTTGGCGCGGTATGCACTGGCAGCTGGGCACTCGCCTGCGCGGGCCTGCTCGATGGTTTCGATTGCAGCGTGCACTGGGAATGTCTGGCGTCGATGCAGGAAGCTTTCCCACGCGTTGCCATGAGCACCCGGCTGTTCACCCTGGACCGTAACCGCTTTACGAGCTCGGGCGGCACCGCGCCATTGGACATGATGCTGCACTTGATCAGCCGTGATCACGGTCGTGAGCTGTCGGCTGCGATTTCTGAAATGTTCGTCTACGAGCGCATTCGTAACGAACAGGATCACCAGCGCGTGCCGCTCAAGCACATGCTGGGCACCAATCAGCCGAAGCTGCAGGAAATCGTCGCGCTGATGGAAGCCAACCTTGAAGAGCCGATCGACCTGGACGAGCTTGCCGTTTACGTCGCGGTTTCCCGTCGACAACTGGAGCGCTTGTTCCAGAAATACCTGCACTGTTCGCCATCGCGTTACTACCTCAAGTTGCGCCTGATCCGTGCCCGGCAGTTGCTCAAGCAAACGCCGATGTCGATCATTGAAGTGGCCTCGGTGTGCGGCTTTGTTTCAACTCCGCACTTCTCCAAGTGCTACCGCGAATACTTCGGCATCCCGCCACGTGACGAACGCGTCGGGTCCAACACCGCCCAGCAAGTGTCGATGATGCCCATCCCGCAAGCCATGGTCCTGGCACCGCTGTCTGGCCCGTTGTCTGCGTTGAGCCAGGCCAGGAACGAGTCGACGTTTGCGAGTGTGCGGTTGTAAGGATAACAAGGCGGTGTGTCAGGGACATATCTCGCGAACAAGTTCGCTCCTACCGTTGCGGCGTGGTGTTCGAGGTTTGCGCGCTTGAGGTAGGAGGCAACTTGTTGGCGAGAGGGGTCCACGCGGTGGTTCAGTTCTGCCGCTCCGTGACCTTATACCCACTGCCGCCTCTACAACCAGATCGCGTCCCAAAGCGGATAATCACCTACCCGCTTCACCAAGCCTGCCCGCACGGGATTGGCGACGATGTAGCGTGCGTGTTTGCGCAGATTTTCCTCACGGCGAAGCGAGTGATCATAAAAACCGTGATGCCAGATCTGGCCTTCACTCCCGCTGACCTTATTGAGCTCAATAGCGCTTCGGGCTTTGACCTGTTTCAACAAAAGGCTCAAAGATGATTTCTTGAGTTGAAACAGCCAGTGGAAATGATCGGGCATCACAACCCAGGCTAAAGATTCAGCCAAGCCTTGCTGTTCGGTACGGCGAAGCTCCTGAACGACGAGTCTTCCCAGTCTCCAGTCGGCGAAGATCGGGCGGCGTCGATGAGTGGTGACGGTAACAATATAAACCCGGCCGATTTCGGAGTAGCGACCTTTGCGAAGTCGATGTGCATTTTCGGTAAGAGCCAATCCGTGGCGCTCCTTACAAATAGTAGAAGCGTGAATTTAGCGGTCGATTGGCAAAGTAGCTCGCCGGTTTACGTACCCGAATATTTCATTGCCGAGGCGCTGTGTCAGGGAAATAATCTCGCGAACAAGTTCGCTCCTACCGTTGTGGCGTGGTGTTCGAGGCTTGCGTTCGAGGTAGGAGGCAACTTGTTGGCGAGGCGGTGTGTCAGGAGAAATATCTCGCGAACAAGTTCGCTCCTACCGTTGCGGCGCGGTGTTCGAGGTTTGCGCGCTTGAGGTAGGAGGCAACTTGTTGGCGAGGCGGTGTGTCAGGAGAAATATCTCGCGAACAAGTTCGCTCCTACCGTTGCGGTGTGGTGTTCGAGGTTTGCGCTTGAGGTAGGAGGCAACTTGTTGGCGAGGCGGTGTGTCAGGAGAAATATCTCGCGAACAAGTTCGCTCCAACCGTTGCGGCGTGGTGTTCGAGGTTTGCGCGCTTGAGGTAGGAGGCAACTTGTTGGCGAGGCGGTGTGTCAGGAGAAATATCTCGCGAACAAGTTCGCTCCTACCATTGTGGCGTGGTGTTCGAGGTTTGCGCGCTTGAGGTAGGAGGCAACTTGTTGGCGAGAGGGGCCAACGCGGTGGTTCAGTTCGGGAGGGATATCACCGGTGTTGCTGCTTATACTGTGCGAGCCCTGGCAACAGCTGTTTATCAATCGCCTGCCTCACCGCCGGTAAAATCGTCGCGCTGCCCGTAAGCATTTGCTCCACCAGCCGACGCAAGGCAGTGGCGCGGTCCTCTGTCAGGCCGTAGACAGCCTGCGCGCATGCCTGTTCGGCTGTTGCCCCGGAAGGCGTTTCGAAGCCGATTGATCTTAGCTGGCTGATCAGATCTTCCTGGTCAATCAAGTCCGCGTGCATCATCCCGGGCGCTCCATTTCTTTTGAGGTATGGAGCGATTCTGGTAGCGGACAGGCCTCTCGACAAGAGACGTTGTCCGGCATGGCTACGAACAGGTCGTTTTTGGCTGGATATCAGCATTGGTCACGGCTGAACCGCTTGATCCGCCGCGTTGTAGCTGAAAGGTCTGCCGTTGAGTTGCGCAACGTCGACCCTTATGACGGGTACCCAAAGGCCTGTCTTATTCTTGAACTTGGTTTGGTAGGCCTTTGCTTCTGCCACTGACCCTTTTGCTGTATTCCACCAGAAGGCTTCAATAGGCAGTTTGTTTCCGATGTCCTGCGCCCAAGTGGCAATCATTACTTCATTCCATGCCGATTTATAAGGAAAGTTTATATTTGCACGGGCTTGAATGCTGACCTGAAACTGCGACGCATCCTGAGTGCTCAATGAACATTGATACCCCGCACCCGGCAGGGTAGCCGCGTGGGCACTCCACTGGGCCAATGTTCGAACATTGATGCTGGCGCAGGAACTCAAATCGGCAGCGATATTACTTCTGGGCCTCAGGCCACACCCTTTGTCCCGCAGGTTTCCCGAGGTTGAAGCGTTGTGAACATAGATGCATAGGTAGTCGACAATCTTATTGTCTGCAATCGCTTTTTCCTGAGGTGCAAATATAAATCCGCTTCTGTGTGCTGGCGTAACATTGGCATCCACCCTCATGTATGAAAAAGAGGTGCCTCCCAATGCGATAGCGCCAGCAGATGGATTCCAAGGGTCAAAGTTACCGTTGTCCGTTCCACGTATCACCACCCCGTTGCAGTAATACGCCGGCGTATTGCCTGAGCAACTTGCCCGGGTATCGGTATACCGGGCATTAAGTGTCGCCGCGATTGCCGCTCCATCGGAGGGCAGTGCATTGATCACCTCAATAGAAAGTGGATCTGAAATCTTGAGTGGGTCACCGCCAATACCCACGCTGTAGGTCAAAACAGCCGTGCCCCCTACGTCCTTTGCTACCTCTGCTTTTGGAATCTCAAATTTCAACGGGCGTGTGGCGCCAACAGTCTGCACCGGAGCGTCATATTGGGATTTGCCTTTCCAGCGAATGCCGACGTCGTGGCCGTCAGTGATGCTTGGATAGGTGACGGTGACGGACGCCGTCGCCCCCATCGTTGCCAGATCCAGCTTGCCGTTAGGTGCCGCTGGCATTACAGGTTTTGGAAAATCACCGCCCGGTGTTGGTGTGCCGATGACTCTAATGGGCCGAGGTTGTGATATCTCAAGTGGATTACCACCCACTCCCACACTGTAGGTCAACACGCCGGTGCCGCCAGCATCTTGTGCGATGGTGGTCTTTGGAATGTTGAATGCTAATGGGCGGGTCGCCCCGACCGTCTGCACGGGGGCGTTGTAAACAGTTTTACCTGTCCAGCGTAGCCCCACACTATGACCGTTATCTATCGCCGGGTAAGTCACCTTTACGCTTGCATTAGCCCCCAGGTTTTGCAATATCAGTTCCCCGTTCGGTGCTTCAGTCACTGTGGCCGGAGGTAGATCGAGTGCTCTTGGATGTGATTGCCCACTAGCCACCTGCGCCTGCTGCAAGGCACAGCTACTTATGAGCAGGCTCAGGCACAACAAAATTGCCTGAACGGCCTTGGTAATCATATGGCCTCTCTTCGAATAACACCGTCAGGTGATGGTGATTCGTGTTAACCGGCTCACAAGTATCCTCACGCCTTTATCTGCTTTTCGATCAAGGCTGAACCGCTTGATCAGCGGCGTTGTAACTAAACGGTTTGGCACCTGCTTGTGTAAAGTCGAGCCGGATGACGGGCACCCACAGTCCGGTTTTGGTTTTGAATTTGGTTTGATAGGTTTTGGCTTCTGCCAACGATGCCGCAACATTGGTTTTCCAGAAGAACGCTTCAAGTGGCAGTCTGGCGCCAGCGTCCTGTGCCCAGGTAGCAACCATTAATTCGTTCCAGGCCACCGGCAAGATGCCGGTGGTGCGTGCTTTAATGCTGACCTGAAACTGAGCCGGATCCTGAGTACTCAATGAGCATTGATAGGACGGGCTTGGTTTAGGGGTGTGATAAGCGATCCATTGGTCCAGTGTTAGTACATTCACTGCGGCACAAGAACTCAAGTCCGCGGCCGAGATACTTCGCACTCTAATACCGCAACCCTTATCTGTGCGGCCTCCACTCAGGGTTGACGCGTCGTTGGCATATATGCAGACATAGTCCATTGCTTTATTGGCCGCGATGGCATCCGCCTGAGCTGAAAAAATAAAACCACTATGGTGATAAAGCGTCGTGACGCCTGCGTCGGACCTCATGTATGAAAAAGATACGCCTCCTAATGTAATAGCGGTGGGGGCTGGATTCCACGGGTCATAATTGCCGTTTTGAGTGGAGCGAATGATGACGCCGCTGCAGTAAAAGGAGGGGGTATTGCCAGCGCAAATTACAGCTGTGTTGCGGTACCGGGTATTGATAGCTTCCGCGATGACCGCTCCATCAGGAGGAGGGGGAGTATCGATGACCTCGATCGGGAGCGGATCTGAAATTTTCAGTGGGTTACTACCCACGCCGACGCTATAGGTAAAGTTGCCTTTGCTACCCAGATCTTTGGCGATTTCTGCCTTGGGAATAACAAACACCAGTGGCCGGGTGGCGCCAACCGTCTGAACAGGCCGAATGTCATACGTGGCTTTACCCGTCCAGCGCATACCGACCGTATGGCCGTTGTCAATACTCGGGTAGGTCGCGTTAATGGTTATCGTCTCACCCGCAGTTGCCAGATTAAGCTTGCCGTCGGGGGCGGTGGGCACGCTTGGTTTTGGGTACACAGGGGCTGTGTCGATAACCTTGATTGAAAGCGGTTGCGAAAATTCAAGCGGGTTGTCGCCAACTCCCACACTGTAGGTGATTACACCTGTAGCACCGGCATCGAGGGCAAGGGTTGTTTTTGGAATGGTGAACGCTACCGGGCGAGCGGTCCCCACGGGCCTATGGGGTGCGTTATAGGTGGTTTTACCTGTCCAGCGAAGTCCTACGTCGTGGGTATCGGCAATTGCGGGATAAGTAAACGTAACGTTGGCATTCGCCCCCAGATTTTCTAACACCAATTCACCATTGGGGGCTTCAGTCATTGTGGCTTTGGGCAAATCCAGAGCAAGGGGATGGAGTTGCCCTTGGGACGTTGTGGTTTGGCCATTGTTACCAGGCGGCCCCTGCAGATGAGAGACGCAACCATGCATAAGCAGACTTATAAACAGTAAGGCGGTCACACGGGCGTTGATAATCATCTTGGGCTTCCATGCTGACAGCAGTGGGCACCTTATAAAGCTGGCGGACTTTACGGGGAGTAAGGGGGCGTTAGTTATTATTCCTGCCTGAACTTGAGATTAGGTTCTTGTTGAATAGTTGTCCAACGATGTCATTCATGTTTATAAATTGAATCGCGATGGTAACGTTTTTTTTGATGCCAAATAGTAAGCAGCGTAGCGACGCCGTTGTCGGCTTGTGAACCTTTCTTCTTTTTTAGCGTTGGTTCGTTATAGCAAAAAGAGATATAAACTTCCCAGTCTCAGGTGTCATGCGCAAAAAAAAAGGCCCATGAAGGGCCTTTCAAAAATACTAACTATTACCAGTTATAGCGCACACCCACATTTATACCCCAAGGCTGTTCGATATTGCTGCCTTTCATGTAATCGAAGTCTGCATGCACTTGCAGTACATCTGTCATTTGCGCCGCAACACCAGCACCCAGCTCCACACGGGTCCCCGACAGGTCGTTATGAAAGCGGGACTCGTTGATGGTCACCTTGTTGGAGGTCACGAACTCACGGGCCACGGCGGCCTTGACATAAGGCTGTACGAAACCGCCCTCTTTCAAGGCAAATTTGCGGCCTGCGTGGCTACCGACTTTACCGAGCACCGAGTCAGCCTGGTTGCTGCTGGCGTCCATACCGTTATCCAGCGTGTAGTCTTCACCACTGACCCACAGCGTCGACACTTGTGCATAAGGCTCAACAAACCAGCCATCATCAAAGCTGATGTGCTTACCGGCTTCAACCGAACCGCCCACGCCGTGGTTGGTGTAGTCGCCTTTGGTTTTTGCTCCGTCGCGCATCGTCACATCGGCAGAGTTTTGAAAGCGGTTGGCTTTGATCAACGCATCGATATAGAAGCCGTTATCCAGTAGCCAGGTGCTGTAAGCACCCACGTAGTAACTGTCGATCTTGCCTTTGTTACCCTGCTTGAGGTCCAGATCGGACTTACTGTAGCCGCCCATCAGACCTACCAGCCATTGGCCATTGCTGCTGGCGACTGGCATGTCCGCACCAAATGAAATGCCTTGCTGCTGCTGGGAGTATTCGACGCCACTGCCCGCCGACATGTTGTATTTGTTGCCATAGGTGCGCATCCAGCCGCCACCTTCGTTGCTGCCGATACGCAGTTCGCCCATACGGCTACGCAGAGTGGCAGATTCGCCGTACCAGACAGTAGGCGCTGCGCTGAACAGACCTATGGCAACTTCTGTGCTTTTTGATATCTCACCGGTTTGCACCAGGAACCAGTCGTTGCCGCCAGTACCATTCGCACGTTGCTCCAGTGCATAGGCGTAAGTCCCGGTGTCCACCAGACCGTCTTCGCTGTCGACTGCAAATTGCGCGTCGCCGCCTTCGATATGTACCAATTGACGATCCGCATCGCCCGATTTCGGTTTAGCACCGGTGTTTTCGACCAGCAACTTGTGGTTGCCAGTGGCTGTGCCTGACACATTCAGTTGGTCGCCAGCATTGGCAGCCAGATCGGTGCCCAGTGCAAAAGTGCCGCTACCGTTCAGTTCGGTGACATTTAGTTGATGAAAACTGGCGTTGCCATCAGTGCCACGCAGGTCAACCAGGGCGTCATTCAGGCTAAGCTTGCCCACGGTTGAATTGCCTTCCATGACCCAACGTGACGAATTGTCGATGGTCAGCGAAGTGGCATTGGCGATGGTGCCGGTCAGGCTGGCATTATTTTTCAGGTCCAGGTTGGCGGTCGAACCTGCCTCCACCAAAACGTCACCTATGAGACGGCTGTTGTTGACGTTGAACTGGACTGTGGAAGCCTTCTCCACTTCAAGAATCACACCGTTGCCGCCTGTCAGGCTCGAGCCATTGTTGACGTCGATGGCGGCGACCGAATTAGGAGTATCACCTTCCGAAACAAAAATGGCGCTGCCGGCTTTGCCGGTAACCGATGAGTTGTCCAGCGTCAGGGTGCTTTTTTCGGAGCCCGCGAACCTGTCGGAGACCATCAAGACGCCGCGATTGTCGCCCGTGATGGTGCTGCCGTTTTGCACGGTTGCAGTAGCGCCTACCAGGACCATGCCGATGCCGCCGTCTACAGCGCCATCGATGCCGGTGCCGGTGCCATAAACCGAAGTGCTGTCCAGCGTAATGTCGCTGTTGAACGAAGCTGAGACACCACGGCCCAGGCCTTGAATCATGCTTCTGGTAACCGTAACTACAGAGCCCGTGAGTGGACCGCGGACTTCAGTCGTCCCAATCAGACCATAGCTGGCAGTAGAAACAATGTTTGTATCGGCCAATGTTGCATTGCTGTCCGTCAGCGACAGTGCGTAGGTACTCGTTGTCGCGACATTTCCGCCGTTTATGGTGACAGTAGAGCCACGTTGGGTCTGGATGTAGCCTGTTTCACCACCAGGTGTAACGGTTAACGTCGCACCATCAAGACTCCAGTTTTCTGCCGTGTCCCCATCATTAACGGTTGCTGAATCGCCAGGATTCAGCGTGGCCGCGCCAACTTGATCAGTGGTTGTAAATGCCAGGCCAATTGCCAGTGCGAGAGCGGCGGGGCGCTTACGAAAAAAAAGGTTGTTAATACACATGTAACGACACCTTGCATTGAAAACAATGCTACTTGGTTCAAAAGAGGCGCCATTTAATAGAAACGGACTACAGAAATATCTGAGGACATTCCGATAGTCGTGTAGGAATCTTCCTAATCTTCGTGCAGGGAGGGTTTGTTCGGAACTTTAGAGGTATGAAGCCGAAATAAGCCGAGTCAGCTGCGTTATCTGTGGAAGATTCTATGTTGACCTGCAAGCTGACGTGGGACCGGCTTTAGCCGGGAAGGCGGCATTTCTGACGATGAAGATGCAGTGAATATCCGGGCCTCTTCCCGGCTAAAGCCGGTGTCAGGCGTTCACCACGAATAGCGCAACCCGGCATTCACACCCCACGGTTGCTCAATGTTGTCACCGTTGCTGTGATCAATGTCGACGTGCAACTGAATGGCGTTGGTCAGTTGTGCCACTACCCCTACGCCCACTTCGCCACGTGTACCGGACAAGTCGTTATTGAAAGTGTTGTTGTTGACATCGACCTTATTGTTTTTGGCAAACTCCTGAGTGACTGCCACCTTGGCGTAGGGCTGTACGAAACCGCCCTTTGCCAGCGGGAACGTACGGCCAATGTGGGTCCCGATCCTGCCCAAAAAGGAATCGGCTCTATTGCTGTCGGCTTCCAGACCATTGTCCAGACGGTAATCCTCGCCTTCTACCCACAACGCTGAGACCTGAACGTAAGGCTCGACGAACCAGCGATCAGCCAGTTGGATGTGCTTGCCTGCTTCCACTGAGGCGCCGACGCCGTATGTGTCGTAATCGCCTTCCGACCGCTCGCCATCACTCATGCGAGCATCAGCTGTGTTGCTGAACCGGTTGGCTTTGAGCACGGCGTCCACGTAATAACCAGACGCCGACAACCAGGAGCTGTACAGCCCGGCGTAGTAGCTGTCCACATCGCCCGTCGAGCCGCGCCGCAGGTTCAGGTCTGAATGGCTATAACCGGCCATTACGCCTATCAGCCACTGCCCGTCAGAATAGGGCAGCGCAGTGTCGACCCCCAGAGAAATGCCGCTCTGGTTCTGTGAATAATCGACGCCATCGCCTGTGGCGATATTGAATCTGTTGCCGTAAGTCCGCGCCCAGGCACCGCCTTTATCATGCCCATTGCGCAGTTCGCCCATACGGCTGCGTAAAGTGGACAGTTCGCCATACCACACAGTAGGCGCGGCACTAAACAAGGCGACGACGGTTTGCGCACTCGGCGTCGGGATGGGCTCGCCGGCTTCATCTTGGGCCTGCACAAGAAACCAGTCCGTGCCGCGTTGCTCCAGTTCATACTCAAATGCGCCTGCATCCACAGTGCCGCCCTGAACCGCAAACGCCGCGTCGCCGCTGCCAGTGTGCACAAGCTGTTGTGCGTAAGTCTCCTGAACCGGGTCAACGCCCGTGTTCTGGATTTGCAGCACATGGCTGCCGGTCGCATTCCCTGTGATATTGATCAAGTCACTCTGATGCGCCGCCAATTCGGTACCGAGTGCGAAATTGCCGGTGCCTGAAAGGCTGCCCAGCGTCAGTGTCTTGAACGCCGGGTTGCCCCCGCGCAAGTTTACCGTCCCGCCAGCGAGCGCCAGGTTGCCCACGCTGGAACTATTGTTCATGTTCCAGAGCGAGGAGCTGTCAATGTTCATTTCTTGAGCGTTGCTGATGGTGCCGTTCAATACTCCCGTATTGGCAAGGGTGATCGTTACCGGGGTAGACGCGTCCTGCACAATGTTACCGGTCATGCTGCTGTCATTGATGGTGACCGAACCTGTGTTGTTCAGTTGCCCGGTAAACAACGAGTTGTTGGCCAACACGATGCTGGCGGTCGACCCGCTGGCTTGTGTCACATCGCCGCTCATGGTGCTGCCGTCCATGGCCAAGCTGGCGATGTTGGCCAGTTGCCCGTTTAGCGTCGAGTTGTTGACCATCGTGACCGCTGTAGCGCTCCCTGCTTGCGCACTGACGTTACCGGTCAGGTTGCTGTTGTCCATGTTCAGGCTGGCGATGTTGGTGAGTTGGCCGTTTATAGTTGAGTTATTGACCATTGCGACGGCTGTAGCGCTGCCAGCGGGGACGTTGATGTCTCCGGCCAATGTACTGCTATCCATGTTCAGGCTCGCAACGTTAGTCAACTGCCCGTTAAAAATAGAGCTGTTGGTCATTGCCACTGATGTATTGCTCCCGACAGGTACATTGACGTCGCCGGTCACCGTACTGTTATCCATGTTCAGGGCGCTGATGTTGGTCAAACTGCCTGTCAGGCTGGCATTGTTGAGCAATGTCACCTCTATGGCTGAAGCATCAACGGCTACTACCTCGCCGGTTATCTGGCTGTTCTCTACGGTCAGGTCAGCTACGGCGTTGGCGGCCACATTGAGGATCACTCCATTACCCGCCGTTAGCGTTGAGCCGTTTTGTACGCGGATAGTAGCGGTGGTGATCGCAGCGTTTCCTAATACCAGAATGGCTTCGCCATTCGTGCCTACGACCGAAGACTGATTCAGGTTGAGTGTCGGCAGGTTGGAGCCTGCGAATGAATCAGTGGCCATTACTACTCCCCGGTTCGCACCGGTCACCGAGCTTTCCTGCACGTTGGCCGTAGCGCCCACAAGGGTCATGCCGAGGCCGCCTGCGGTCGGGCCACCACTTCCGGACCCTGTGCCGATGACCTGTGAGTTGGTCAGGTTCAGCTGACTCCTGAAGCTGGCATTGACGCCCCGGTCCGCTCCGGTGATAGCCGTGTCGCTGACCGCAGCAGTGCTTCCCGTCCCCGGGGTGATGTTGTTGGTTACCAGCTCCAGGCCAAAGCTGCCGGTAGAGGTAAGGGTCGAATTGGTGATGCTGGCTGTGCTGTCGCTGAAGGACACCCCCTTTACTGTCGAGTTGGTAGTTGCCCCATCCATGTTGAGCGTCGAGGCGGCACTGCCAGCAATATTTTGCGTGTTAGCCCCGGAGGTTACGGTCAGCGTGGCACCAGTGAGTGTCCAGCTTTCGGAAGGGTCGCCGGCATTGACGGTTGCTGATTGTCCTGGTGTGAGAACCGCCGCGTGTAATGAACTGGCGCAGGTCATGGTCAGAACGATGGACGGCAAGACGCAGCGTTTTTTGTGCAGGCTGTGAAGGTTCATCAGTTATCTCGCTCTTCAGGGCTCTTCAAAGCATTACAGCGGACATGTGCCAGTTTTGTGGGGGGGCAATATCAATGCGGGAGCGCCAGGTTTTATTGCTTGGTCGGTCGCGACGTCAGAGGGCGGGTACTAAATATGGGTATAGCTATATAGGTAGAGCGCTTATGAGTATGTTGTCAAGTTTTAACCATCTTTGTTGATGGTTGTGTAACGTTAGAATTACAGGTTGGTATTTTGGAAATAAGGCCGCGCGTGCGATATGCGGTTTGGCGATGGGGATATATTTCGTAAAAGGGCAAGTTTGCCGTTTTTCATGCCGAATAAATATAAAACGATGTTTACGGTCTCTTGGTCAGTGTTGTTGCAAATAAATGCGTTATAAATCATCAGTGAGGCACGGTTTTATTTTTTATTCACGTCGTCAAATTATGTTTTTTCAGGCTGTCGCTGTCATTTATGACAGTGACAGCCTACTGAACTGACGCTAATACTTACTGCGTATGTCTTATTAGCCCGCGAGAGAAATCATCCCTCGTAAAAGGGTTGTTACACCACTTGATCTTTGTCAGGAGGATAAAGTCATGTCGACTGTGCAGAAGTATTCACGTGTCATATACCACGCTTCAATGTCCGCGTCGCGACTGGCGGGAATTACAGCACTCCCGCAACACAACGTACCTGATGCATTGTCAGACGGCACGTTGCCCAAGTTGGTGGCCGAAGCGGATCTGGAGGTCATCATTCCTCATATCGACACGCTCACTACCATGGATGCCATTATTCTGAATTGGAACGGTGCGGACATTGCGGGCTCGAAGTACCCCATTACGGCCCCTGATTTGGTTCCCGGTGTGGACTACACACTGTACTTGCCTGTCGCGGAAATGACAGGCGTGGGGGAAGGCCGTCATCTACTCGATTACACAACGCTGGAAGGCGTAGCTGAAAACCCTGCAAAAGCCTTTTTGCCATTAACCCTCATCATCGACAGAACGGCCCCAGGCGGCAGCGATCTTGGGCCACTGGTGTTCACTCTTGCAACGGAAGGTGTAGTGACCGATGCAGACTTGAACGCCTCAGATCAGTTGGTAGCCACTATTCCTGACTGGTTGGGGGAAGACACTGGCGATGTCGCAACGCCTGAAATTGCGCCCATGCTGGTTCCCGGGCCGACTGACTGGGTTTCACTGCCTGGCAGTAAAGAGACGGTCACCACTGTCGGCGCGTCTTTGACGTTCAAACTGCCCAAGGCCAATCTGATCGCTGTCGATGGCTGGCAGTCGTTCAGTTGGAATGTCGTCGATAAAGCCGGCAACGCACGTCTCACACGTGCCCCAGCGGTGCGGCTGCGAACCCTACTCGGTACGCCTCCAGCTAATTTCGTGGCACCGGTTGTACCCGCGTTTGTCGATCACGGCGTTGTGACCTGGACAGATGCTCAGGGTCCGTTAATTGTGGATATTCCAGGCTACGACAATCCTGCGGAAGGTGACCGGGTCATCATCAGTTGGGGGGGGCAAGAGGCACCACCTGCGATTGTCGGGCCTACAAACCCTCTTCCCGATCCGCTGATCAGTGTGGAAATGGATATCCAGCAATTGATCGACGAAGGCGATGGCACTGTCGTAATCAATTATCGAGTAGAGCGCGGGATCGATTCGTTTGGCCCCTCTCCGAATACCTCTGTGTTGGTGGACCTCACAACGCCCGGGGGTATTATTGACCCGGACCCCACCACGCCTGAGCACGACAATTTGCCATTTTTGACGGTACGCAGCAGCAGTGGCCAGACGAATACCATTCCCCCTGCAGATTTCGACAAAGACGGCACGATCACCATTCCGTTCCGCGGTCTGGATGTCCCCACTGCCACTCCCATATTCGAGGTGGGCGACACCATTAAAATTTCGTGGGGGCCTACCTTGAAAATAGATGCAGTGGTCACGGATGCGGCCGTCAACCAGTCTATCCCTCTCAGTAGCGTTGACATTATTCAAAAAGGCCCTACCGGATCATTTGAAGTGAGCTACAGCGTTTCTCGCGATCTGGGTGTCGGTAGCCCCTCCCAGATCGTGACCGTAACGTCCAAACCGACCACGGTGAGTGTGGTGTCGTCGGCTGATGTTCCGGGGGGAGGCGCGCCGTTAGCACTGGCTGTATTCACAGAGGCAAATGCCAACAACATTATTAACAAGGCAGCCGGTGAAGATGGCACCACCATCCGAGTCATTCTTCCCATTACTAATATGGATGAGGGTGACAAATTAAAGCTTGAATTTGTTGGGTACTACGAACTTAACGACCCCAGTGGCACTGAGATACCCGGGACAAAAGTAAACCTTGAACATATATTGCTCGCTACGGATAACACGAATCGTTATTACGACTTTCCGATCACCGAGAACCAGTTAAAGGCAATTTGCCAAGGGGGCGCTACAGCCATTTACACTGCGGACAACGGATATACAGCCTCCTCACTCAAGGCTTTCGTGATTATTAGCGTTGTGGCCAGCGGTTATTGCCTTATCCCCCGACCTTGACGGTGCACCGACGAAAAACTTAATGCAGCTGCGTAAATAGGCTGGGGCAGGTCTCCATTCTATCTACGCCGCCTGTCACGGCTACTCACCCATAGGTGAATGAAATGGATATCAACACCCCACCAGAAATAACTGCCCTTAACCCATTGATCATCCCCGCCATCGATATTAGTGGCAGCGGTGGTCTGGGTAACGCTGATTTGGCAGACCCGACCAAAGCTGTGCCCATGTTGGCCATCCTTGGGACGAGTACTGCCGAAGATGACTTTGCCGAGCTTTTTTGGGATGGAGTCGTTATAGATGATTTCCCTATTAGTCAAAACCAGGTCGACAATGGGCGAATAAGCTTCAAACCGCTACCTTTAGAGATTCCTGATAACCCCGCCGCTCAGGTGTTCTACCGTATTCGCTTCGGCCTTGGCGGCAATCCTGACGATTCGCCGATCCGTGAAGTGCGGGTCAAGCGCACGGTGCCAGGTAATCCCGATCCAAACAACACAACTCCAACCATCAACGAAAACCTCGTCCCTCCTGAGGGAGTTCCGCCTCTTATAGATACCAGCCGAAATCTCGACGTCACTGTCCCTCCCTGGCTGTTAATGGCTGAGGGCGATGTGCTGACCCTCTATTGGGGTGGCAACCGTTTTGCAATGAAACAACCGCCGTTGCCCGCAGCACAGGTCGGTAAGCCGCAAGTCGTCACAGTGCTTTCGCAGACCCTGATCGATGCTGGCGACAGCGAAAAGCTGCAGGTCAATTACGATATTCGCGACGTGGTCGGTAACTGGTCATTGCTGTCATTGCCCGCCTTTACCAATGTGCAAGTAGACCCCAGCGCGCCCGCAGCGCCGAGGGTGGTCGACGCGGACACTAATCTGGAAATCGATCTGGATAAGCTCGGTGCCCGTGATGTCAGAGTCGAAACCCCGGCATATACGGGGATCGCCCTTACTGACAACGTGACCCTTGTGTGGGAAGGCCAGACCGCTGAAGGCAATCCGGTCGTTCCCGTACTCCCCGACAAGCCTGTTGAAAACATTGGCTTTGGGCCGTACTTCGACATACCCAACAAGTCAGTGGTGGATATCGCAGGCGGTCACGCGCTGGTCTACTACAAGGTTGCACCTGCCGCGGGGGGGCCGCTACGTCGTTCAAGAAGCGTCACAGTGGCTGTCGTCGGTGATGCAGCTCTCTTGCTGAAGCCGATTCTGGAAGAGGCCGTGGGAACGGTGATCGACCCTGACGACGTGGCTGTCGATGCGCATGTGATCATCAAGCCCTATACGGGCAAAGGTCCCGGGGATGTGATCTACCTGACCTGGGAAGGCAAAGCGCTGAATGGCCAAGCCTATACCTACACCGATGATTACGATGTCGGGCGTGGCGAAGAGAACGATGACTATGTGTTTTTAGTGCCTAAAGCCAACCTGGTTCCGTTACCTAACGGCACTCTGACGCTCTCTTACAAGGTCAAACTGTTTACCGGAAACCTCAGGCCGTCGGATCCTGCGGATTACAGCGTGGCGGGCACTGTTCAGTTATTGCCCAAGCCAACAGTCGAAAACGCGCCCGGGGATATTCTTGACCCCGATCTCCACGATCGCACCGTGGTACATATCAACGGCGCCACGGCCCTGCTTAAACGTCGGGACGAAGTCATTGCCTACTGGACAGGTGCTCCGGGTACTGGCAGTGCCACCAAGGACTTTCTCGTAGCAAGCGACAACCAGAACCTCTCCTGGTCCATAGTGCCGCCGTTGGTAGAGTCCAATCGCCACAGGTCGGTCGCTGTCCGCTATGAGGTGCGTCGTTACGCAGGCGCGCAGGATAAATCCGCCGTTCGCACGTTACAGGTCAAGGCGATCTTGCCATTGCCCGATATCCTGGAGGATGACGCCGCGCACGTGGTCGATATTGCCAACCTGACCAAAGTGACGGTACGTGTTCCCGACTATGGCATGGTGACAAGCGATACGGTGATGGTGCGCTGGCAGGGAGTGCGCCAGCGTGACACTAACATCAGACCGGTCGGGAGTCCTCCGCAAGCCATCGAGTTTGACATTCCTATTCTCTGGGCGCAGGAAAACCTGGATAAGGCCGTCACTGTGACCTACAGCTATGGCCGAGGAGTTGATCCCGTCGTCATTTCACCGCCGCAACCGATCACGATCATTAACAGCCAGACCGGCTTGAATCTCATCAGGCCCACTGTGCCAGCAGCCAGTGCACAAGGTAACCCCGAGGTGCTGGATTTCTCCAGGCTGCCGGACAATACCGACCTGATTATGCGCGTCAACTATGACGGCATGTACCCAGGTCAGACCGTCAGAGGGCAATGGATAGGTCGGGTCAGGTACACCACTCCCATCAAGGAGGTGACCCTTATCGGCCCTATGGATTTCATCATCCCCAGAGACGAAGTTATTGACTCGATCGGGTCAACCGTCAGCGTCAGCTATACAGTTGTGCTGAGTACCGGGGCGCCACAGCTCCCGTCAAAAATCTTACCGCTGAGGATATTGCCTCAGGCGCTAAGCCTTGTTGCCCCGACCATCAATGCCGCCAATACAACGGTGTCCGTCGCCTATGGCGCCAGCCTGACGACTCATACCATAGTTGTACGCTGGAAGGGAGTGATTGAGCACAGAACTGCAATTCAGCATCCACCGAGTAACGGCGGTACCACTCAATTCACAATCCCAGCTGCGTGGGTAACTGAAAACAGAGGTAAAGAAGTCCTTATTAATTACAGCGTAGGTGTGGGGGATGCTCGTTTGATCTTCTCGCAACTACTGAGAAAAGTAATGCCTTGATGTAGCCGGCCGAATCCAACGTGTCGACTCCCGTTGGGGCGCACGGTGCCTGACCGAAGATAAATAGCTATTGCAGGCGACGATAATTATATTGCCGCCTGCAGATCCGGCCGTTAAAGAGTTGTCGGCCACCTTTATCACAATAGTAGGGAATCACTATCATGGACACTAACGCGTTAGATCTAACCGCCCCAGAAGTTCCAGAAGCTATCAGGCAAGGTAATCCCAATAGACTGGATTTTTATCGAATGGCAGAGGGCACAGACCTTATCATGCGGGTCTATTACACAGGCATGAATCGGGGGCATTCAATTAGAGGCCGTTGGGTGGGGCGTGTGGAATACACCACCGATATAAAATATGTCACGCTTATCGGCCCGATGGATTTCATCATCCCGCGTGATGAAGTGATTGACTCGATCGGTATGTCCGTCAATGTCAATTATTCAGTTGTTGAAAATCCAGACAATCCCCACAGCCCGCTTCTGCCGTCAAAAGCATTAGTCCTGGCAGTAGAGCCGCACGGGCTCAATTTGCTGGCGCCGACAATTACCAGCGATTACCGAACTGTTCGCGTGAATTATGACAGTCAGAGCAATGATACCGTTGCGGTACGCTGGAAGGGCCGCTTTGAGCACTTTACAGAGATTAAAAATCCACCGGTGGGTGGGGGCATTATTTCGTTCACCATCCCATCGGCTTGGATAACGGAAAATAGAGGCACAAAGGTGCTCATCAATTACAGCGTCGGGCGAGGGGATGCGGGATTAAAGTTTTCGCAACTACTAAGAAGTGAGATTCCGTCATCCAGTGAATGAGGCGTTTACAGCGCCGCTTCAGGTATTGACTGGAAGGGATGGATGTCTCCACGGAGGAGGACATAAGCCATGAGTGCCAATAAGTTTATTATTTGTCTGACCAGTTTGCTGCTCGTGGCCTGTGTTCATCAGCCTCTTTCAGTTGAACCACCTGCGCCCTCATCCAATGAAATGGCTGTTGCGGGCGAGCATAGAACCCATAAAGCGGTGCAGCCCCCGGACGTTATACTGGCGGCAATGAATCGTAATTATAACGAGAGCCAGAATAACTGTCTGGAGCGCGGCAGCAACCTGCCCAGGGGGCATTACTACTGCAGCGGTGTGTTAGTGCGTACGGTCAATGACGGTAATTTCGATCCCTGGATGAGCAGCCCTAATGCTATAGCCATCGGCGCTACTTCTTACGCCTGGATTCGTAAAGATGTGCGTAATACCACTCTCTTTCATCCAGCGGGTTTTGTATTACGCAACAAGGCGGAAGCTATCGCGGATAGTCTGCCGGGGCTGGAAACAGGCTTTATCTGCTTATACCCATTTGATGCAGGTACGGGCCCCGACCAGACCCATCAGGGCTGCGGTCGCAGAGCCCTGCGGGTTGCTTACCCCCAGGGCAATGAAAGACATAACAACAGCGCTTATGCGTGGGGGTCATGTGAGAAGACAGGTATAACCACAGTCGCTCAGTGGGATGCGCATTTTGAAAGCGTTGCGCAAAATCGAGGGAGACAATGCTCGTGGAACGTAGACAGCCAGGCAGGCTGGAACGCCATGATCGCTTCGCACGCCAAGTACCTAGTCCATACTTCCATATGGAATGAAATAATGTTGAACAATCCAGCGGATAACGGTGCAGGATTGCCAAAGTACATCGCCGCTTTCTTTTATGACGTCAGCCGGCCGGGGGGGAAGTTGATTGCTCAGACGTTTCAAAGAAAACTCAATACCGCTGGATATGTCGTACCCATTCTGAAACTGAATTTCCTGGCGGCGGATGCCAACCGGTTTGCTTATGATCCGGCGGATCAGGTGGTGCCGCAGTAATCGCTTTATCTTTCAAACGTGTGCAAATCCACCGGTACTTTTCAACAGGAGTGAAAGAAGAGGGGATATTCAATGAGCGTTCGAAAGATAGTCGTTGCCAGTATTATCTGCGGGCTGTCAGGGTGTTCGCTCCCTCCGGGATGCCACTCGACTCAAGATCAAGAGGCTGCTTTTCCTGAAACCAGGGTTTTCAGGTCGATCGATGACGTGCCACGAGTGAAGCTGAATTTAAGCGATGGTCCTGGCTTGGCAGCCTGGTTTAATAGTGAATATAACGATTCTGATAATTTCTGCAGGCAGCCTGGGAATGATAGGATTAGAGGCCTCTATTTTTGCAGTGGAGTACTTTTGAGAACGGTGGATAACGGGGATTTTAGTCCTTGGAATTACAGCCCGGTGGCTATGCGCTGGGGAGGCGTTTCATTTTCCTGGATCCGGCATGATGTAGGTATTACTAATTTATACCATCGGGCGGGATATATCGTATTAAGTCCTGAGGCCGCGATTAATAATTATGTGCCGGGGATTCAGGCTCAGGATTCAGTTACCTGTGTTTAACCCTTTGATGCGTGGACCACGAGGACGATGGATCGAGATCATGCGGGGTGTGATTTTGAAGGCTCAGGCATCAGTGACCCGCAGCCTGTCTGGGGCGCATGGGGGAGTTGCCGTGTGAAGTTGGGTCTGACGACAGCTGATCAGTGGAATGCCCATTTCACGTCAGTTAATCAAGTCAACTACAAGCAATGTTCATGGGGGGGTGACAATCCTACCGACTGGCAAAGCATGATTGCTTCTCGCAGAAACTTCAGTGGGCAGCAGTGCTGGAATGAAGTCATGCTCCAAGTCATTATTAACGGTAATGTGTCAATGTTCACTTGGGTCACGGCCTTTTTCTACGATGTTCATAAAGGTGGTGGCCTTGCCGACGCCAGAGTTTTCCAACAAAAAATGGCCAACATCGGCAAGCGAGTACCCATACTATGGCTGGATTTTGAAGCGAACGCAGTCAACCGTTTTGAATACGTAGTGTCGGATCAGGTTGCGTGTCCGTGAGTGAATGCTATATAGGGTTTCGCTATTTAAAAAGATGATGAAGCTTCTAATGCGTATGACCACTGTCATTTCTGACAGTGGTCAATGATTAGCTATTGGTCAATACTGTCCTTTAGGCAGTAAAAAAGTAGTTTATTGTCGGTAACTCTATATCTGCGGTACTGCTTTGTTCTGCGGTAGACATGGACCCTGTAGGAGCGAATCTATTCGCGAGGCATTGTGTCAGGCCCGCATGTTTTCAATGATGGCCCTTCGCGAATAAATTCGCTCTTACCGGGGATTGATTCCAATTCTGATAGTGATGTTTTGCTTATAGAAGGTGAGTTATATGAACGCAAATTATCCACAACCCACTGTCGTTGAAGCCCCCAGTGGTGTACTCGATCCGAACGCAGTGAACGGCGCGACCGTTAGAGTGACCTATGTTATGGAGGACACCGATCTTATTTTTTTGTCGTGGGATGACCGGGCTGATTTGGTCGCACCCAAGTATGGGAATTCAAGTGGAACGACAGATTTCCTGGTGCCACGCGCAGGTGTTACAGACGCGGCAGGCAAGACTATTGAAGTTATTTATACGGTCATTCGCTCAGGTGTTACGCAGCCGTCGATAGCCCTCAGTCTAATTGTTGAGGCAGTCGATACAGAAGTTAAACCGATCATCTTGAAAGTGACCGGTGCCAGCGGCGATGTCCCCGATGGCGGCGAAACCCCTGACAACATGCTGACAATATCTGGAATCGCGGGTTCTGGCGTAACGCTGGATATATTTGACGGCTCTTATCCAGTGGAAGTTGTGGTGGCGCAAAGTGATGGTAGCTGGAGGTTGACGTTGTCAGGATTGACGGAGACCGAACACCGGATTACGGCGAAAAATAGTGGGGGGCAGTTGGTGTCGCAGGCTTGGTCTTTTACCGTAAACGCGATGGAGGCCCCGACCATCGCCCACGTGCGAGACTCCAAAGGGGAGGTGGCGCCTGACGGCACGACCTTTGACACCACCGTGACCCTGAGCGGCACAGCCGCCGCTAACGAAGTGGTCAAGCTTTTTCAGGACGGGGCTTCGCTCGGTGACGTACCTGTCAACGCCAGTAGCATCTGGACACGGCCCGTTACTGGCCTGACCGAGAATCGCCACAATTTTCAAGTACACGGGCTCTACGGCAACAACCCGGTTTCGGGTATACGAAGTCTGACTGTCGTCGCGTCAGCGGTACCTACGATTGACAGCATCAAGGATGCGGCCGGGGTCGAAATTCCACCGAACACCACGACGTTCAGCACCAGCGTGACGTTGACCGGTAAGGCTGCAGCAGGGGAGCAGGTGCAGATTCTTGATGGCGCGACCGTACTGGACACTGTGACCGCAACCGGCGGTAACTGGACGTTGTCGCTGACGGGGATGGCTGTCAAACCATACAACATTAAGGCACAGGGGCTTTATGGAAGTCGTCCTGAATCGGCGGCCCGAACTTTTGAAATTGCAGAGCGGTTGGGGGAGGGCCTCGAAGAATTTGCCGGTGTCCCCCTCGGTGTTTACCCTGGAAGTACACCTATAAGACTTCCCAGCGGGCTGGTGTTCACTACTTCAGATGTCATTAGATGGCCAGTGGAAATAGTCAACCACCCGGCGTTAGCAACAGGGACACCTATCTCTATCAGGTTCGATCTAACCGGAGCCGCCAGTCATATTGAAATTCTGTACCAAGCCTCGCATGGAAAGTCGAACAGTGTCACATTCTTTGATGTAAATGATCAACCAATAGAATCTAGGAAAATTGACAGTTCTTCTTGGTGCACGATTAACGTCCGGCTACTGAAGCGCTGTAGGTACTTTGTGGTTTTTATCGGCGACGAGATAATTTCCGAGGATCGGGGGGTTTATATATATCGTATAAAATGGGGTAATGTGTGAATTGGCTTGTTCTTGATAAAGGATGAGCGGATAAGGTAGTTCGATCTCACGGGGGATACGAATCCCAAGCTATTCACAGCGGGTATGTATATCGTCAGGTAGCATGCCCGGAAGTCAATCATGTGGTCTTCTTATTTTCGGCGATATCGTTTGATGCCTTGAGCGTCCGGAAACTGCTGAAGAGTTTTGTATTAGACGACTCCCGGCATAACGGACGTGCAAAGGCCTTATGCACTGGCGATAAACGGATTTATCGCGGGCGTAAATAATATTTGTTGTGACAGATGAGGTTCATAAAGAACTCTTGTGCACCTGGCACGGCGCTTGAAAAGCTTTCAGGTAACAGTGTTAATCGCGCCGAATAACCAATGCAACCATTGAATATTTCCAATCAATCTAACCACTGTCATGTCTGACAGTGGTTGAAGCGTCATTACTCGCCAATACTTTCTATAACCCGATTCATCAACCCTGACATTAGGATGTCGTCAGCAAACTTACTTCGCGTAATGCAGGTATACCCCATCAATAGTCAACGTGTTGTCTCCAGCATCACCAATGTAAAGGACAGCAAGGGCGCCCCGGTCACAAACGGCGAGTCCACTGATGACCCGCTCCTGACGGTTTCCGGAGGCGGCACTGCCAACTCGGTGGTGTTCTTCTACGACAACGGCGACCTTTTAACAACGGCCTCGGTGACCATTGATGATGGCACGTGGGAATTAACTGACACGTTCGGACTGGGGCGGCATGTGTTTACCGTTCGCGACACGCTGGCGGGAGTGGATTCACCCGAGTGGGTGGTTACCGTGGGTGAGGTCGCTGTAAAACCGGAGATCACCACCGTTACCGACTCCAAAGGGGAGGTGGCGCCTGACGGCACGACCTTCGACACCACCGTGACCCTGAGCGGCACAGCCGCCGCTAACGAAGTGGTCGAGCTTTTTCAGGACGGGGCTTTGCTCGGTGACGTACCTGTCAACGCCAGTAGCATCTGGACACGGCCCGTTACTGGCCTGACCGAGAACCGCCACAATTTTCAAGTACGCGGGCGCTACGGCAACAGTCCGGTTTCGGGTATACGAAGTTTGACTGTCGTCGCGTCAGCGGCACCGACGATTGACAGCGTCAAGGATGCTGGCGGTACTGAGATTCCACCGGATGGCACCACCTTTGGAACCAGCGTGACCCTGAGCGGCGCCGCCGCTGCAGATAGATCGGTGCAGATCTTCGACGGGGGCAGCTCGCTGGGCACTGTGACGGCAACCGATACGACCTGGACGCTTGCATTAACAGGTCTGGCACTCAAGGCGTACACCATCAAGGCCAAAGGGCTTTATGGCAATAACCCGGAGTCGATGGAGCGTAGCTTCAGGATCGCGGTGGCGACCGACCCGACCATCACCCACGTGCGAGACTCCAAAGGCGAGGTGGAGCCCGAAGGTACAACGCTGGACACCATTGTCATATTAGAAGGCAGGGCGGCGGCCGGTCAGCGGGTGGAGATACTTGATGATGGCGAGTTGAAAGGTGAGGTCACGGTCGATGGGAATGGCGACTGGACCTATACGTTGCAAGGGTTGACCGCGAAGGGTTACATCATTACGGCGAGAGGCCGATATGCCAATAATCCGGTTTCGCAACGGCGGACGTTCAGTGTTGTGACGGTGGGGCGTGAAGACTTTGAGGGGTATCAGGGGCCCGGGGAGCTTCCTACCGGTGTGAATATAAGTTTTGCCAATGGTTTGGTGTGTTTGATTACACAGACGGGCGGTTTGCTTAAGCCACACATTACGACTGCCGGCACTCCCGTTGATCCTTCGGGAAAATCCCTTAAAGTATACTCAGGTAATGATCCTCGCTTTGAATTTGGCAGGTTGATAAGGACTTTTAATTTTACATATCATATTTTTGATGAGGATGCTAGCGTCGGGTTTTATGCAGCAGATGATGCAGAGATCCAACTTCATGCTCTGATAAGGCACATGGTGACTACGGTCGAGCTAACGCTCTCGCGTCCATGTGCTTACTGTAAGTTTCGTATAATCCGAAAAAGCATAGACGGTACCGGGTGCGCATTAGACAACTTGGAATGGTCCTGACATTCCTATCCCGGGTGTGAGCGTAAAAGGCCACCGACGGCGGCGTCACCCTGCATACGAGGGTGACGTTAGCCGATAGCGCGACCTATTAACGGCGGGGATCTTCTGCATCCCCACTACCGAAGGAAGTCTTTTTGCCTGCAATTCCCTGGCGATGCAGCAGGACCTGTTTTCAGTCAAGAGAGCAGTATGTCTGACGACGCAGAGGCAGAGAATGTAGCATCCTGCCAATGCATCACATTGAGTTCGCCGGTATTCCATTCCAGCACCCCAGGTGTCGGGCAGTTGTGATCAAGTGTTAGCTGACCGTAACGCAATCTCGGCAGCACGCTATACGTCAGCCATTTGCGCAGTGGCAGGTTTGCAGGGTTGGGGGGGTAGACGAGCAGGGCGTGCAGTTGGTATTTGTGGCCAATGAGTCATCTGATTACAAGTATAGTGATTCGCTATTTCAAAAGGTTTTGAAGCTTCTAATACGTATGAGCACTGTTATTTCTAACAGTTGTGAATAACGCGCTGGTAGTCAATGCTAACCCCTGAGGCATCGTCGATACCGCGCTGCCGTGCAGTAAACATGAGTCCCGTAGGCGCGAATTTATTCGTGAGGTGGCGTATCAGCCTACAAATTTGTAAGGCTCGCTTCCTCCGTGAATCATTTCAATTACACAAATTTAATTTCGATTTTGATAGGGATGTTTTTAATTCATGCAAGGAAGGTGAATCAAATGAACGCAAATTATCCACAACCCACAGTTGTTGAAGCCCCAAGCGGAACACTCAACCCTAACGACGCCGTTAACGGGGCAACGGTGCGTGTGTCGTACGCGATGCTCGACACTGATCTCATTCTTTTATCCTGGGATGGCCGGAGTGATCTGGTGGTTCCCAAGCCGGGTAACCCAAGCGGGGCGGTAGATTTTCTGGTGCCGCGCGAAGCCGTTGTAGATGCCTCAGGCAAGACAATTGAAGTTATTTACACGGTTATTCGCGCAGGTGCTGCGGAACCGTCAACTGCACTTGATCTAACGGTAGAATTTTATTATCCGGAACCCGTTGTGGTAGAGGCCCCAAGCGGAACACTCGACCCTAACGACGCCGTTAACGGAGCAACGGTGCGTGTGTCGTACGCGATGCTCGACACTGATCTCATTCTTTTATCCTGGGATGGCCGGAGTGATCTGGTGGCTCCCAAGCCGGGTAACCCAAGCGGGGCGGTAGATTTTCTGGTGCCGCGCGAAGCCGTTGTAGATGCCTCAGGCAAGACTATTGAAGTTATTTACACGGTCATTCGCTCAGGCGCTACGCAGCCTTCTATGGCGCTCAATCTCACTGTCGAGGCAGTGGATACAGAAATTCAACCGATTATCTTGAAAGTGACCGGTGCCAGCGGCGATGTCCCCGATGGCGGTGAAACCCCTGACAACATGCTGACGATATCTGGCATCGCGGGTTCTGGCGTGACTCTGGATGTATCTGACGGCGCTTATCCTGTTGAAACTATAATGTCGGAAAGTGACGGAAGCTGGACGTTAACGTTGTCAGGATTGACGGAGACCGAACACCGGATTACGGCGAAAAATAGTGGGGGGCAGTTGGTGTCGCAGGCTTGGTCTTTTACCGTAAACGCGATGGAGGCCCCGACCATCGCCCACGTGCGAGACTCCAAAGGG